>JBASIS010000207.1:0-6373 GCA_049654905.1 Chromatiaceae bacterium
GCTCTACGCCGTCGCCACCCGCCAGCCCACGGGCCTGCTGGGCCAGCTCGACGCCAACGCCTGCCGCCCCACCGCCTGGCCTGGCGTGTACGACCTGACCTGGGGGCTGCGCACTATCCGCCTCATCGTCCTCAACGCCATCGCCGACCAACCGCGTAACGCCCCCTGGGAACTCTTCGCCAGTGAACTGGCCCGCGTCCGGGCCGGTCTCAACCATTACCGGCCGAGCGCACCCCTGGCCCGGCTGTTGCGCTATCATCTGGCCCAAGTGCACCACCTGGAGTTACCCGACATGGCCTATACCCTCGACGATTTCAAACACGACACCTGGCGAATGATGATCGACGACGTCGCCAGTTTTACCCCCGAGGAGCGCGCCGCCCTCATGGACCGGATGGCTGTCGAGGACCGCCTGCGTGGCCTGCCGCCGGAGGACCGGCTGCGCGGCCTGGACCCAGAAGAAGTTTTCAAGCGCTATGCCCCGGAGGACCGGCTACGCGGCCTGGACCCCGATGTGATTAAAGCCTGGCTCAAACGCACCGAGCACTGAATCCCGCACCCGCTCCCGACCATAATGGGCCGTTGCGACGCTTCGGCCTCCCTTTCCGCCCCTCTCCCCAACCCTCCCCCGCCCGGGGGGAGGGAGCCAGCATCAGCAGCTTGGGCCACCGTACCCCACCCCTGCGGCCGGGGGATTGAATGCTGGCACCTTGACGAGCGCTACCCCCATGTTTGATGTCTACAGCCGCTATTACGACCTGCTCTACCAGGACAAGGACTATGCCGCCGAGGTGGCCTACATCGCCGGCCTGCTGGACCGTTACGGCGTGACCGGCCCGGAGCTGCTGGAATTTGGCTCCGGCACCGGGCGGCATGGTCGGCTGCTGGCGGAGCGCGGTTACCGGGTGACGGGCATCGAGCGCAGCGCGGCGATGGTCGCCCAGGCGTGCCCGGCCCCCGGCTTTAGCTGCCAGCAGGGGGACATCGGCACCGTCCAACTGGGACGCGCCTTCGACGCGGTGCTGTCGCTCTTTCATGTCGTGAGCTACCAAATCACCAACGCGGCGGTGCAGGCCGTCTTGGCCCGCGCGGCGGACCATTTGCGCCCGGGCGGACTGTTCCTGTTCGATGTCTGGTATAGCCCGGCCGTTTATGCCCAGCGCCCGGCGGTGCGGGTCAAGCGTTTGGCGGCGGCAGGGCTGGAGGTCACCCGCCTGGCCGAACCCCTGCTCTACCCGAACGACAACCGCGTCGATGTCCACTACACCGTCTTCGCCCGCGACACCCTGACGGGCGCCGTCCACACCCTGACCGAGACCCACCCCATGCGGCACTTCTCCTTACCGGAACTCGACCTGTTGGCGGCGGGGTCCGGCTTCGAGCGGGTCTGCGCCGAGGCCTTCCTCTCCGGTGCCCCGCCCGGCGAAGACAGTTGGGGCCTGTGCCTGGTGTTGCGGAAGGTTTGAGGAACAACGTGACCGACTTCATCCCCGTCAACGAACCCCTGCTCGACGGCAACGAGAAGGCTTATCTTGCCGAGTGCATCGACACCGGCTGGATTTCCTCCGAAGGCCCCTTTGTCGCGCGCTTCGAGCAGGCCTTCGCCACCCGCGTCGGCCGCCGGCACGGCATCGCCGTCACCAACGGCTCGGCGGCCCTCGACGCTGCGGTCGCGGCCCTGCGCCTAGGGCCGGGGGACGAGGTCATCCTGCCGACCTTCACCATCATCTCCTGCGCCGCCGCCATCGTCCGCGCCGGCGCCATCCCGGTGATCGTGGACTGCGACCCCCGCACCTGGAACCTGGACACCGACCAGATCGCGGCCCGCATCACCCCGCGCACCCGGGCCATCCTGCCGGTGCATATCTATGGTCTGCCGATGGACATGGACCCAGTGCTCGCCCTCGCCGCCCGGCACGGCCTGGCCATCATCGAAGACGCCGCCGAGGCCATCGGCCAGACCTACCGCGGCCGGCCCTGCGGCAGTTTCGGTGACCTCAGCACCTTCAGCTTCTATCCCAATAAGCACATCACCACCGGCGAAGGCGGTATGATCGTCACCGACGACGACCACCTGGCCGAGCGCTGCCGCAGTTTGCGCAACCTCTGCTTCCAGCCCGGCAAGCGCTTCGTCCACGCAGAACTGGGCTGGAACCTGCGGATGACCAATCTCCAGGCCGCCCTGGGCTTGGCCCAGTTGGAACAGTTGGACCGCAACCTGGCGCGCAAAGTCGCCATCGGCCGCCGCTACGACGCCCTGCTGGCGGACATCCCCGGTCTGCAATTGCCGCTGCCCCGCACCGATTTCGCGGACAACCTCTATTGGGTCTATGGCGTGGTGCTGGATGACGCCGTGGCTTTCGATGCCGAAGAGGCGATGCGCCGCCTGGGCCGGCTGGGGATCGGCACCCGACCCTTCTTCTGGCCGATGCACGAGCAGCCGGTGTTGCGGGAGATGGGGTTGTGTGGGGAGGTGGCCTGCCCGGTCGCGGAGCGGATCGCGCGGCGGGGGTTTTATTTGCCGAGTGGGGTGGGGTTGACGGAGGGACAGCAGGAGCGGGTGGCGGGGGGCATGCGGGAGCTGTTTGAGTGAGCGGACGGGCTGGAGACAGGGTATGCGCAGGGCATGGTGTCCGACGGCAAAGCGGCGGAGCTTGCCGCGCTGACGCGGGGCGACATTCTGGACGAGTTGTATCGACGAAAGATCCCGGCTTGCCAGCTCACCTCCGACGAATTGACGGAAGAAATCCATGTCGATTAGTCGTTGGGTCGTCAACGCAAGCCCTTGGCAAGACGGGGGTTTTACTTGCCAAGCGAGCTGGGCCTTACCGTGGATGCCTAAGCGAATGTCGCCAGGGCAGTGCTAACGGGTTCTGAAGTGAGAACGCGAAGAGGACATTTTCCGTGATGCGTGTTGGTGTTGTCATCCGTGATGACATGGCCTCGACCATGGGCGGGGGCTTTACCTTCCAGTCGAGTGTGCTTGCAGGTATCCAGTCCACGCCCTTGGCACATCGTTTTGTCATATTGAGCATTGGCGACGGCCTCCATGCCCCCGATGCACCGGTGCCATGGATCAATCTGGCCCGTCAATATGCGCCTTCTCCGACACCGTTCACTCGGTATCTCCTTGAGCCTCTGCGTCGGATTTGGTCAGATTTCCAACCAAAGGGCAGAGTCGGGCAGAACTGCCGACAGTTGGTGTCCAGCAGCGTTGGGTTGCTGCGGCGGATCAGACGGCGCCTGAGTTATGCGCCACCGCCCGTTGAATCGCCATCCCTACTCGATCGAGCGGTGCAGGATTTCGCCTTGGATGTGATCTGGTTCATCACCCCTTGCCACAAGCCTTTATCAGCGCCCTTCTTTATTACAGTTTGGGATCTGCAACATCGGCGTCAGCCCTATTTTCCGGAAGTAAGTCTCACGGGTCAGAATTGGGATGCGCGCGAAAATTTTTACCGCGCGATCTTGCCGCGGGCGGCGCGGATCATCACAGGCACCGCGGTTGGGAAAGACGAGGTAGTGCGTTTCTATGGCGCACAGTCTGAGAATGTTGTTGTCAACCCTTTTCCACTGCCAGAGACACTGGTCCAAGCGGAAGGTACTTACGGGGAGCCTGATATTCACCCGGATGCCGGTTCCGGCTTCTTGCTTTATCCGGCGCAATTCTGGCCCCACAAGAACCATGTCAATCTCCTGCTGGCCTTGAAGATACTGAACGACCGTGACGGACTTATGGTGCCCTTGGTATTGGTCGGCTCCGACAAAGGCAATCTCGGGTATGTGCGGGAGACGATCGACGCCTTGGGTTTGGCCGCGCAGGTGCGGGTTCTGGGCTTCGTTTCCGACGCTAGGCTGGTTGCCCTCTATCGTCGCGCCATGGCGCTGGTCTTTCCGACCTTTTTCGGCCCAGATAATCTGCCGCCGCTCGAAGCCTTTGGTCTGGATTGTCCCGTCATCGCCTCGCGCGTCCCCGGTGCCGAGGAGCAGTTGGGTGATGCTGCGCTTCTGTTCGATCCCGCCCGCCCGGAGGAGTTGGCGGATTGCATCCGCCAACTACACCATGATCCCGGGTTGCGCATCATTCTCATCGCTAGAGGCCGCGCACGTCTGATTGACCGTTTGCCGTGCGATTACATTCGGCGGATCGGCACCGTCCTCAACGACTTCGAGCCAATTCGTCGCTGCTGGGGGGGCAGGTATCTGCATACCTGAGTCTGCGTTTAATTTATGAGTCATGCCTTAGAGCATCATCGCAGAGCGCCTCCGCCGCCAATAGTTTCCGAGAGCGCTTATCGCCGAGCAGGTGGCTTGGAACCTGTTCAATACTGACCGCGCCTGTGGTCATCAGGCCTGGCTAGCGGTGGGCCGGAAGAGAAAGACGTCAGTTCTCAAGCGATATGGGCGAAAGTTGTGAGCTACTACCAGGATGCCGGTATTTTTCTGCACGCTGCATGCTCCGAGACAAGACTGTTGAATACTGCCGTTGCACATCAAGACTGAACCCGTTTAGCAAGATGAGTAAAGAAAAAATTCTGGTTGTTGAATCATTTAATGGTCTTGCAAACAGACTGCGTGTGATTGATTCGGCGCTTTGCTTATCTCGGATATTAAACGCAGAATTAAAGATCATTTGGCCTCTTGGTGATGGGCTGCTTTCGAAATTCGATGAACTTTTTATTGTGCCAAAATCACTATTTACCATATCTTATTATAATCCTTCTTCGCTATTTCATGGGCTTCAGAGAAAGTTTACTTTAAAAGTATTTTTCAATGTACTGTCGCTGGACTCTGTCATTAATCACGATATGTTGTATGATGATAAATTTTCTCGTTCTTATCTCAGAACCTGTGAACGTATTGGGGATCTGTCAGACTCCTATTCTTGGTTAGTCCCCAATGATACTGTCGAGTACCGGATATCTGAAAACTACAATGGGGTGAATCTTGCGGATTTGTGCGGTGTTCACATCCGTCGTTCAGACAACAAGAAATCCTCCGAAATATCAACCACTGAAATATTTATCGATAAAATAAGAATGGAATTACTGAATTCGCCTGAAAGAAAATTCCTATTGTGTAGTGATGATTATGATGAAATTGTTGAGCTAAAGAGCATATTTGGAGATCGAATTATTTGCAAACCAGACATCAATCGCAATCGATATAGTCATGACGGCGTTCTCGATGCGGCTGCGGATTTTATTGCGTTGTCAAGAACGAAGTTAATACTCGGAAGTTATTGGAGTTCTTTTGGTATAGAGGCAGCAAAAGTTGGTGCTATAAAATTCTACGCGACTCAATAGTTTTTGAGTAGAACGTATGGATGCTGAAACATCAACGATAAGACTTAATTGAGGCGAGTTGGGATGCTTGCCTGTCCCGCATGGATGTACTCAAGCCATGCTGACTTTGCTCGCAGCCTTATGTTGAACCATAGGCCGAAACAGCAAAGCTTGTCCAGCTTAGAATTTTGCCTTTGAGAAATTGGCAAGCTACGTGGTAAATGGTTACGGCGATTGTTTCATATCGCCTGATCCGTCGGGCACCAAGAGCATGAAGGTGGTTTCGATATCCTGGACTTGACCTGACTTATTCACGAAGGTATGCATAATGGTTTCCCCAGATCGAAACTTGCACGTCGGCCGCCCCAACATCGGCGACCGCGAGCATTTCCTGCGTCTGGCCGGGGAGATGCTCGACCGTGTTTGGCTGACGAACCATGGCCCACTCGTGCAGCAACTGGAAAAACGCCTGGCCGACTATCTCCAAGTCGCCCATTGCGTCGTGACAGCCAACGGCACCGAAGCGTTGGAGCTGGCCATTCGCGCCCTGGATCTCACGGGCGAGGTGATCGTTCCGTCATTGACCTTCATCGCCACGGCCCATGCGCTTCATTGGCAAGGCATCCGGCCGGTCTTTGCGGACATCGACCCCGTGACGTACAACCTCGATCCGGCCGCGGTCGAGCGCGCCATCACGCCGGCGACCAGCGGCATCCTGGCCGTCCATCTCTACGGACGTCCCGGCCCCGTTGAGGCGTTGCAGGCGATCGCCGATCGGCACGGACTCGCCCTGATGTTCGACGCCGCCCACGCCTTCGGCTGCACGCACGGCGGGCGACCGATCGGCAACTTCGGCCGCTGCGAGGTCTTCAGCTTCCACGCCACCAAGGTCTTCAACACCTTCGAGGGCGGGGCCATCGCCACCAACGACGCGGAACTGGCCCAGAAACTTCGTTGGATGCAGAACTTCGGTTTTGCCGGCGAGGACACCGTAGTCTACCCGGGCGTGAACGGCAAGATGACGGAGATCTGCGCCGCCATGGGGCTGGTCAATCTCGACAGTCTGGACCACTTCATCGCGGTCAATC
>JBASIS010000208.1:0-25769 GCA_049654905.1 Chromatiaceae bacterium
GGCCCGGTGTCCTGGCGGAACAGCGGCCGGATCTCGGGCCAGTGCAGGCCCAGGCCCTGACCTTGCTCGACCAGACCCTGGATGTGCTGGTGGCCACCCGCGCCCGCGAGGGCGAGCGCCTGGCCACCCTGGTCCGCGACCGCTGTGAGCGCCTGCTGGATTGCGTCGTCAGCGTCCGGGAGCGCATGCCCCAGGTCATGGAAGAGGTCCGCCGCCGCATCCTCGACCGCCTTGAGGAGGTCCGCGCCGAACTCGACCCCAATCGCCTGGAGCAGGAGCTCGCCCTCCTTGCCCAGCGTCTCGACGTGGACGAGGAGATGGACCGCCTCCAGGCCCATGTCCAGGAGGTGCGCGCCGTGGTCGCCACCGACAAACCCGTCGGCCGCCGCCTCGACTTCCTGATGCAGGAGCTCAACCGCGAGGCTAATACCCTGGGCTCCAAATCCTCCGATCTGGTCGTCACCCGCCTGGCCGTGGACATGAAGGTGCTGATCGAGCAGATGCGGGAGCAGATCCAAAATCTGGAATGAAGATTTCGCCCGGTGCAAGCCTTCCCTATCCTTGGTCGCCAACGTTCCACCTAAAGGGATCCGAACCGCGGCGCGGTGGGAGATGCCCCGCCGCGAGCGCGAGACCTGCATCCCCTTAGCCAAAGAGTACCGGGCCGCCCAGGAAGGCTGGGAAGCCGAGAAAGGCCCGGTCCGGGCAGGCCGCTGGCCGCACCCAGGGCCTCAGCCTTTTGGGGCGCTCGGGTCGCTGAGCAGGTCGAACAGGGCCCTTGGGTCCAGGGGCTTGACCAGGTGGCCGTCGAAGCCGGCCTCCCGGGTGCGGCGCTGGTCGTCCTCCTGGCCCCAGCCGGTCAGGGCGACGATGGTCATGTCGCGGCCCCAGGGGTGTTCCCGGATGCGCCGGCAGGTGGCATAGCCGTCCAGCTTGGGCATGCCGATGTCCAGCAGCACCAGGTCCGGCCGGTAGCGCCCCGCCGCCTCGATCGCCTCCAGGCCATCGTGGGCGATCTCCACCTGGTAGCCCGTGGCGCGCAGCAGCAGGGCCAGGGACTCGACCACATCCCGGTGGTCGTCCACCACCAGGACCCGCCGCGCGGCCGCCGGCTGTACCGCCGCGGCCGGGGCGGGGGCGGGCTGTGCCGCCGAACCCCCGGGCAGGGTGGGCAGCCGCACCACGAGTTGGGTCCCCTTGCCGGGGCCCTCGCTGCGGGCCTCGATGCTGCCGCCGTGCATCTCCACCAGGCCGCGGGCCAGGGACAGGCCGATGCCGAGCCCGCCCTGGGCCCGTTCGCCGGTCGGGCCCAGTTGGGCGAACGTCTCGAACAGGCGCACCAGGTCTTCCGGCGGCACGCCAATGCCCGTGTCGGCCACGGTCACCACCACCTCCGGGCCGTCCAGTTCGGCGCTCACCCGAATCTGCCCGCCCGGGTTGGTGTACTTGCAGGCGTTGTGGATCAGGTTCAGGAATACCTGGGCCAGGCGCACCGGGTCCGCGTCCAGGTAGACGGGCACGGGCGGCAGGGTCACGCTGAGGTCGTGCCCGGCGCACTCCACATGGGGGCGCGACGCCTCCAGGGCTTGCTCCAGGACCTCCGCCAGGGCCACCCGCTCGCGGCGCAACTGCAAGCGCCCGCGGGTGATGCGGCTCACATCCAGCAGGTCGTCCACCAGCCGCACCAGGTGGCGCAACTGCCGGTCGATCAGGCCATGGACCGCCTGCAAAGTCGGATCGTCCGGGGCCTTGAGCTTGAGGATCTCCACCGCGCTGCGGATCGGCGCCAGTGGGTTGCGCAACTCGTGGGCCAGGGTGGCGAGGAACTCGTCCTTGCGCCTGTCGGCCTCGCGCAGGGCCTCCTCGGAGTGCTTGAGCCCGGTGATGTCGTGGGCCACCAGGACCGCGCCCATCTGCTCCCCGTCCACCTCCAGGGCGGAATTGGCGCACATGACCGTGACCGGCGTACCGTCCTTGCGGAAGAACACCGCCTCGTGGTCGCGCACCGTCTCCCCTGGGCCATAGATGCGGCAGTTGGGGCAGTCCGCGAAGGGGTAAGGACGGCCGTCCGGGTGGTGGTGGTGGATGCAGTCGTGCAGCACCCGGCCCATCAGCTCGTCGCGGGTGAAGCCGAACAGCCGCTCGACCTCCGCATTGGCGAAGCTGGTGCACCCCTCCCCGTCGGTGACGAAGATGGCCCCGGCCGCGCAGGTGGTGATGGCATGGGTGAGGTTCAGTTGCAGGCGCAGCCGTCCCTCGGCCGCCTTGAGCTCGGTGATGTCCTGGGTGGTGCCGAAGCCACCCAGCAGATTGCCGTCGGGGTCGAACTCCAGGGCGGCACGCTCCCGCACCCAGGTCACCCGGCCATCGACGAGCAGGCGGTGCTCGACGTCATAGGGCTCCCCACGCAGGCCGTCCTGCCACTTGCGGTCCACATAGGCGCGGTCATCCGGGTGGATGGTGGCGAGGAAGGTCTCGTAGGTCAGGGGCGTGCCCTGGGGGATGCCGAAGATGCGGTGGTTCTCCGCCGACCAGGTCAGCTCGTTGCGGCGCACGTCCAGGCGCCAACTGCCGATGCGCCCCACTGCCTGGGCGCGGTTGAGGTCCGCCTGGCTGTCGCGCAGGGCCGCCTCGGCCAGTTTGCGGTCGGTGATGTCCTCACCGGACATAATGATGCCGCCGATGGCCCCGGCCTCGTCCGTCCAGGGTTGCACCGCCCAGCGCAGCCAGTGGCGACTGCCGTCGGCCTGGGTCCAGAGGTCATCGTCGTTCTTGAGGAAGGCCCCCCCCAGGGCCTCGCGGTGGACGCGCTTCCACGCCTCGGGCAGGTCGGGGTTGATGTCGTAGTGGTTCACGCCCACCAGATCGGCCCGGCCGCGGCCGTAGTCGGCGACCCAGCGGCGGCTGGCGGCGATGTAATCCATGCGCCGATCGCACATGGCGATAGACACCGGGGCCTGCTCGACCAGGGCGCGCAGTTGCTCTTGGCTCTTGCGCAGGGCCTCCAGGGTCTGGCGCCGTTCGGTGATGTCGAGGCTGAGCCCGCTGATGCGTACCGCTCGCCCGGTCTCATCGCGGAGGGCCCGACCGCGCACCGCCAGCCATCGGGTGCCGCGCTGCGGGTGCTCGATGCGGTATTCCAGATTGAGGTCCCCCCCGGCGGCTCCGGCCTGCCACCAGGCGGCACTCACCCAACCGACATCCTCGGGGTGGACCGCCTGCAGCCATTGGGCCAGGTCCTCGGTGCCCGGCGTCACGCCCCAGATGGCATAACATTCCGCCGCGCAGGAGGCCCGCCCGGTGGCCAGGTCCCAGTCCCAGTACCCGGCCTGGGCCGCCTCCAGGGCCAGCTCCAGGCGCTCCCGGCCGTCGCGCAGCTCGGCCTCGGCGGTCAAACGCGCCGTGATGTCGCGCAGGATGACGGTGAAGACCGTATCGCCGGCGACCTCGATCTGGGAGATGGACGCCTCGCAGGGGAATTCCTCTCCGTCGGCGCGCAGCCCCCACAGGGTCCCCAGGGTCCCCAGGGTACCCATGCGCCGCGGGGTGGTGGCGGACTGGGCGAAGTGCCGCACATGGCCCGCGTGGACCTCGCGGAAACGCTCGGGGATCAGCGCCGCCAGGGGCTGGCCCAGGGCCTGTGGGGCGCCGAGCCGGAATATCTCCTCGGCGGCGGCGTTGAACACGCGGATACGTTGCTCCGCGTCCACCGCAATGATGGCGTCCATGGCCGAGCCGACGATCCCGGCCAGGCGTTGCTCGCTGGCGTACAGGGCGTGCTCGGCCTGCCTGCGCGCGGTGACGTCCTGGGACAGGCCCAGCAGCCGCGCGGGGCGGCCCTGGTCGTCGCGCTCCACCCGGCCGCGCTCGAACAGCCAGACCACCTTGCCGTCCGGGTCTATGACCCGGAACTCGCTCTCGTAGCGCCCGTCCTCGCGCTCGATGGCCTCCTGCACATCGGCCACGAAGCGCCAGCGGTCCTGGGGGTGGACCACTTCGCACACCGCCTCGAAGGTGCTCGTGGCCTGCTCCGGCGTCGCCTCCAGGGCGGGGGTGGTGGAGACGTGGCGGCGCACCTCGTTGCGCCGGATGTCCCACTCGAAGGAAATCGCATAGGCGGCGTCGAGGGCCAGGCGCAGCCGCTGTTCGCTGTCGCGTAGCGCCGCCTCGACGCGCTTGCGTTCGGTGATGTCGATGAAGGCGGCCACCGCCCCGCGGGGCCGGCCCTGGTCGTCCCGCAAGGGGGTGGCATGGCCGAAGGCAGGGCGCACGCTGCCGTCGGACAACACGATCTCCTCCTCGAAGTCGCGCACCTCGATGCCGCGGGCCGCCTGCTGTACTGGCAGTTCGTCGCCCTCGATCACGCGCCCCTTGTGGCGAACGCTGAAGTGGTTCGGCCGCTCCCCTTCGGCGGCGGTGAGCGAGGCCTCCGCCCCCTGGGGAAGGTGCAACCACTGGTAGGCGGTGCGGTTGCCGGTGATGTTCCGGCACTCGGGGTCGTGGGCGATCCAGACCGCCGCCGGCACCGCCTGCAAGACCGCCTCCAACTCCGCCGCGCGCCGCTCGGCCTGGCGGCGGGCCTGGTCCAGGGCCTCCTCCACCCGTTTGCGCTCGGTGATGTCCAGCGCCTGGGCAAGAATGGACGACAGCCGGCCCTGGCCGTCGTAGATGGCGGAGTTGTACCACTCGCAGTGCAGGATGGTGCCGTCTTTGCGGTAGTTGCGATTGACGTGCTGGTTGCGCGGGCGTTGGCCGGCCAACATGTCCGCCATCAGCCGGCGGGTGCCCTCCACGTCTTCCTCGTGGACCCAGGGCAGTTCGGCGACGGCCAGGCCCAACACCTCGGTGGCGGTCCAGCCGAACAGGCGCCCGGCGGCCTCCGACCAGCGGACGATGCGGAACTCGCGGTCGAACTCGACCACCGCCAGCGGCGAGTTGTCCAGATGGGCCGCCAGACGCTGGTTGGCCTCGGCCAGGGCCTGAGCGGGCCCCGGGCGCTTGGGCTCGGAGATGTCCTCCGCTGCGTACCGATCATTCATGTCAACCCGCACCCCCCAAGTTCTGCCGGGCCCCCTATGCCGCCCCGGCGGCGCCGTAGGGCCACGGGTCTGGAACACCCCAAGGCACCTCGGCCCAAATTTGAAGGGGCATTATGCAACAGCCTCACAAAGCTTGCCCATCAAGAGCTTAGGGGCTGGGGTCGGACCCCGACCCCAGCCCCGACGGCGGCGCTTCCAGCGGCCTGCCCCGCAGAATTGCGGAGTCGGATACGAACAACTCCTGAGAGGCTGTGAAAAAACCTCTCGGCCGAGGAGGTCGGCAGTGGAGCCCAGGTATCAGGGCCCCACTGAAATACGATGGTGATCCTAGCGATGGCGGACGAACCTCAAGGCACCCTGTTTGGCGACGCTCCTGATTTTGAAGGGGCGACCCTACCGGCCAAGGTCCCGGCACTCGGCTACCTGGCGGCCCTGGCCCGGCGAGCCATACCGGAGACGATGCGCCCCTGGTACTTTCGCCGGGTCGAAGGCTTCCTGGAGGCGCGGCGTCCGGGCCCCCCAGCCGCGGAGCTGCCGGTCGGTCCAGGGTTTGCCCACGCGGCCGGGGAGGTTCCGCTGCTGAAGACCCTGGTCCGGACCATCCGGGCGATTCAGTACTCGATCCGCACCGAGCAGGCGTATGTGGATTGGTGCCGCCGGTTTCTGGCCTTCCGCGGCGATGCGCCGACGGCGCGTCTGGGGGTGGAGGAGGGCAGCGCCTCCTGACCCACCTGGCGGTGGACCGGTCGGTCGCCGCCAAGCTCATTCTTTACAAACCGGCGTCGCTTACCTACCCTCCCACCATCCTAACCCATCGACCCTCGCGTGATGGCGGGTGGCGATTACCCCCCAAGCCGGGGTCCCCAGGTCGAAAGCATCGGCCTTGCCATAGACACAAGAAACCCGCCATGGCCCTGAAGAAATCCGAGCTTTACGCCTCCCTCTGGTCCAGTTGCGACGAACTGCGCGGCGGCATGGACGCCAGCCAGTACAAGGACTATGTCCTGGTCCTGCTCTTCGTCAAATACGTCAGCGATAAATACGCTGGCCACCCCTACGCCCCCATCATCATCCCCCCGGGCGCCAGCTTCCGGGACATGGTTGCCCTCAAGGGCCGGCCCGACATCGGCGATCAGATCAACAAAAAGATCCTCGCCCCCCTGGCGGAGGCCAACCGCCTGTCCGACATGCCGGACTTCAACGATCCGGCCAAGCTCGGCGGCGGCAAAGAGATGGTCGAGCGGCTCACCAACCTCATCGCCATCTTCGAGAACAAGGCGCTGGATTTCTCCCGGAACCGTTCCGAAGGCGACGACATCATTGGCGATGCCTACGAATATCTCATGCGCCACTTCGCCGTGGACAGCGGCAAGAGCAAGGGCCAGTTTCTGACCCCCGCCGAAGCCAGCCGGGTCGTCGCCAAGGTCACGGGTATCGGCCAGGCCATCACCAGCGCCGACACCACCGTCCACGACCCGACCTGCGGCTCCGCCTCCCTGCTGCTCAAGGTCGCCGACGAGGCGCGCACCCCGGTCACCCTCTACGGTCAGGAAAAAGACGCCGCCACCACCGTCCTGGCGCGCATGAACATGATCCTGCACGACAACCCCACCGCCCTCATCGTGCAAGGCAACACCCTCACCGATCCCAAGTTCCGCGACGGCGGCGGTCTCAAGCGCTTCGACTACATCGTCGCCAATTTCCCCTTCAGCGACAAACGCTGGAGTACCGGCCTCGATCCCCTCCACGACCCCTTCGAGCGCTTCCAGTCCTTCGGCGTCCCCCCGGCCAAGCAGGGCGATTACGCCTACCTGCTTCACATCGTCCGCGCCCTCAAGAGCACCGGCACCGCCGCCGTCATCCTGCCCCACGGCGTCCTCTTTCGGGGCAACGCCGAGGCCGAGATCCGCCGCAACCTGGTGCGCCGTGGCTACTTCAAGGGCATCATCGGGCTGCCGCCCAACCTCTTCTATGGCACTGGTATTCCCGCCGCCATCCTGGTCATTGACAAGCGCGAGGCCCAAGGCCGCCAGTCCATCTTCATGATCGACGCCAGCGCCGGCTATATAAAGGACGGCCCCAAAAACCGCCTGCGCGCCCGTGACATCCACCAGATCGTCGATGTCTTCACCCGTCAGCGCGATGTCCCCGGCTATGCCCGGGCGGTCAGCGTCGCGGAAATCGAGCGCAACGACTACAACCTCAACCTGCCGCGCTACATCGACAGCCAGGCCGTCGAGGACCGCCAGGACCTCGCCGCCCACCTCCAGGGCGGCATCCCCGCCGCCGACATCGACGCCCTGGCGCCCTACTGGGCCGTCTGCCCCCAGCTCAAGGCGACGCTCTTCACCCCCAACCGCCCCGGCTACCTGGACTTAGCCGTGGCCAAGACCGCCATCCAGTCGGCCATCTTCGATCATCCCGAATTCATCGCCTTCAGCACCGGCCTCAATGCCCATTTCGCCGCCTGGCGCGCGCTTAACGTCCCCCGGCTCCAGGCCCTGGCCAGCGGTTGCCACCCGAAGGAAATCATCATCTGGCTGTCCGAGGGCCTGCTCGCCCACTATCAGGGCCAGCCCCTCATCGATCCCTATGCCGTCTATCAGCACCTGATGGACTACTGGACCGCGACGCTGCAGGACGACGCCTATCTCATTGCCGCCGACGGCTGGCGGGCCGAGACCAGTCGCATCATCGAGACCGCCAAAACGGGCAAGCCCCGCGACAAGGGCTGGACCTGCGACCTCATTCCCAAGGCCCTGATCGTCGCCCGCTACTTCGCTCAGGAGCAGGCCATGCTGGACCAAATCGCCGCCGACTTGGAAGTCTATAGCGCCCGCCTGACCGAACTGGAGGAGGAGCAGGTTGGCGAGGAAGGGGCCTTCGCCGAACTGGACCGGGTGAACAAGGCCAGCGTCAGCGCCCGCCTCAAAGAGATCCAGGGCGATCCCGAGGCCAGGGACGAGGCCGCCGTGCTGGTCGACTGGCTCAAGCTCAACGGCGAGGAGACCGCGCGCAAGAAGCTTCTCAGGGAGGGCGAGACCGCCCTTGATGCCCTGGCCTACGCCCGCTATCCGACCCTCACCGAGGCCGAGATCAAGACGCTGGTGGTGGAGGACAAATGGCTCGCCACCCTGGCCGCCGCCATCCATGGGGAGATGGATCGGGTGAGTCAGCAGCTCACCCGGCGGGTGAAGGAACTGGCCGAGCGCTACGAGACCCCGATGTTGCAAATGACCGGCCGGGTGGGGGAACTGGAGGCAAGGGTGAACGGGCACCTGGAGCGGATGGGGTTTGTGCTATGAGCAACGGATTCGATTTCCACGCGCTGGTCAGTCTCTGTCTGCAAGCCCATGAGCAGATGCAGCAGCAGGCGGCCAAGACAGTCAATCGCTTGCTGGTGGTTCGCAACTGGCTGATCGGTCGCCACATCGTGGAGTATGAACAGCAGGGCTCCGACCGTGCCAAGTACGGTCGCCGCCTGATCGCAGCCCTGTCGGAATGCCTCCGCAGCCAGGGGCTGAACGGGTGCTCCGCGACAAATCTCAAGCAATGCCGCACCTTTTATCTCAGCTACAAGGGAATTGGTCAGACAGCGTCTGACCTTTTGCCGCCCACCCAAACAGGTCAGACGCCGTCCGACCCGTTGGAGGTCAACCCGACCCCGCTCCCGTCTGGGCTTCCGGTAGACGCCTTACTCAAGCGGTTTTCCCTCGGTTGGTCGCACTACATCGCCCTCTTGAGCATCGACAACCCTGCGGAGCGCCGCTTCTATGAGATCGAAGCCCTGGCCGGGGGTTGGGGCGTGCGGGATCTGGAGCGTCAGATTGCCAGCTCGCTTTACGAGCGTCTGGCGTTGAGCCGCGACAAGGCAGAAATCCGCAAGCTGGCCGAGCAGGGCCTCGCGGTCGAGAAGGCTACGGACCTTATCAAGAATCCGCTGGTGCTGGAGTTCCTGGGTCTGGATGAGCGGCCCGCCTACAGCGAGCACGACTTGGAGTCGGCCATCATCGACAAGCTAGAGACCTTTCTCCTGGAACTCGGCAAAGGTTTCCTTTTCGAGGCGCGCCAGCGGCGTTTTACCTTCGACAATGACCACTTCTATGTCGATCTCGTCTTCTACAACCGGCTCCTGCGCTGCTACGTCCTCATTGACCTCAAACGTGGCAAGCTCACCCATCAGGACCTGGGCCAGATGCAGATGTACGTCAACTACTTCGACCGGTACGTCAAGCTGGACGACGAGCTTCCCATGATCGGCATCCTGCTCTGCCATCGCAAGCAGGATGCCCTGGTCGAGCTCACTTTGCCCAAGGACGCCAATATCTTTGCGACCAAGTACCAGCTCTATCTGCCATCAAAGGAAGAGCTGAAGGCGCAACTGGAGAAGATCGAGGCAGAGCTGGTTAAGGGTGGGGCTTGGGCGGTGGAGATTGGGAAATGAGCCGCAGCGCTGAGATCCCAACGGGCTATAAGCAGACCGAGGTGGGGGTGATTCCGGAGGATTGGGTAGTTGCGCCGTTGGGTGCCCTCACGGAGCCAACAAGACCAATCTCTTATGGCATTGTTCAAACGGGACAGTGCGTGCGGAATGGAGTGAGATGCTTGCGGGTCCTGGATATCGATGATGGCCGCATCAATAAAACCAACCTCGTCACGACAACCAAAGCCATCAGTGACGCATACAAGCGCACAGTCCTGAAAGCAGGTGATCTCGTGACACCACTCAGAGGCAAAGTCGGGGATGTTGCCATGGTGGATGAAGACCTTGCTGGCTCAAACCTCACCAGAGGCGTCGCTCTGATAGCGATTCAGTCGGATTGGAGCGCTTCGTTTTGCAAGCAATTCATTGCGTCTCCCGCAACCCGCAGCAGGCTTGAACAGTCGATGAACGGTTCAGCATTGCAAGAGGTTCCCATCGCAACGTTTCGAGCGTTCAAAATCGCTTTTCCGCCCTCCAAAGCTGAACAAGAAGCTATCGCCGAGGCGTTGAGCGATGCGGATGCCCTCATCGAATCCCTGGAGCAACTCCTCGCCAAGAAGCGGCAGATCAAACAAGGCGTCATGCAGGAATTGCTCACCGGTAAGAGGCGCCTGCCGGGGTTCAGCGGGGAGTGGGAGGTGAAGCGGTTGGGGAAGCTCGGGGAGTTCCTGAAAGGAAAGGGAGTCACCCGAGATCAAGCACAAAGTGGCACTCTTCCGTGTGTTCGCTACGGCGAAATCTATACGACCCACCGCGACTACATTCGAGCCTTCCAATCTTGGATATCCGCAGAGGTCGCCAGCACGGCAACTCGGTTAAGAAGCGGAGATGTCCTGTTTGCCGGCTCCGGCGAAACGAAGGAGGAGATCGGTAAGTGTGTCGCGTTCGTGGGGGATCGGGAAACCTATGCCGGGGGCGACATCGTTATCTTGAGGCCGCGTGATATCGACCCCCTCTTTTTCGGGTACGCCATGAACACACCCAGCGTGAACCGCCAAAAAGCCAGCCTGGGACAGGGCGATGCCGTGGTGCATATCAGCGCAGCAGCCTTGGCGGATGTCAGCCTGCCCGTCCCGGAAAAACCAGAGCAAACCGCCATCGCGGAAGTTCTCTCCGACATGGACGCCGAGATCGCCGCGCTGGAGGCCAAGCTCGCCAAGGCCCGGAGACTCAAGCAGGGCATGATGCAAGAGTTGCTTACCGGAAGGATTCGGCTTGTATGAGCGACGTGCGGGTACCAGGCAAGATGCGTCACAGCGTCCTAAGTCGGGCAATGCTGTTTTCAGTAAAAAGATTTATTTTTCCTGAAAATATTTGCTGGCATAAATAATGCAATCGATTGATAAAAAAATACTTTCCAGGATCTATGGGCGCGGCAGGGGGTGGGCATTCACCAAGATCGACTTTGTCGCCGAGTTTGGCGAGGTCAACATCCATCAGGCCCTTTCCGGCCTGGCCAGGGCGGGTAGGATTCGCCGGGTTTGCCATGGGGTCTATGACTATCCCCGCTATAGCGAGTTGCTGGGGCAAGCCCTGAGTCCGGACGTCGATCAGGTGGCCCAGGCGCTGGCGCGCAAGTTTCACTGGCGCATCCAGCCTTCTGGCGACGCGGCTCTGAACCTGTTGGGGCTTTCCACCCAGGTGCCTGGTAAGTGGGTTTATCTCTCCGATGGCCCAAACCGCGAATATGCGATTGGGGAGGACGGCGCCCAGGCCCTGGTCTTCAGGAAATCCGCCCTGAAGGACACGGGGTTCAAGAATCGTGAAAGCGGCCTGATGGTGCAGGCGCTGAAGGCCCTGGGCAAGGAGTCTGTCGATCAGGCCGTCATCGAAACCCTGCGGCAACGACTGGACCCGACTATCCGCGAGCGCATCCTCAAGGATACTCGCGCGGTGACGGGTTGGATTTACCAGATCATCAAGCAGGTATGCCGGGAGTCTGACTGATGGATAGAGTGGCCAGGCTTGCGGCAGCGGATCGTAGTGCGTTGTTTTCCGAAACGGCGGCCCTGATGCACATGACCCCGGCGGTGGTGGAAAAGGATTTCTGGGTGACCTGGGTGCTCGACCGACTCTTCCAACAGCCGGAGCTTGCGCGGCTGCTGATGTTCAAGGGCGGCACCAGCCTCTCGAAGGTGTATCGCTTGATCGAGCGGTTTTCGGAAGACATCGACCTGATTCTCGATTGGCGGGTACTGGGTGGCGAGGACCCGCTGACCGAACGTTCCAAGGCGCGGCAGGAGAAGCTGAATCAAGCGATCAACGCCCAGGCGTTAGCCTATATCGGCGGCGACTTGCTGGCGCGGGTAGCTACGGCCTTGGGCGCGGTTTGCCGTTGCGAGATCGAGAAGTCCGATCCCTATGTCATCAAGATTCGCTATCCGGGCGCGTTTTCCGATCGGTATCTGCGCCCCGAGGTGCGCCTGGAGATCGGCCCGCTGGCCTCCTGGCTGCCCCATGAAGAGCGGTTGATCCGTTGTTATGCCGCCGAGGCGTTCCCCCGGGTGTTCGCAAGGCGTGAATGCCCGGTCCGGGTGATCAGGGCGGAGCGGACTTTCTGGGAGAAGGCGACGATCCTGCATCATGAGGCCCACCGTCCCGAGGGCAGCCCTCAGCCGCTACGCTATTCTCGCCACTACTACGATCTGGCCAAAATGGCTGAGTCGCCCGTCAAGGATGCTGCCTTGACGGACCTGGCGTTGTTGGCTGACGTGGTGGTGTTCAAACAGCGCTTTTATTCGCGTGGGTGGGCGCGCTACGACTTGGCGAAACCGGGCACCTTGCGCTTGGTGCCAGCAGGGGCGGTGTTGGCGGCGGTCGAGGCCGACTATCGGGCAATGGCGAACATGATTTTCGGCGAGGTACCCGCCCTGGATAGGATCATGGCCACCCTGCGCAGGCTTGAGAACGAGATCAACGGAAGAGGCAATGAACCCAATCGGCCAACCTGAACGCGCCACCCAAAATCGCGTCATCGCCCTGTTCCGCGAGGAACTGGGCTATCGCTACCTGGGCGACTGGACCGACCGCGACGGCAACAGCAACGTGGACGAGGGTCTGCTCTCGGCCTGGTTGACCGGGTGCGGCTACACCCAAGCCCAGATCACCGTGGCCCTGCACAGACTGCGGACCGAGGCGGATAACCACAGCCGCACCCTCTACGGCAATAACCAGGCGGTCTACAAGCTACTGCGCTACGGCGTGCCGGTGAAGACCGAGGCGGGCAAGGTCACGGAGACCGTGCACCTCTTCGATTGGGACCAGCCGGAGCGCAACGACTTTGCCATCGCCGAGGAGGTGACCCTCAGGGGCAACCATGAGCGGCGGCCGGACGGCGTGATCTACGTGAACGGCATCGCCATCGGCATGCTGGAGCTGAAGAACAGCCGGGTCTCCATCGGTGACGGCATCCGGCAACTGCTCTCCAACCAGCAGCAGGAATTTAACGCCTGGTTCTTTGCCACCATCCAGATCGTCTTTGCCGGCAACGATTCGGAGGGGTTGCAGTATGGCACCATCGGTACGCCGGAGAAGTATTTCCTCAAATGGAAGGAGGACGAGGCGGACGACAGCCGCTTCAAGCTCGACAAGTATTTGCTCAAGCTCTGCGAGAAGCGCCGCCTGATCGAGCTGATGCACGACTTCGTGTTCTTCGACGGTGGCATCAAGAAGCTGCCCCGCGTGCATCAGTATTTCGGCATCAAGGCCGCCCAGGGCTTTGTGCTCCGTTACATGGGCGGCATCATCTGGCACACCCAGGGCAGCGGGAAGAGCATCGTCATGGTGCTGCTCGCCAAGTGGTTACTCGAACGGCTCCCCCAGGCCCGCGTCGCCATCATCACCGACCGCGATGAGCTGGACGCCCAGATCGAAGGCGTCTTCGGCGAGGCCGGCGAGACCATCTACCGCGCCAGCAGCGGCCGCGACCTTATCGCCCAACTCGGCCAGGCCAAGCCCCGTCTGCTCTGCTCCCTGATCCACAAATTCGGGCGCCGCGATGTCGATGATTTTGATGCCTTCATCCAGGACCTGACCCGCCAGCCCAGCCCGACGGTCGGCGAGATCTTCGTCTTCGTCGACGAGTGCCATCGCACCCACAGCGGCAAATTGCATCGGGTGATGAAGGCCATGATGCCCCAGGCCGTTTTCATCGGCTTCACCGGCACCCCCCTGCTCAAGCAGGACGCCAAGACCAGCCTGGAAGTCTTCGGCCGCTACATCCACACCTACAAGTTCAGCGAGGCGGTGGCGGCGGGGGTGGTGCTCGATCTCATCTACGAGGCCCGGGATATCGACCAGCGGCTCGGTGCTCCCGACAAGATCGACGCCTGGTTCGCGGCCAAGACCCAGGGCCTCAACGATTGGCAAAAGGTCGAGCTGAAGCGCCAATGGGGCACGCTGCAGAAGGTCCTCGGCTCGCGCTCACGCATGGAGCGGGTGGTGGCCGACATCGTTTTCGACTTCAGCACCAAGCCCCGCCTGTCCAGCGAGCGCGGCAACGCCCTCCTGGTAGCCGCCAGCATCCACGAAGCCTGCCGCTACTACACCCTCTTCCAGCAGACGCCCCTCAAAGGCAAGTGCGCCATCGTCACCTCCCACAACCCCCTGGCCAGGGACGTGACCCAAGAGGAAACCGGCGCCAATACCGAGACCGACAAGCAGTTCATCCATAACACCTACAGCGCGCTGCTCAAGGACATTGCGCCGGACGCCGGCCTGACCAAGACCGCTACCTACGAAAGCCGTGCCAAGCGGCAGTTCGTCAAGTATCCGGCCACCATGAAGTTGCTGGTGGTGGTCGATAAACTCCTCACCGGCTTCGACGCGCCGCCCTGCACCTACCTCTACCTCGACAAGACCATGCAGGATCATGGCCTCTTCCAGGCCATTTGCCGCACCAACCGTCTCGACGGCGAGGACAAGGACTTCGGCTATATCGTTGACTACAAGGATTTGTTCAGGAAGCTGGAGAATGCCATCGCCGTCTATACCTCGGAACTGGATCACACCGCCGGCGGCGCGGACCCCGAGGTGCTGCTCCAGGACCGGCTCAAGAAGGGCCGGGAGTGCCTCGACAGCGCCCTCGAAGTCCTGGCCCTGCTCTGTGAGCCGGTGGCGCCCCCCCAGGGCGCGCTGGAACATATCCATTACTTTTGCGGCAACACCGAGGTGCCCACCGACCTCCAGGAACGCGAGCTGCGCCGCGCCGCCCTCTATCAGGGTACGGTTGCCCTGGTACGCGCCTATGCCAACCTCGCTGACGACTTGGCGGGTGCCGGCTACAGCGCCACGGCTATCAGCCATATCCAGCAGCAAACGAACGACTACCTGGCGCTGCGCGACATCATCCGCAACGCCAGCGGCGAGACCCTCGACCTCAAGCCCTACGAGGCCGACATGCGCCACCTCATCGACACCTATATCCAGGCCGATGAGCCCAGGCCGATCTCCGCCTTTGGCAACCTGGGGTCCTGGACCTGATCCTGAAGTCCGGCATCGCCGATGCCATCACCACGAAACTGGGCCGTCTGCGGGGCAACCGGAACGCCATCGCCGAGACGATCGAGAACAACGTGCGCAGCAAGATCATTCAGGACCACCTCACCGATCCGGCCTATTTCGAGAAGCTGTCGGCCCAGTTGCAGGTGATCATTGCCCAGCGCAAGACCGAGGCGCTCAAGTACGAGGAATACCTCCAGAAAATTGCGGCGCTGATCCAGCAGCTCCAGGCTGGGCACGCGCCGGAGACGCCAGCGGCCCTGGATACCCCCGGTAAGCGAGCCCTCTACAACAATCTGCTGCCGAAGGCGGCGCCAGAGTCGGATGACACCCCCGTCAGCGAGGACCCGGAGGCCTATATCGCCACCAGCGGCGCGGCTCTGGACCTGGCGCTGCGGCTGGATGAGGCCGTCAAACAAGTCCGCCCGGATGGCTGGCGCGGCATCCAGGCCCGCGAGCAGGTCATCAAGCGCGCGCTCTATGACATCCTGCGGGACGTGGCCCAGGTCGAGCGGCTCTTCCTGGTCGTCAAGGCGCAGACCGAGTACTGATGAACGCCGAGATCATCCTGGGCAATATCCCGGTGGCTGTCGTCTTCAAGGACATCAAGCACATCCATCTCAGCGTCTATCCCCCCGACGGCCGGGTCCGGATCGCCGCCCCGGCACGTATGGACCTGGACACCCTGCGCGTCTACGCGATCGGCAAGCTGCCCTGGATCAGGCAGCAACAGCAAAAATTGCGCGACCAGGCGCGGGAGACGCCCCGCGAATTACTCAACCGCGAGAGCCATTACCTCTGGGGCCAGCGGTACCTACTCAAGGTCATTGAGGAGGAGGTCCCGCCGAGCGTCGCGGTCGAACCCGGCACCCTGATCCTGTCTATCCGCCCAGGGACGAGCGAGGATAAGAAGCAAGCCCTCATCGCCGGGTGGTACCGAGTGCAAGTCAAAGAGGCCGCCACCCAACTGGTCACTTCCTGGGAAGCGAAACTCGGGGTGCGGGTTGAGCGTGTCTTCGTCCAACGCATGAAGACCCGCTGGGGCAGTTGCAACCCCGCCACCCGGACCATCCGCCTCAACACCGAACTGGCCAAAAAGCCGGCGCAATGCCTGGAGTATATCGTCGCCCACGAGTTGACCCACCTGCTGGAGCGCCGTCACAACGACCGGTTCAAGTCCCTGTTGGACGCCCATATGCCCCAGTGGTCCCGGTACCGGGAGATGCTGAACAGCTTGCCATTGGCGCATGAAGAGTGGGGATACTGAAGTATTGGCAGGGCGACAAAGGCCATTAACCCTACAGCGTCTTCGAACAGGATAACCCTCTGGGAGGCGAAGCCCGCCGAGGCCGAAGCGGATACCGGCGCCGGTGGTGGCTAGATAGTAAACTGCCCATGAGTGCCTCGGGGGGTGTGGATTTTAGTGAGATAGGAGCCGGAGACTGACCATGTTAAATCTGTTGCATTCCATTTTTGGCGGCGGGGAGGGGCGCGGGCGTTATCCCGCCTCGCTGATCGAGATGGCTATCGAGCGCGCGGTTGAGGGCACGGATCCCCGGGTGCGGGCCCTGCCGGGCTATAGCCATAAGCTGCGCGCGCCCGTCATCCATGCCATCGACCATGTGATCGAGCTGGTGGACGCTATCCATGTGCAGCCCGTGACGATCGATGCGGCCAGCCACAGCGCCGATCCGCGGCTCGGGGCCCTCTTTGCCTCCCCCGAGAGCATGCTGGACATCCTGGGACGGGATCAGGCGCTTCGTGATTACCTGGACACGGCAGAGGGGCGGCGGGCGTCCCGCGTCCACACCCTCCTCCTGGCGGAGCGCGTGGAACGTAATATCCTGGGCCTGGATCTGGTGGGAGACCAGGTGCGCCGGGACGTGGCCGAGATTGCGGTCAATTTTTTCGCCCATCGCCTGCTGGAACCGAATACCGATGCGGACGAGACCCGCCGTCATTTGAAGCGCCGCGCCTTCGACTTTCTCCTCACCCAGGCCTTGGACCGGATCAGTCAGACGAATCTGGAGCGGGTCGACCTGGCCCACCAACGCGACCTGGTAAATCGCAAACTCAGTGCCCTGGAGCGGGGTGGCTGGGGTTTCAAGCTGGCGGAGGGTGAGCAGCCGAATCTCGCCGCCCTGATGGCGGACCTGGACGAGATCACCGCGCACTTACACGCGCTGGGACCGGACCAGGCGATTCTGGAGACCCATCTCGGTATTCTCATCGAGGTGCTGGGCAACGCCGAACATCAGCTTTGGTCCGAGCCGATCACTCTCTTCCTTGATGCCATGAACATTGTCCGCGATGAGCACGATGCCTCTGCACGCCGTATCGATCTCATGGAACTGCGCGGTGGCAAGGGCCAGCGGCTGGTCATGCTGCCCCTGGTCATAGCCCCGGACCAACTACCCGCCCAAGTGGATTTCCTGACAGCCGTCCAACGCTACCTGTAACGATCATCCCCTTGATGCCGGGGAGAGCGCCATGCCCCAAATTCTGATGGACCCCGAATCCCGCTCCCTGGGGGAGTGCTTTGCCCTGGTCAGGGCGCGGCGTCGGGATCGACCGCGCTTTCCCTCGGGCTGCGTCACCCCGGTTGCCGACGAGGCAAGCGCCCTGGCCGGGGCGGACCCGGATCGCCACCTGCATCCGGCTCTCCTTTACGGCCCCTCCCGCTCTTCCGAGGGCCAGCAGGTTTGGTACCTGGTGCGCTGGCTGGATGCCCTGGGTTAGCGGGCCGGCCGGATCATGGCCCCGGAGGCTGGCCCGCGCGGACGAGCCTGGCTCGTCACCAGAGCAAGGGAATCGTCCCGGTGGCGGGCTGGGTCGAGGACGTGGATGGGGCTGGACGCGGGGCCGGCCGCATCAGCCTTTCCGTCATCTCCTGGGTGATGAGGAGGCTGAAGCCCAGTTCCCGGGCCACCGCCAGGTCATCGGGTTTGATGGCGAAGATGTTGATGGCCCCGGTGCTGGCGCCGCACACGGCGATGTGCAGGAAGCCATCCGTGCCCTTGCGGCTGTCCAGGACCTGGATGTCCTTGCTGGTCAGTAGTTCCGCCTGGCGCTCCAGGGGGATTTCCTCGCCCTGGCCACATTGCAGGGTGCCGTCGTACATAAAGACCTCGACCTCGCCGTCATCGAAGGCCCAGACGCCATAACCACCCGCATCGGGATTCTTGGCCGTGAAGGCCGACCAGTCCGTCGCGGACAGGGTCAGGACATTGGCCTCGGCCGTTGGCGCCCCACAGTGCTGGCCGATGTCCAGGGGCAGGTGGCGGCGTTCGGCGTCGCGCACCTTGATGCCCTGGGCGCGCAGCAGGTCCGCCGCCTTTTCCACTGGCACGCCCTGGCCCGGGACGCATTGGCGCTGGCCCGCGAATTGGAAAATGGTCACGGTATCATTGGCGCCCAGGGGGGCTGAAAGGAGTGCAACGAGGAGGACAAGAAGGGCTTTCATGGGTTCTCCCGACGACTTGGTCTGACTTCCCTGCTTTTGGGTCCGGGGGCCACATCCAGCGCCCCAGGTCATTTTAGCCCCCCCGAGGCGGCGAAGCCCAACCGGGGTGACGGATTCCCTGCCTCAAACAAGCCAAACCCCGCAGGGCGGGGCTTGGCGGTGACACAGAAAGGGATAGGGGCTAGAGGGCGTCAGAATTTATCCATGGGTCGGAAGTTGGGGGGAGAAGGAGAGGGGGAGGGAGTGGGGGCGTTTGGATTGCCCGATCCAGCCGCGGGACTGGGATTGGCCCCCCGGTCGGAGGCGGGCCGTGATGGGGCGTAGGCGGGCGGCGCCTTTCTGGCCTCCAGTTCCTCGATACGTCGCTTCAGGGCATCGATCTCATTCGACTTGGCGCTAGGTGCGGCGGGTGCCGCGCGCGCGGCCGGTGGTGGGGTTGTTACCTGGCTAGGCGCCGGAGCCGGGTTGGCCGGTGGCGCCCAGGTGGGAGTCGCACCGTAGGGGGCCCCATAAGCACCACCATAAGGGGGGGCACCGTAGGCGCCATAAGGCGCACCGTAGGGCGGGACGCCGTAGGCACCCGGGGGCGGGCCATAACCGTAACCGCGGTTGTCGTAATAGTCGTCGTAATCGTTGTTACCACCCATCCATCTGCCGGGGCTCATCATGTCCCCGAAGTTGATGGCCAGGGCGGCGGGGGCCTGCAGTAACAGGGTGGCGCTGGCGGCGGCCAGCAGGATGGCGATTCTTGGCTTGCGGAATGACACGGCTTAAATTCCTCCGATGGGATATCTGTTCTCCTCAAGGTTCGCGGTTCTGGTCGCGAATCCCGCCGGCTGTTGGCCGGTTGGGCGTTTACTTACACCCAACCGGCCCCCGGGTCAAACCCAAACCACGCGGGGCGATCGCGGCCGCTTCACAAGGCCAGGGGTGCCACCGTCGGTAACCTCCAGATGTCCCGGTTATATTCGGCTATGGTGCGATCGGAGGAGAAGCGGCCGCTGTGGGCGGTGTTGAGTATGGCCATGCGCAGCCAGCGCTCGGGGTCGCGGTAGGCGGTGGCGGCGGCTTCCTGGGCGCGGACATAGTCCGGGAAGTCGCCGGCGGTCATCCAGGGGTCATGGGGGTTGCGGATGGCCTGGATGATGGGCTCGAACAGGCCGGGTTCGAATTGGTTGAAGTGGCCCGACTCCAGCAGGGCCATCACCTCGCGCAACTCCCCATGGCCCTGAATGATGGCCTGGGGATCATAGCGACCCCGCCGGGCCTCGACCGCGGCGGCGGTCATGCCGAACAGGAAGAAGTTGTCCGCCCCCGCCTGGTCGCGGATCTCGATATTGGCCCCATCCAGGGTGCCGATGGTGACGGCGCCGTTCATCATGAACTTCATGTTGCCGGTCCCGGAGGCCTCTTTGCCGGCGGTGGAGATCTGTTCCGACAGGTCGGTGCCGGGGGCTATGACCTCCATCACCGAGACCCGGTAGTCGGGGATGAAGGCCAGGCGCAGCAGGCCCTGGGTGTCCTTGTCCCCGTTGACCACTTGGGCCACGTTATTGATCAGCTTGATGATGAGCTTGGCCATGACGTAGCCGGGCGCGGCCTTGCCGCCGATCAGGACGCAGCGCGGGGTCCAATGGGCGGTGTCGCCGTGCTTGATGCGGTTGTAGAGGTGGATGACGTGCAGCAGGTTGAGCAGTTGGCGCTTATATTCGTGGATGCGCTTGACCTGGACATCGAAGAGGGCGGCCGGGTCGAAGTCCACATGGCAATCATGGGCCACCAGGCGGGCCAGATGTTCCTTGTTGGCGTGCTTGATGGCGCTAAAGCGCTCCCGGAAGGCCGGGTCGTCGGCCAGGGGGGCGATGCGCTCCAGTTGGCTCAGGTCCCGCACCCAGTCCTGGCCGATGGTCTCGTTCAGCAACTCCCGCAGGTCGGGGTTGCACATGGCGAGCCAGCGGCGCGGGGTGACCCCGTTGGTCTTGTTGTTGAACTTGTGGGGCCAGAGTTCGTAAAAATCGTGGAACAGGCCCTCGATCAGCAGGCGTGAATGCAGCTCGGCCACGCCGTTGACGGAGAAGCTGCCGACGATGGCCAGGTAGGCCATGCGGATCTGGGGCTCGTGGCCTTCCTCGATCAGGGACATGCGACCCTGACGGGGCATGTCGCCGGGCCAGCGCGAGGCGACCTCGGTCAGGAAGCGGGCATTGATCTCATAAATGATCTGCAGGTGACGGGGCAGGAGGGACTGGAAGATGCGCACCGGCCAGCGTTCCAGGGCCTCGGGCAGCAGAGTGTGGTTGGTGTAGGCCATGGTGGCGGTGGTGATGGCCCAGGCCTGATCCCATTCCAGGTGATGCTCGTCCATCAGCAGGCGCATCAGCTCCGCCACTGAGATGGCGGGGTGGGTGTCATTGAGCTGGAAGCAATTCTTGGCCGCGAATTGGCTGAAGTCGTTGCCGTGCAGGCGGATCCACTCACGCAGCACATCCTTGAGACTGGCGCAGGCCAGCAGGTATTGCTGGCGCAGGCGTAATTCCTTGCCGTTCTCGCTGGCGTCGTTGGGGTAGAGCACCATGGTGATGTGCTCGGCGGCGTTCTTGGCGGCGACGGACTCGGGATAGCTGCCAGCGTTGAATTCCCCCAGGTTGAATTCGTCGGTGGCGACGGACTTCCAGAGGCGCAGGGTGTTGATGGTGTCATTGCGATAACCCGGTATCGGGGTGTCGTAGGGCACCGCCAGCACGTCCTGGGTATCGACCCAGTAGGCCATCAGGCGGCCCCTGTCGTCCTGATGAAAATCGACGCGGCCCCCAAACTGGATGCGCTGGGTATATTCCGGGCGCTCCAGCTCCCAGGGGTTGCCGTCCCGCAGCCAGTGATCCGGCTTCTCGACCTGGAAGCCATTGTCGAAGCTCTGGCGGAACATGCCGTATTCATAGCGCAGGCCGTAGCCCTTGACCGGCAATTGCAGGGTGGCGCAGGAATCGAGAAAGCAGGCCGCCAGCCGGCCCAGGCCGCCGTTGCCCAGACCCGCGTCGGGCTCGGTAGCGGCGATCTCCTCCAGCAGCAGGCCGAGGTCGTAGAGACCCTGTTCCGCCGCGTCGGCCACGCCCAGGTTGAGCATGGCGTTGGAGAGGGCCCGGCCCATGAGGAATTCCAGGGACAAGTAATGGGCGCGCTTGCAGTCGGCCTCGTCCTGGGCCTGGCGAGTGCCCTTCCAGCGTTCCATCAGACGGTCGCGCATGACCACCGACAGGGCGCGATAGGGGTAATAGGTGGAGCGGCAATCCTTGTCCCGACCAAAGGTGCTGGCGTAATAGCGCTTGAAGTCCAGCGCTAACCCCTCCGGACTCAGGGAGAGGGGCGGCAGGTCGAAGAGCCTGTCATTGGGCTGGCTTTGGTTCAGGTCGATAAAGGGCGACATCAAGTGGGCTCCATGAGTGGACGAAAGGATTCATTAGGGGGCGCCATTGCCAGGATAAGCGGATCAGATGACAACCTGGGTCATGCCCCGGGCAATATCCCAGCAAAATTCGCGCCCGGAACGGGGTGATAACGGCAGGGCTTCAAGGGACGAGCGGCTCCCCGGCCAGCGGCACCGCTTCCCCCTGAGCCCCAGCGCCTTCGAGGCGGATGCGCAGGGCCAGGTCGTTGCGGGAATCCGCGTTGACCAGGGCCTCCTCCAGGCTGATGCGCCCGCGGCTGTAGAGCTGGTAGAGGGACATGTCGAAGGTCTGCATGCCGGGGATGTCGCTCTGGCGCATGGCCTCCTTGATGCCCTCGATCTCGCCCTTGAGGATAAGGTCGGCGATATAGCGCGTCAGCCGCATCACCTCCACCGCCGGGGCCCGCCCGCTGCCGTCCTTGGCCGGGATCAGGCGCTGGGAGACGATGGCGTGGAGGTTCAGGGCCAGGTCCATGCGCACCTGCTGGCGGTGGTTTTCGGAAAAGAAGCTCAGGATGCGGTCGATAGCCTGGTTGGCGTTGTTGGCGTGCAGGGTGGAGACGCACAGATGGCCGGTCTCGGCATAGGCCAGGGCGTGCCGCATGGTCGCGGCGTCGCGGATCTCGCCGATCAGGATGACGTCCGGCGCCTCCCGCATGGCGTTCTTGAGCGCCGCCTCGTAGGAGAGGGTGTCGATGCCCACCTCGCGCTGGTTGACGATGGACTTCTGATGTTCGTGGGTAAATTCGATGGGGTCCTCGATGGTGAGGATGTGGCCCCGGCTGGTGCGGTTGCGGTGGTCGATCATGGCCGCCAGGGTGCTGGATTTGCCCGAGCCGGTGGCCCCGACCACCAGGAGAAGTCCCCGCTTGATGCTGATGAGTTCCGCCAGCATCGGGGGCAGCGAGAGCTCCGCGAAGGTCGGAATGCGGTCCTTGATATAGCGGATCACCATCGCCGGCCCGCCGCGCTGGCGGAAGACATTGACCCGGAAGCGCCCAATCCCCTTCAGCTCCACCCCCAGGTTGCACTCCCAGGTCTGGGCCAGCTCTCGTTGCTGGCCCTCGTCCATCACGGAGTGGGCCAGGGCAAGGATCTCCTCGCTGCTCAGGACCCGGTCGCCAAAGGGTAGGAGGGTCCCATCCACCTTCAAATGCGGCCGCGCGCCCTCGCTGAAAAAGAGGTCGGAACCCTGCTTGGCGGCCATGACTTTGAGAAAGGGGTCCAGGTTCACGCGTTAATCCAGCCTCGGTGGGGCAATGGGGTGGGAATGTGCAGGGAAGCGGGGGGTTACGTCAAGCTCCATGACGGGCTACAGGGGCGATGCCCGACGCTTCGGACCGAGCGATGCGTCACCCTCTGACCGACTCCCCCGGGGTATACTGGCGCCATGAGCGCTATCTATCAGAGCCGTATCCAACGCCTCCGCCGTCTGGAGGCCCTGCTGCCAGCCGCCACCGCCACGCCCGCCGACTGTCCGGACGGGGGTCGGCTGCTGCAAATCCTCGGCGATGATTATGGTGCCAGTGATGTCCCGGCGCGCCGCCGGGCCCTGCAACGCGACCTCATGGATCTGCTCAAGGAGGGGCGTATCGCGGCGGTCAACCCAGGTGGTAAGCCTCTGCGTTACCGGCGCCTGGGCGATGACGTGGCGGAGGACCCCCTCATCTGGGAATACACCCTGCGGCAGGTCAGGGACCTGATCGCCGAGGCGGTGCCAGAGCGGCGGCTCGACCGCCTGTGGGAGCGCCTGCTGCATGAAGTCGAGGGTCCGCTCCTCGATGCACGGCGCCTGCGCTGTGTTCCCGATACCCTGAGGCTGCGCCCGGTCGAACTCTACCCCGAACTCCTTCAGGCGGTGGTCCAGGCCCTGGCGCAACGCCGGGCCCTGCTCATTCAGTACCAGGATGCCGCGGGCGAACGCGGCGAATCGGTCATTCACCCCCAGGCCCTGGTCCAGCGGGGCCCCATCCCCTACCTCCTGGCCCTCAAGAATGACGAAGTGGGGCCGGTGCGCTTTTACGCCCTGCACCGCATGATTCGCGCCCAGGTTCGGCCCGGGACGCCGGCCCGGGCGGCGGCGGGTTTCGATTTGGACCAGGCCATCGCCTCGGGCAAGATCGACTTCGGCCAGGGCAAGCTGATCGATCTGGAGTTGCGGGTGCGCGGCTATCTGGCGACCCTGCTGGAGGCCTGTCCGCTCAGCGATAACCAGCGCCTGGACGATGAGCCCGATGACTCCGGCTTCCTGCTGCGCGTCACCGCCCGCCTCCCCTCCACCGGCCAGTTGCTGCGCTGGCTGCTCGGCGCCGGCGACAACCTGGAGATCATGGCCCCCGCCGAGTTGCGCCGGGTGGTGGCCGCACAGTCGGCCAAGACGGCGGCACTTTATGCCGAGGGCTGAAGGCTGGGTCTCGAAATTTTCATGCGGCCGTCAGTTCCCCGACATGGCGCACGGATGGAATATTTGAGTGTTGCCATTGATAGTCTTTGAACGGTTAAGGGAAGGGGTATTTATCCTTCCCCCCGTCAGGGAGGATCTGGGGAAACAGTTGACTCCCGCAACGGCTGCAAAAGGCCGCCTCGGCCTCGTGGCGCTTTTTGTGACAGTGCGGGCAGTCGTGCTCGTTTTGGGCAACCTGGCGCATGGCGCGGTTCAGTTCGGCGGTGAAGATGCCCGTGGGCACCGCGATGATCGAATAGCCCGTGATCATCACCAGGGTGGCGACCATCTGTCCCAGGGGCGTCTTGGGGGTGATGTCGCCGAAGCCCACCGTGGTCAGGGTCACTACCGCCCAGTAGATGCTGGTGGGTATGCTGGTAAAGCCGTGCGCGGGACCCTCGATCACATACATCAGGGCCCCGTAGACCGTGACCAGGGAGGAGACGCCGACCAGGAAGACGATGATCTTCTGGCGGCTGCCGCGCAGGGCGATGAGCAGGTAGTTGGCCTGGCTCAGGTACTGGCGCAGCTTGAGAATCCGGAAGATGCGGATCATGCGGATGACCCGGATGATCAGCAGATATTGGGCATCGGCGAAGGCCAGGGCGAGGATGGCCGGCAAAACCGCCAGCAAATCGATCAGGCCGAAGAAGCTGAAGGCGTAACCCAGGGGCTTGGGCGAGCAGTAGAGGCGCAGCCCATATTCCAGGGCAAAGAGGGCGGTGAAGGCCCATTCCAGGTTATTGAAGAGGTCGCGGTATTGGCTGTGCATGCCCTCGATGCTGTCCAGCATCACCACCACCAGGCTGGCCAGGATGGTCACCAGCAAGGCCGTATCGAAGCGCCGGCCCGCCGGGGTGTCGGACTCGAAGATGATGATGTAGAGGTGCTGTCTGTCAAAGAGGGGTCTGGAATGCATGGGGATAAAATAACCTCTGAGGCCGTATCGCGGCCAGGTGCCCGCCGGGCCAGGCGGCGGTCAGCCGCCGGCTACCGAGTCCATCCTGGCGATCGCCGCCGGCGAGAAATTCTAGATTACCCCGGATCGCGCGCCATGCAAGCCGGGCTAACGGCTTTGCAGGGAATTTAACCTCGCGATGCAAGTTTTCGCCCTGTTGGACGACTGTGCCGCGACCGATGCCATGCCGACGAGCCGGCTCTACACCGGTTTCATGCACGAGTACCGGTGCGAAGACCCCCCGCGCCTGGACGAGGTCTGGCGTCAGGTCGAGGGCGAGATGCGGGCTGGGCACCATGCGGTGGTGCTGGCGGACTTTGAGTGGGGGGTGCGTCTCCAGCGCGGGGACGATGCCGGGCTGGCGCCGGGGGAGCGCGGCGCACTGCGCTTCCTGATCTTTTCCGCCCTGCGGCGCCTGTCCAGCCAGGCGGTCGCGGCC
>JBASIS010000209.1:0-4841 GCA_049654905.1 Chromatiaceae bacterium
AACGGGATAACACCATGCCACTCGCGTAGAAGAGGACCGAGCAAATACTGAAAGGGGCAAAAACAGCCATTTTTGCCCCTCGCCCACCTGGGGCTCAAACGCTACCGGCAATTTTGCAATTGGCTCATAATATTAGACGGATTTTCCTCGGGATAACAGATAGCCAGGCAATTATAAGTTATTGCCATAAAGTTTTTTCCACCAGTGACCGCAGGGCTGGTTTACAGTATCGAGCGGCAGGGCGGTGGCAAAGCTGTTGCGGTAGAGGACTTGGCCCTGTTCATTGGTAGTGGTGAGCTCACACCCGTTGATCCGGAGCGCGTCGTCGCTGTCGCGCCAGGGGATGTCGGTGGCATAGCGATCGGTATCGATCGCGCGCCGGCGCCCGTTCCAGCGCGTCTGCGTCAGGGTGCGCACGTCCCCGTTGCGCTGGAGAAACGCCAGCCAGTCCGTGACGGTGTGGCCTGGGAACTGGGCTGACAGACGAAAATGAAATTCAGGCCCCGCGCCAACTCAAGATATTAGGACCGAAGGGGACGCTCACGGTAAGGATTCCGTTCAGGGGGGAGGGAACTCTAGCGCGCCGGAGCAAAAATGAAAATTGTTGAAAATTCAGCAGCTTGATGTCGCAAGCGAAGTTTATATGCGCTCGCCCTGGATCCGCCCGGAGCCCGGCCAACGTTGGAGTTGAATTTGCGTAAAATGCACGGACCACGCCCGCGATTCGCCAGGCGTTGCGCGAAGCCACGAAGCCGGAACGGGAAAATGGAAAGAGTCATTGGGGTGTTGGTAGCGTTGCAAACGCTCCTTGCGGGCGGCGCCCTGGCGGCGGAGGCAGAACCATCCGCGGCGGTGAGCGGCACGGAGTCGCGCCCGGCAGCCATGCTCGGCTCCGATCGCGATGCCCAGGGGTGCATCGGCTCGGCGGGTTATTCCTGGTGTGCGCGGGAGCAGCGGTGCGTCCGGTCCTGGGAGTTGGCGCAAACGCGGGGGTTCCCCTCGACGGAGGAGGCCTTCCGAGCCTACTGCGCCATAACCCAGTAGCCGGGCGGGGGTCGTGCCGGGTCGCTCCACCCCGGCCCAGCCCATTAAAGGCGCTCGACCCGATGACGGGTTGCCGCGAAGCGGCGCGCTGGTTAGGATGGACTGAGGCTGGCTGTCGGAGTGGTCCTCCGACCCTGATCGCCTCAGCCGATCACCCTTGACAAACAGCCATGATTTTCAATCGGTTTGGCCTAACTGTGCGCCAGGCCCCCGTCCCCTACCTCGGCTTGCAGGCTAATTCGCAATCAATGATATGACTGAACACTTTGAGGATACCGGCTTTATCCCCCTGAATATTGCCGTCCTGACGGTCTCGGACAGCCGGGGGGAGGCCGAGGATAAATCCGGGGCCCTGTTGCGTGACAAGGCCGCGGCCGCTGGGCACCGGGTGGTGGCACACGAGATCGTTCCCGATGATATCTATCGGATCCGGACCGTCTTTTCGCGCTGGATCGCCGCTCCCGACATTCAGGTGGTTCTGGCCACGGGCGGCACAGGGGTCACCGGCCGCGACAGTACGCCGGAGGCTATCGAGCCCCTCCTCGACAAGCGCATCGAGGGCTTCGGCGAACTCTTTCGGGCCATCTCCCGAGAGGAGATCGGCACCGCCAGCATCCAGTCCCGCGCCCTCGGCGGCCTGGCCAACGGCACCTTCATTTTCTGCCTGCCGGGCTCCAGCGGCGCCTGCCGAACGGCATGGGACCGGATCCTGGCGCCCCAGCTCGACCACCGCACCCGGCCCTGCAACTTCGCCCAACTCCTCAAGAGGGTGCTGGAGAAGTAGTGCCGCCCCGAAATCCACCCCGGTAACCGAGAGATCGAACCATGACTAGGCCCCCCGATGGTTGCTGCGCTGACCCGGCCGGATCCAAAGCCCTCCTGAGTAAGGACGAGGCCGTGCAACGCCTCTTGGGCCAGGCCGTTCCCGTCCAGGAGCACGAAAACCTCCCCACCCTGGAGGCGCTGGGGCGAGTCCTGGCGATCCCGCTGGTGAGCCAGATCGCCGTCCCCGGCTGGGACAATAGCGCCATGGACGGTTACGCCCTGCGGGCCGGGGATCTGGCGGGGAACCAGGGCCGCCTGCGCGTCTCCCAGCGCATCGCCGCTGGGAAACCGGGAACCCGGCTGGAGCCCAACACCGCGGCGCGCATCTTCACCGGCGCCCCGATCCCCGAGGGGGCCGACACGGTCGTGATCCAGGAGGTCTGCCGGACCGAGGGTGAGGAGGTCATCCTACCCCTGGCGGTGAAGCCCGGCGCCAATATTCGGCGCGCCGGCGAGGACATCCAGGCCGGGGCCGAGATCATCGCCGCCGGTACCCGCCTGCTCCCGCAGCACCTGGGCCTGGCGGCCTCCGTGGGGGTGGCGGAGCTGAACGTCTGGCGGCGGCTCAAGGTCGCAGTCTTTGCCAGTGGCGACGAACTGGTGATGCCCGGCCAGCCCCTGGGCCCCGGGCAGATCTATAACTCCAACCGGTTCACCCTGCTTAGCCTGCTGGCAGGGCTGGGTTGCGAGACTCTGGACCTGGGCAGGGTGCCGGACAACCTGGAGGCGACCATCGCCACCCTGACCGCCGCCGCTGGCCAGGCGGACCTGGTGCTGGGGAGCGGCGGCGTTTCGGTGGGCGAGGAGGATCATGTCAAGTTGGCCGTGGAACGGATCGGCACCCTTGATCTCTGGAAGGTCGCCATCCGCCCCGGTAAACCGCTGGCCTTCGGGCATCTGGGCCCGGAGCGGACACCCTTCATCGGCACCCCGGGGAACCCCGTGTCCCTCTTTGTCACCTTCTGTCTCTTCGCCCGGCCCTTCATTCGCCGGATGCAGGGCAGCGCGGGCGACCTGGAGCCCCAGGCCTTCGCGGTCCCGGCCGGCTTCGACTGGCCCAAGGCCGCCGACCGGTTGGAGTTCCCCCGCGCTCGCCTGGCACCCGGCGCCGATGGCCAGCCCGAGGTCCGCCTCTATCCCCATCAGTCCTCCGGCGTCCTCAGTTCCGTCACCTGGGCCGACGGGCTGGCGGTCATCCCCGCCAACCAGACCGTCAGGCGCGGGGACAGGGTAGAGTACCTCCCCCTGAACGAAATCATCCTATGATCCAGCTCCGCTACTTTGCCAGCCTGCGGGAGCGGCTCGGCACCGGCGCCGAGACCATCCCCTGCCCTGGCCTCGCCACCCCCGGCCGCCCCATGACCGTGGCGGATCTCCTGCTGCTGCTGCGCCAGCGTGACGAGCCCTGGAGCGATGCCTTGGGCGGGGAGCAAACCCTACTCGCCGCCGTCAACCAGGAAATGGCCCGACCCGACACCCCGGTCCAGGATGGCGACGAGGTCGCCTTCTTCCCACCCGTCACCGGCGGTTAAAGGCCGGTCCCGTCCAAGTGGCTGCCACACCCCGCGCAGCCGCGACAGGTTCCTACCCCCGCCCCTATTTGGCGATGCCGCACCATCAGGGCCTGAATCTCTCCCCGCTCTCAAAAGTAGGGGAGACAGGGGCATGGGCGCGTATATTTGGGTGTTTTCCCCCATTATTTCTTGAGGGAGGGAATGCTAAAAAGCCCTAAATGCTTCCCCGGGTGGGGTTGTGGCAGAGTGACCTCTATCTACAGCCTGGTAAGTCTGTGTACGGGTCACGTCACCCCGAGGAAGGCTGATGCCGAAAACCTGAAACCAACCTGGGGGGATTCACATGACTAACTGCAAACCAACGCCTATGGCTAGGCCCCAGGGGGCGGACGGACCCTGTTCCTGCTGTCCCCCCTGACCTTGACCCTTGCCACCGCCCAGGCGGTGCCCCTGCCGGGCGGTACCCTGGACCCCTTGACGATCCCCAAGTATTTGACCCCCCTGGTAATCCCGCCGGTGATGAAAAATACCGGCGCGGCTAACGATTACGACATCGCGGTGCGCCAGTTCAAACAGCAGATCCTGCCCGGCGGCATCTGGAATACGCTCAACGGCCGCGCCGACGCCTTTCTGGCGACCAAGGTCTGGAGTTATGGACCTGACGCCGACCCCTTGCCCGATTCGACCGGCCTGGGCGGGGGCGCGGGCATAGCCCCGGCGCCGAACTCCCAGTTCAACTATCCAGCCTATACCATTGAGAACAGGTCCTTCGAGACCACGACCGTGGACTGGATCAATCAGTTGGTCGTGGATCCGGTGGCCTGCAAGGCGACCACGGACTTCGCCGGCGATCCCAACTGCGGCTATATCCCCCATCTGCTCCCGATCGACCGTTCCTTGCACTGGGCCAACCCCGAACAACTCCGCTGCATCGATCCGGCCAGGACCAAGGACTGTGCCCCGGATCCGGCCACGAACGGGCCCCTCCTACAAGAGCCCTACCAGGGGCCGGTCCCCATGGTCGCGCATGTGCACGGGGCCCACGCCGGGCCAGAGAGCGACGGTTACCCAGAGGCCTGGTGGCTGCCTAACGCCAACAACATCCCCGCTGGTTACGCCACCACCGGCACCCTGGTCAACAAGTTCGGCTCCGCCATCACCAATACCCCCGCCCGGCCGGGTGTGGGCACCTTCACCTATCCCAACACCCAGCCCTCGAGTACGCTCTGGTATCACGATCACGCCCTGGGCATGACCCGCAACAATGTCTATGCGGGACCGGCCGGCTTCTGGATTCTGCGCGACCCCCGGCAGTCGGCTGGCGAGACCGGCCTGGTGTCGGGCCGGCTCCCGGCGCCCGCGCCCGTGGCGGGCGAGGACCTCGCGGCCACTAATCTGCCGGCAGCCAAGGGTGGTTCCCGCGAGAAGTATCGCGAGATCCCCATCGTCATCCAGGAC
>JBASIS010000210.1:0-4336 GCA_049654905.1 Chromatiaceae bacterium
AAAAGCCCTAAATCGGTCAAATTGGGACTCGGGTACTGAAAAAAATGGCCGCCGTAACTGACGGGGAGGAATGGGAACATACTTCAGCGCTTCCTTAAGTCAAGTAACGCACCAGTTTGCAATCCAACCAAATAGGTGGATTTCAATTCACGCTAACCCCCCGTAGCAGGCCTCGAACCTGGTCTCATCATAAATCGGGGCCTTCAAAGGGTTACCCACCGAAAGAGGAAAGACTAAATGGCCAAGAAAAATGATGACCTTTTCCGTTTTCTGCCGAAAATTGATGCGCAAAGCCTACAAGGTGTCCTAGGGCGCCTCAAGCTCGGCGAGCTTAAGCCCACCCAGAACGCCGTCGGTATGGACGAGGTCAACGCCAAGGTCACCAAGATCAAGGATAAGGACAAAGACCAGTTGGAAGATTATCTCCTGCCGCGCGCGGTTCCTATCATCATCGGCAATGGTGGTAAGTTCTACCTTATTGATCATCATCACCTGACCATATCCCTGTGGCGGGCCCTGAAGGACCCGGAGGTGGAAATCCCGGTCGAGGTGGTGCGCAACTGGAGCTCCATTGAAGGGAATCGGTTCTGGAAGGAGATGGCCAGCAACAGTTGGGTCTATCCCTTCGACGCCATGGGCGCGGGTCCCTTCAACCCAAACACCCTTAAGCAGCATGTGAATGATCTCGACAACGACATCTACCGGAGCCTGTCCTGGGTAGTACGGCAACAATACGGCTACGTCAAAGACCCCAACAACGCCATTTTTGCTGAGTTCAAATGGGGCAGTTTCTTCCGCACCCGTGTAATCTTCGATCAACAGCTTACCTATAAGGGCAACGCTCCCGGGAACCTGACCCTCGCCGACATCCAGAAGGCCGACCCGGAGGACTACGGGGAAAAAGTTGACTACGCGAGGTACCTGGCAAACTCCCCCGAGGCGGCAGGTCTTCCGGGCTTTGTTGGCCGCACCCGTTAGGAACTTGAGTTGTCGTTCAGACCCTCCGTACCATGACGATACCTGATGCGACGACCCCTGAAGAAACGGCTGGTAACGGGACAGGTACGAGCTGTCAGTTCTTGGGTCGTCCGGCCGCCGATCTCATAGCCCGGGATCTAACGGGGCTGGACAACTATGGACCCGGGTTCCGGGTGTGCTTCATCCAACGCGGCAAGGCCCTGGTCATTCTGCTCGCGGGCGGTGACAAGCAGACCCAGGACCAGGACATCGCCACCGCCATTGAGCTTGCCCGCCAACTTTAGGGGAAAACAGTCATGGCCCTTCATACCAGCCGGTGGGATTCCACCGAATATCTGCAAACCGATGAGGACATTGCGGCCTACCTGGACGCGGTTCTTGAAGAAGACGATCCGGCCCTGGTCACCCACGCGCTGGCCATCATCGCCCGCGCCAAGGGCATGACCCAGCTTGCGGATGAAGCCGGTTTGAGCCGCGAGCACCTCTACCAAGCCTTATCGCCCGAAGGCACGCCGGAATTCGCAACCGTGCTACGCGTCGTTAGGGCGCTTGGCCTGCAATTGCAGGCGGCACCCAGGATCGCCGTAAGTCCACGGGCTGTGGGATGAGCTTGCCTGGCAGCGCGGCGGGGCCGAAGCCTTCGCGCTCATCAGGGCGTCATCCGCACCACTCCGGAGACGATCCCGAGGATTTCGATCTTCATGTTAAGCCCCGTGAGATTGTATACCTTCCTTTTAAACAATCTGGGGCATTTCTCTTGCCAATCTTGCAGGGCCTGAACGGGCGCGATGTGACCTAACGCACGCTGGGGAATCTGATGATGATACAGGCGCACATAGCGGCTCAGGGTGTCCGCCAGGCGCTGGGCCGCATCGAAGCGGGTGGTGGCCTGCCTATTCCACGCAAACTGGACACCGTTCCACGCCAACCTGGACAGTCGGAGCGAAGCGACGCGCGGGGTAGATGCTGTTTACGCTGGAGTGGGTTCCTCCGTCAATCTGGGTTGGATTTTTCGCAGGGATTCCCCGGCGAGGTTGAGGGCGTGGGCGTGGTGGACCAGGCGGTCGAGGATGGCGTCGGCCAGGGTGGGATCGCCCAGGGCGTCGTGCCAGTGGGCCACCGGCAACTGGCTGGTCACCCGGGTCGAGCGGGTCTGATAACGCTCGTCGAGCAGTTCGAGCAAGTCCCGGCGGCGTTCGCCGTCGAGGATGGCCAGTCCCCCATCGTCGAGGATCAGGACATCGACCCTGGCCAGGGCGGCCATGAGCTTGAGGAAGCGCCCGTCGGCATGGGCGATGGTCAGTTCCTCCAGCAGGCGGGGCAGGCGCTGGTACAGGGCGGTGTAGCCCTGCCGGCAGGCGGCATCGGCCAGGGCGCAGGCCAGATAGGTCTTGCCCACGCCGGTGGGACCGGTGATGAGGATGTTCTGATGGCCGCGGACCCAATCACCGGCGAGCAGACGACGAAACAGGGCCCGGTCCAGGCCGCGGGGGTGTCGGTAATCGATGTCCTCGGCCACCGCGATCTGCTTGAGGCGAGCGCGGCGCAGGCGGGTGCTGGTCTGGCGGTGGTGGCGTTCGTCCGCCGCACGTATGACCAGCAGGCCCAGACGCTCCTCGCAGGTCAGGGCCTGGATGTCGGGGATCTGGGCCTGCTCGGCCAGCGCCCTGGCCATGCCGGTCAGACGCCGTTGGGTCAGGCGTTCGTAGGTGGGATGGTTGAGCATGGTCGGTCCTGTCAGTGGTCGTACTGGGAGCCGCGCACAGGGGCGTGGTCGGGGGGCAGGTGGGCCTGGACCTGGGTGGGCGTCTGGCGCTCCAGGGCGTGTTTGAGGATCGAGGCGATGCTGCGGTAAGTGACGGCCTTGATCGGGATGGCGCGCAGGCAGGCCGCCTCCAGGCGCTCCTCCCCGTGGGTCTTACCCAGCCGCAGGATGCCCAGCGCGGTGCGGTAGCCCTGTTGGGGGTGGACCCGGGCGGCCAGCACCTGCTCGATGGCGGCCTGGGTCTGGGGACCGACGGTGGCCGCCCAGTCCAGCAAGCGCTGGGCGTTCCAGCCCGCTACGGCTTGATGGGCGGGCGCCAGGTGGGCCTCCAGGGTCGTGTGGCGACCTTCAGGAAGTTCCTGGGATGGCCGGCAAGGCGCTCGCCCTTCTGGAAGACCGCCACGCGGGTGGCGGTGGCGCGCACCTCGACCTGCTGACGGGCATAGCGGTAGGGCACCGAGTCGTCGTGCCGGTCGAACTCGACGTGGTCGTCGATGCCCACCGTGGCCACCTGCCACGGCGCGAACTCATAGCGGATCAGCGGTAAGGGCCGCGGCGCCGGGCGGTCGAGCGCCGCGAAGACGCTCTGGCGGGAGCCGGGGAGCTGCTTGAAGGGGTGGGCGTTGAGCGCCACCAGGAGGGGGCCGATGGCGGTGTTGACCTCGGCGCGGCTGAAGCAGCGCGGGTGGCGCAGCCGCGCCAGGATCCAGCGCTGGGCGAGCAGCACCCCCGCCTCGGCCTTGGCCTTGTCCCGGGGTTTGCGCACCCGGGCCGGCAGCACCACCCTGCCGTAGTGGCTGGCGAACTCCTGGTAGCTGGGGTTAATGTCGGGGTCGTAGTCGCACGGGTGGGTGACCCCGCTCTTGAGGTTGTCGGGGACCAAGATCTGCGGTGCCCCACCCAGATACTCCAGGCAGCGCACCTGGGAGCCGATCCAGTCGCCCAGCCCCTGGGTCCAGGTGGCCTCGACATCGGTGTAACGGGAGGCCCCGAGCACGGCCACGAAGATCTGGGCCTGACGCTCCTCCCCGGTGTCTACGTCGATGATCATGACCGTCTGGCCGCTGTCGTCGACGAACAACCGTTCCCCAGGGGCATGGCTTTGGCGCAGGGTGACCGGCAAGGCCCGGGCAACGGTGCGGTAGTGCGCGCAAAAGCCACGGTACTGGTAGCCGTCAGGGTGACACTCCCGGTACTCCTGCCAGAGCAGGTCCAGGGTGACCCCAGAACGGCCCACCTGGCGATGCACCGCCGCCCAGTTGGGCTCCGGACGCCTGACCTTGGACGCCGGTAACGGTGGGAACAGGGCCGCTGCCAGGGCCGCCTCGGTCATGCCTGCGACCAACGGCCAGACCAGGCCGGCCAGTCGGGCCCGGCGCAGGTAGTCACCGACCGTCGTCGGGGAGGCCCGCACCGCCTGGGCAATCTCCCGGTTGGTACGGCCGCACTCATGGTGCAACCGCAGAACTTCTTCGATCTTGCGCATGGATAACCTCGTGTCTGCCACAGACACCTCTAGGGTCAAAACCCCAGGGTGCCACGGTTATCCCGCGCCTCGTCTCACTACTTCAGGTGTCCAGCTTGCCGTGGAAT
>JBASIS010000211.1:0-9906 GCA_049654905.1 Chromatiaceae bacterium
CATTGCCACCACCACCGGCTTTACCACGACCGCCTTTTAGGACTGGCCGGCCTTCCTGGGCATCTTGCTGATCTTCAGCAGCTTCGTCGGGGGATGCGCCGGCAGCACGGGCGGCGGCATCAAGGTCATTCGCTTTCTGCTCCTCATCAAGCAGGGCCTGCGCGAGATCGAACGCCTCGTCCACCCCAACGCCCAGATCGCGGTCAAGATGGGCGGGCGGAGCGTCAACCACCGGGTGGTCGATGCCGTCTGGGGCTTCTTTTCCCTCTATGTCGCCAGCTTCACCCTTATGTACCTGGCCCTGGCCGCCACGGGCCTGGACCTCACCACCGCCTTCTCCGCCGTCGCCGCCAGCATCAATAACCTGGGCCCTGGCCTGGGCGAGGTCGGCGCCCATTTCGCCGACCTCGGCACCAGCGCCAAGTGGATCCTCTGCTTTGCCATGCTCCTCGGCCGGCTGGAGGTCTTCACCCTCCTGGTGCTGCTGACGCCGGCCTTCTGGCGGCCCTGAGCCCTCAAGGCGCCCGGGTAGCGAACCGCTCCACCCATTGGTTGGAGGCTGCGTCCAGGGTGTCGAGTACGCCAGCGGGATAGAGGCCGGCGGCCAGGATGGGGAGGCTGAAGGCGATAGCCACCAGGAGTTCCCGGGGGCGCAGATCGACGGCGGCCGCGATGGCGTTGTTACCCAAGTGACCGAAGAAGGTCCGCCGATAGCCGTCGAGGACATAGGCCGCTCCCAGCACCATGGCCAAGAGGGCGGCGAGCCCAGCGCCGGTATGACTGTGCAGCGCGCTCATCAGGAGCAGAAATTCCGCCGGGAAGCCGGAGGTGCCGGGTACCCCCAGCGACGCCAGGGATAGAAAAAAGAAGAAGGCCGCCAGCAGGGGCATGGAACGGGCCACGCCCCCGAGGCTGATCAGATCCGTGGAACCCAGGCGCAAATTCAGGAAGCGGGTCAACAGAAAGAGCCCGCCCGCGACCAATGGGAAGTTGAGGAGCTGGAACAGGGCCCCCTGGACCCCGGGCTCGCTCAAGGAGGCAATCCCCAGCAGCACCAGGCCGACATGGCTCAGGGAGGCATAGGCCAGCAGACGGCGCAGGTTGGTCTGGCCCATGGCCGCCAGGGCCCCATAGAGGAGGCCGACTGTCCCCAGCCCGGCCAGTAGCCAGTGAAATTCCTGGGCCGCGCCGGGCGCCAGGGGCAAGGCGAAGCGAATCAGGCCGTAGGCCCCCACCTTGAGGCCGGTGATGAGAGCCGCCAGGGTGGCGGGGCCTTCCATCGCCACCACGGGCAGCCAGGTATGCAGTGGGAAGACGGGGGTCTTGACCGCAAAGCCGGCCAGCAGGAGCAGGAAGACGCTGGTCTCCAGGCCCTGGGCCAGGGGTGTCGCCAGCAATTCCCGATAATCCCAACTCAGCCCCGCCGGGACCCCGGCTCCGGAGACCTCTGCGTGATTGAAGGCCAATAGGATAAAGCCGAACAGCAGGGGCACCCCGCCCGCCAACATGAAAAAACTGTAGTTGGCCGCCGCGTAACGCCGGTGGGGCCCCGGTCCCCAGAGGCTGATGAGAAAATAGATAGGGATCAGGGTCATCTCCCAACAGAGGAAGAAAAACATCAGGTCCAGGGCGCAGAAGATGCCCAGCAGGGCGCTGGCCAGCAGGAGCATGAGGCTATCGTGGAGGCGACGCAGGGTGCGTATGCCGGTCCAGGAGGCGAGGATGATTCCCAGAAACAGCAGGAGGGTCAGGGGTGGGAAGAGGACCGAAATACCATCCACGCCAATCAGGTAATGGACGTTCAGGCTCGGGATCCAGGTCGTCTCTTCCACCAATTGGAAGCCTGCCTCGGCGGGATCGAAACGCCAGACCATCGCCATGGAAAAACCCAACGCGATCAGCAGGCTGCCGGGCATGACCCAGCGCGATAGGCGTGCCCCTGGCACCAGCCAGACCACCAGGGCCCCGCCGAGGGGGGTCAATAACATCCAACTCAAGAGGGGCCAGTGGGAAAGGAGGCTCGGGGTATCAGGCATGGTGGGCCTCAAGCGCCGGGGAGATGTCTCCCGGGGGGACTATAAAGACGCCGCCGGGTTCCAGAACGCTTGACGACCGGCGCCGCGGTAGCGAGCAGGGTGCCGGGGTTAGCCGCGGCCGGCCATCGGCATCAGGGCTGTGCATAGTGGGCGCTCAAGGTCGCCAGAGGCACATCGATCAACTCCAGCCAGGGATGGGAATAGAAGCCCACCCCCAGGAGGACGGCGATGACGGCCCCGGAGACCAGCCATTCCGCCAGACTCAGGCGTTCCACCGGGGCCTGGCCTTCCGGACAGGGCCCCAGGAAGGCGCGCTGGAAGGCCCAGAGCAGAAAGCCCGCCGCCAGCAAATTCCCCAGGGCGGCGGCGATGGTCATCAGGCCGCCAAACCGCGCGATGGAGGCCTCCAGGACCAGATGGGCGGCGTCAAAGCCCGGCGTTCCCGGCATGCCGATGATGGACAGCCCCCCCACCAGAAAGGCGATGCCGACGAAGGGGATTTGGTCGAACAGCCCGCCCAGTTCGCTGAGTTGGGTGGTTTTGGTGCGGCGATAGACCAGACCGGTCATGAAGAGCAGAGCCGCAACCGCCAAGCCAAAGGTCACCGCCAGCATGAGGCTCCCCTGAAAAGCCAGATGATCCAGGGTGAACAGGCCCAGGACGATCAGGCTGGTATGCGAGACGACAGCGAAGGCCAACAGCCGGCGCAGATCCTCCTGCACCATGGCCAGCAGGGCGGCGTAGAAGATACCGACCACGGCGAAGGCGACCACGAAGGGCTGCCAATACCGAACCGCCTCGGGCACCAGGGGCAGGACGAAGCGGAGCAGGCCATAGATGCCGATCTTGAGTCCCAGGAGCAGGGTCGGGGCCACGGCGATGTTGCCGTGCTCGGCCACTTGGGGCAGCCAGCCGTGCATGGGAAAGAGCGGGGTGCGGATAGCCAGCCCGTAGAACAGCAGGAAAAAGACCAGAGTCTGGAATTCCGGCCCCACCCCGGCCCGGTGGAGTTCCAGGAGATCGAAGGTCCAGCTACCGCCGCTGACGTGGGTATGCCCCCAGCCCAGAATCAGGGTGCCGGCCAGCAGCAGGACCAGGCCCGTGCCCATGAACTTGATGTAGGTCTTGATGGCCTGTTCCATGCGGGGCGAGGTCGCCCATAACTTCAGCAAGAGCCCGATGAGGCCCGTCTGGATGGCGGAAGCAAGCACAAACCATAGCAGGTTCAGGGTCGTGAACATCAGCATCAGGCTGGATTCGATGGCCAGGATCAGGGCCATGAGCCGCCAGGGTGGTCCCAAGCCCCGCACGGGCCCATAGAGGGACACCAGCAGGATGATAAGGGCGGTCAGCAGGATAAAGAGGATGCTGACCCCATCCACGGCGGCGTGATAATCCAGCAGGCCTGGCAGGTTCCAGTGCTCGGCGAACTGCATGGCGGCATTACCGGGGTCATAGCCCCGATAGAGGACGATGGCCAGCAGTAGTTCGAAGCTGGCCAGGATGACCCCGACGAGGGTCGCCAGGGAGCCGCGGCGCAGGGCCAGCACCGCCAGGGCCCCCAGCAAGGGCAGGAGTTGCAGGACCGCCAGCAGCGGCCAGGCGGATTGATTGTCCCAGGAGATGGCAATCGGGTTCATCTCAGAGAATGACCGCGAAGGTGGCGAGAATCATGAGGACGAGGTAGCGAGGCCGGGCAAGCAGTTCCTCGACCTGGTTGGCCTGGATGCCCAGGCGGTGGATCGCCTCCAGCAACCCCTGCCCGCCGCCACGCAGCACCAGGCGTTGCTCGAACCAGAAGAGGGCATTCGCCACCCGCTCCAGGGAGCGTCCCAGCAGACCTCGCCCGCGGACGATCGTCTCCTCCGCCGTGAGCCAACCCTCCTCCCCGTCCGGCGAGGTGCCCAGGGAGGAGAGTTCGAGGGCCTGACCCGGCAGGCCGATGATGCGACTGACCACCTTGCCGTCCAGATCCATGACATCGCGGGCCATGGCCTGGGTGGGCCGCGCCAGGAAGGCGTCCGCCAGGCCATCGAGCCAAAAACCCTGCAGGGCCGCCTCTTGCAGCCCGCGCCGCCGCGCCAGCCAGGCAGGGACCGGTCGCGCGGGCCGGCTGACACGTTGCATCAGGGCCGGGGCATGCAGGAATTGATAGGCCCTCCAGAGGGCGTGCAGGGCCAGATGCCAAGCCGCCAGGGTATACCAGCCCAGGCCGATCCAGAGGAACATGAGGCCCACCTGAGCGGTAGTGGAGAACATGAGGGAACTCTTGACGTCCGTCCGCGCCAGGCCCACCAGCCAGCCATAGAGGGCCGTGAGGACGCCCAGCAGGGCGATCAGACTGGCGATGGCCGGGGTCGTCTCCAGCAAAGGCTCCAGACGGATGAGCAGGTAAACCCCGGCATGGACCATGAGGGCGCCATAGAAGACGGCGCTGGAGGGGGTGGGTCCCTCCAGGGCGCGGGCGATCCAGGGGGAAAAGGGCAGTTGCGCCGACTTGGCCAGGGCCGGAAGCAGGAAGGCCAGGGCGATGAGATCCCCCTTGATGGGGTCCAGGGCCTGATCCGGCCGAAGGGGCCAATCGCTGCCGCCCATCCAGAGATAGGCGAACGAAATCCCCAGCAAGAATCCGGCATCGCCGATGCGGTTCGCGATGAATGCGTGCTGGGCATTAGCGACCGCTACGGGGCGCTCGAAGTTATAGGCAATGAGCAGGTAGGAGGCCACCCCCGCCAATTCCCAGCCGATGAAAACCAGCACGGCATTGCCCGCCATGACGATCAGCTCCATGGCCCCCATGAAGAGCGACAGCAGCAGGAAAAAACGTGGGAAGCCCGCCTCCCGGTGCAGATAGTTCACCGAGAACTTCATGGTGATCAGGGCCACGAAAGCGACCAGCAGGAGCAGCGAGAGCCCCAGGCCATCCAGGGTGAAGACGATATTCACCCGCAAGTCACCGCTGACCAGCCAGGACCCGACCCGGACCTGACCGGGCGCACCCATCACCAGGGCCTGAATCCCGGTCAGAACCGCCAGGCCGAGGGACAGGGCCGCCGCCCCAACCGCGACCCGCGCGGTCCAGCGTTCCCCCGCCTCGCCCCGGTTACCCAGGAGGACATAAGCGCCGGCGATCCAGGTGGCGGCCAGCAGGGGCAAGAGGGGTATCAGCCAGGCAAACGCGAACATGGGATCAGACTCAATCGCCAATCAAAATAGGGTCCAGGGGTTCCATGAAGCCCATAAAGTGGGCGGAGGAACGTGAAACCCTCGCCAAGGGTCGCCCTGGCCCTGGCCACTCGACCCAACCCCTGGCCGGTTCGAATATCCGGATCTCGCGGGAATCCGGATCCTTGGCGGCGAGTAGCAGCCAGCCATTGCCGATCAACTCCTGGAGCGGCGGCTGACGCTCATAAATGGCCGTCAAGACCCGGGTGTTGGCCTCCACGATCACCAGCAGCCGCATGGCTTCGTGAATCTCGATCATCTGGCGGGGGAGACCGGTGCGCAGGTCGGAACCGGCCCCATCCATAACCCCAAAGAAGCCAGCGACGTTATGAGTGATTTTGGAGCCAGCCCCGTAACGATCATTGTCCACGGTCGAGAAGTAATACTCCAGGCTGATGCCGGCCCCCACGGGCCCGTTGGCCAGGAGCAGGGGCTCCAGCAGGGTGCCGTCCGGGTCCTTGGTCGCGTCGTAGGAGATGAGGAAGGCCCGACGGTCAAAAAAGGCCCCCTGGCTCATGGCCCGCCGGCCGATGAAGGCGCAGGCGTTGGTGGCGTGGCCGAGTTCCGGCCGCGCCTGACTGAAGTCCAGGCCACGTTCCATGACGTGGGCCAGGGCCTGGTCCGGGGTCGGCTGGGCTGGCGCGGAGAAGAATTTGCGGCAGCGCTCTTGGGCGTGGAGACGGACCGCCTTCCCCAAGCTGATCTCCAATCGTTGGAAGTCGCCCGCCCTGGCGACGGGGAGCCGATCGAGATCGTACCAGAGGATGGCCTCGCTGCAGGTGTTGTGCTCGGCCCCCAGGAACCAGCAATCCGCGGGGATATCCAACCCCTGCTCCCGCAGCCGGGCACGGGTCTCGGGCCGATTGGCCATGGCCGCGAACAGCCGTGCGTTGGGACCGCTATGGTTGCCGCTACAGGCCCCGCAGTCATAGGCGGCGAGGTGGGGGTTGTTATCGCTGTCCGAGCCATGGCCCATGATGACGACTAGGGGGGCAAAGCCGGTATCCAGGCCCATGACTCTCAGGAGGCCCGCCACCCGTTGCGCCTGTTCCGCTGTCACGAAACCGGGTTGGACATTCTCCGGGCTGGGCTCGCCCTGGTAGCGATCCACCGTGGCGGCCAATTCCGTGGGGACACTCAAGTCGAAATCATGCCGCAGTCGTCCGGCCCACTCGCCAAAACACCGGGGGGCGGCTACTTTACCCACCAAGGCCAGGGTTGCCGCCGGCGCGGCCAGCAGGATGCCCAGGGTCGAGGTCACCAGGTTACGGCGGAGTTCTTGATGCAGGAGGTCGCGTAGCCACAACCGCCAGCCGCGCCGGTGGCGACGACGGTCCAGCAGGTCCGCCGCTCCGGTTTGGGCTACTTCCCGCACCAGGTGGGAGGGCGTCAGAACCACGGGGCAGAGGGCGGTGGCCAACCTGTCGTCCAGGCCCTGCCACCAGTGGGAGACGCCGAAGTGGGCGGCGGCTCCCAGGGTCTCCACACCCGGATCGACCTCCTCCAAATGCCGACGCATACCCTCCTCCCGGTCATCCATGCAGAAGACCAGTTGCGCGGAGGGACGGCTATTCCGGCTATTCCAGCGTCCTCGGCCCTGATTATTGACGAGGGCGTTAAAGATTTGGTCCCGGTAATGATTCTCGAAGGCCCGCAGCCAGATAAAGCCGGCGGTCCCCTCACCCAGGCGATCGAGGCACTGGAAGATGAGCAAGAGCCGGGCCGGGTCCAGACCCCGCAGGGCCGCGCCCGACATTCCCAGATGCTGAGTCAGCCGGAAGAGGGGCCAGGCACGTTGAAAAAGATCCCGGCCCAGACGCACCGCCGCGGGGCTCCAGCGCCAGGCCCAGATGAGTTGGGCCAAGGGGTGCCAATGCTCGGGCCTGGCCTGTTCCGACGTATCCTGCCGGGACCGTACCAGGCGCTGGGCGCGGCTGGCCAGATATTCCGGTAGGGGCCCGGTAAAGAGGGACCAACGCACTAGAAATTCCATAGGGTGGTTGCCCAAGTGCTGGTTCAGAGCCTCAAGGTTGGGCGCGATTTCCCACTCCTCGGCGCAGAGACGCCGGGCATAGAGGCGCTCCAGGATGAGACGCACCGCCAGATAGTCCAGCATGCCGACCGGCTGACCCCACCCCTTATAGTCCGGATGCCGGTGGCGCCACAGCCAGATGCCGGACCAGCCCGGTAACTCCAGGGCCAGGCGCTCCAGATAGCCGGGCCAACGTTCTGGGGGCAGTCCCAGGCGCTCCAGTTCCGCTATCAGGGCCTCCAGGGGGTCCTCGGGCAGGTCCCTGAGGTCCCGGGTCCAGTCCTCCAGCCCCAGCAGCCGCCAGCCCGGGTTGATCCGGGCCAGTTCCCGCCAGCAGGCATAAAAACCGGTCTCCCGGTGGTCCGCATGCCAGGCAGCCAGTCCCTGGTCGAGGAAGTTGGCCAATTGCCGGATGAGGTAGGGACGGATCTCGTCCAGCGGATCGCGACCCGTCAGTAGCCTCAGAAGGCCGGTCAAGGTGAGGCCTTGGCCAATCCGCTCCATCAGGGTCTTGAGTTCGTCACGCACCAGGCGGCCGATGCGCCGCTGGAGCAGATGATGGGCGCCCTCACTGGCCCCCTCCCCCTGCAACTCCGCCTGCATGGCCGCCAGGCGTTCCGGGGTCAGGTCCACCAGTTCCTCGGGGTGGATCTGGTACCAGCTCAAGTCCAGCCGTTCCAGGCAGGCACTCCAAAGATCGGCGATGCTCTCCTTCTCCTTCAACGCACTGGTGGCGAGCAGCCGGGTACGCACCTCCGGGGGGACATCATCCTGGAAACGTTCCAGGGCGCCCATCTCCTCCATTTCCCAGGCCAATTGGTTATTGGCGATAGGTGCCATGGGGTGGAGCAGGGCCAGCAGGTAGATGTCGCGTCTCAGTACCGGACCCGTCGGGGTCGTGAAAAGGTGTTCGTCGGGGTCCAAGGCCGTTTCCGCGTCCAGGACTTGCACCAAGTCCCGTCGCTCGATGCGGCCCTGACGATAGTAAGCGCAGAACTTCTCCTGACTGAGATAGCCTGCGGCGCCATTCAGGCGATGGGCCTGGGCCAGGGCCTCGGGAAAAGGTAGATGCTGGAAGCCGTGGAGGGTGTTGTGATGTACAAAATCCTGGAGTGGGGCCTGACCGGGGAGGACGTGATCCAAATGCTCGATGGCGGCCAGAATGCGCGCGCGGTTGTCGGTCTCGGGCTCCGCCGTGGGTGCTGGGCGCGGATGGGACATGGTTCGATCCCCTTTAGGAGGCCGCGAGTACCGCGCCAAAACGGGCCACGCTGGCCCCCACGAGCTGCAGAATGGCGGCGGGAAAGAGGCCCAGTAGCAGGAAACCGGCGGTGAGCACCCCCGCGGCCAGTAATTCCGTGGGTCCCAGGTCTGGCACCCCCGCCATCTCCGGGCGCACGGGCCCCGTGAAGAGGCGGCCGACGGTGCGAATGGCGTAGGCGGCGCTGATGAGGACGCCCAGGCTCAGAATCGCCACCCAGCCCCCCCAGACCTGGAAGCCGCCGATCAGGGCATGGAGCTCGGCGATGAAACCCGCCGTCCCCGGCAGGCCGACGGCGGCGACGAAGGCGAGAATGGTGAAGAAGGCAAAGCGTGGCATGACCCGCACCAGGGAACTGTAATGGCCGATCTCCCGGGTATGGGTCCGCTCATAGAGGAGGCCGATGAGCAGGAAGAGGGCCCCCGCCACCAGCCCGTGGGCCACCATCTGCAACAAGGCCCCGGTGAGGCCAGCGACGTTGAGGGCGGCGATGCCCAGCAGCACCACCCCCATGTGGCTCACCGAGGAATAGGCCACCATGGCCTTGAGGTCCGTCTGGCGCCAGGCCAGCAGGCCACCGTAAAGGAGGCTGATCATGGCCAGGACTACCAGCAGGGTCTGGAGCGCCAGCACGGCCTCAGGCAACATTTGGGCGGCCCGGATCAGGCCATAGGAGCCCATCTTGAGCAGGATGCCCGAGAGCAGGATAGAGACCGGACTCGGGGCCTCGACGTGGGCCAGGGGCAGCCAGCCGTGGATGGGGAAGATGGGCATCTTGACCCCGAAGCCGACGAGCAGGCCCAGGAAGATCAGGACCTGGGTCTCCCGGTTCAGGCCCGGCCCGCCCGCGGCCAGGTCCGCCATGGCGAAGGAATGGACGCCCACGGCATCAAAGACCACCAGCAGGGCGATCAACATGAAGACAGAGCCGCCCATGGTATAGAGGACAAAGTTCAGCGCCGCGCCATGGCGGTTTTTGCCGCCCCAACCGTCGATGAGAAAAAAGAGAGGGATGAGGACCAGTTCCCAGAAGACATAGAAGATGGACCAGTCCTGGGCCATGAAGACGCCGAGGGTGGCCGATTCCAGGATCAGCATCAGGGCATAGTAACCCTTGACCCGCTCCCGGATACCCCGCGAGGCCAGGAGGGCGACCAGGCACAGGAGGGTCGCCAGCAGCACCATGGGCAGGGAAAAGCCGTCGAGGCCCAGGGCGATGGCCGTGCCCATGCGGGGATTCCAGCTATAGTGCTCGAACCACTGACCCCCCCCCGCCCGGGCGTCGAACCACCCCAGCAGGCCCCCGGCCAGGCCCAGCGTCAGGAGCGCGACGAGGATGGCCGTCCAGCGGA
>JBASIS010000212.1:0-10246 GCA_049654905.1 Chromatiaceae bacterium
GCCCCATAGGGATATTTCCTTCCTCCTGCCCTTTCAGTTGCAGCTCATAAATCTTCGCTCGCACCTGGGCGATATAGCTGGCCCGGATCTGACAGGCAATGAGCCCCGGCCGGCCTTCCAGCAAGCCCAGCCGCAGCACGTAGTGATAGAAAAACCAGAGCCAATGCTCGAAGGGCAAGCGGATGATCAGCGCCTTAAGAAAACGCCGCCGCTCCTGACTGTTACCGAACAGCCGCGGCACAAGGGTGTCTTCGCCATAGCGGCCGGTCGTCAGGTACTGATACCGCACCCGCGCCTCCCAGGTGGAGTACTTGTTATGGCGCGTGAGATAGGCCTCCAGCCCCTTGAAATCCTGATGGATCAGCGGCGTCTGCAAGCGCCCGATCCGCCCCTGTACCACCACCCGCTCATGGATCTCCATATCCAGGCTATCGGCCGTGTCATCGAACAGATGCTCGAAGCGGCCCTTGCCCACGCGCATCAGCAGCACCGCCACATGCGAGAAGCCGCCATGGCGCATCCGCCGGCCCAGGAAGTGGAACCCCTTGCGGATCAGATAGGCATCGTCGGCATCGGGCTGCCCCACCACGGCCGCGATCTCGGCCCAGAGCGCCTGCGGTACCACCTCGTCGGCATCCAATAAGAAGACCCAGGGCGTGTCGATGGTCAGATGATCCAACGCCCACTGGCGTTTTTTCGGAAACCCGCCGCGATAATCAAACTGCACTACCTCGGCGCCATGCGCCCGCGCGATCTCGGCTGTCCCGTCGGTGCTGTGCGAGTCGAGAACCACCACCCGTCGCGCCGGCCCCAACGCGGCCAGGGAACGGGGCAGATTCACCGCCTCGTTTTTGGCGGCAAGCAAGACCGTGATCGGCAATTTTTCAGTCAACAGGTGATGGTGCATCAGGGCTTCCGCGCCACCGCAATCATCGCTTTGGCCAGCGCCGGCACTCGCCCCACCCGCTCAAAACGGATATCCACGAACCCCGCCTCGCGCAACAAGTCACCCAATGTCTTCATCGACCAGAACTTAATGTGGCCGTGATCCCATAGGGCCGTAAAGTGCGCGTCCAACCGCCCGGTCACGGCCAGGGCCAGGTTCTTCCAATAGCCGTGATAGGGCGTGGAGATGATCGCCACCCCCTCTCCGTGCAATAGGTTAAACACCGTCCGCGCATAGTCCCGTGGAGCATAGACATGCTCGACCACCTCTAGGCTCAGCACGACCGAGAACTGGCCATACTGGACGGCCAGGTCATCATAGGCCGAGCCCTCATCAAGCTTCAGCCCCGGATAGGCCGCACGCGCCTGGGCGATGCCTTCCACTGACGGGTCGACGCCGGTGACATCCCAGCCCCTTTGACTCAGCGTATTGGCCACACTGCCGTTGCCGCAGCCCAGTTCGAATAGGCGTTGCTCGCCCGCCGGCAGATCGAGAGCCTCCAGCGTCCGAATGATCGTTGGCAGCAGGTAAGCGTGATGATGGCCAGCACCAGCGTTGGCGTAGCGGTAGCCCGTGATCGGCACCCCGGTCACTGCAGCCATCGGGATTCAAGACCCCCGGGCCGTCTTGGTGAGCACAAACCGCCCCAAACACAGAGCATCCATATCCGTCCGCCGGAAGCAATCCAGCGCCTGCTCCGGCGTATCCACGATGGGCTCGTTCTCATTGAAGCTGGTATTGAGCACCATACCGATCCCGGTCTGGCGTCGAAACGCCTCGATCAACTGGTAATAGAGCGGATTGCTGGCCGCATCCACCGTCTGCAGGCGTCCGGTGCCGTCCACATGGGTCACCGCCGGCAGACGCTCGCGCCATTCGGGACGGATCCTGACCACATGCTGCATAAAGGGGCTGTCCACCGTCTGCTCGAAATAGGTCGGCACCCACTCCCGCAGCACGCTGGGCGCAAAGGGCCGGAAGGACTCGCGGCGCTTGATCTTGGTGTTGAGGGTCTCCTTCATGGTCGGGATGGCCGGGTTGGCGAGGATGGAACGGTTGCCCAGGGCCCGCGGACCCCATTCGCCACGGCCCTGATACCAGCCGGTGACCAGGCCGGCGGCGATCAGACCCGCCGCCACCTCTACCAGCTCAGCGTCATCCGCGCAGGCCTGCATTGGGAAGCCGCTGCCCTCGGCCACCGCCCGGACCCGCTCGTCCGAATAGCCCGGCCCCCAGAAGGCATGTTGCATCTGGAAGCGTTCCGACCGCCCCAGCACCTGATGCCAGCAGTAATAGGCCGCCCCCAGGCAGGTGCCGTCGTCGGAGGCCGCCGGCTGAAGATAAGGCTCACTAAAGGGCGTCTCGCGCTGGATACGTGCATTGGCCACCCCATTCAGGACGCAGCCACCCGCCATCGCCAGCCGCGCGGTCGGCACCCGCGCCTGCAGGCGCCTCATGCAGTGGATGGCGGCCTCCTCGAAGCGCACCTGGGTCGAGCGGGCGATATCCATATCCCGCTGGGTCAGCGGCTCGCCCCGCTGGCGCGGCGTCCCCAGCGCGGCACTCAGCCGGTCGGTAAAGAAGCGGCCCATCAGAATCCGCCGGGTCTCGTCCACCGCCCCGCTCTCGCCCCCCTCGTGCATACCAAAATACCCCAGCCCCAGCCGATACCAGTGCCGATCGTCCAGGCGCACCAGCTCCCGCATCAGATCGCCGTAGCGGTTCTCGCCATAGGGCGCCAAGCCCATCACCTTGTATTCCTCACCGAATTCATCAAAGCCGATGAATTGGCACAAGGCGGTATAGAAAAAGCCCAGGCTATGGGGGAGGGTGACCCGGTCCAGCACCTCAATGCGGGTCCCCTCGCAGCGCGCTGCCATCAGGCTGGCAAAGTCACCCGAGGCATCGTAGGACAAGCCAGCAGTCAGGGACTCGAAGGGCGACAGATAATAGGCGCTGGCGATATGGGCCAGATGATGCTCCACCCCGACGGTCTCAAAATGGACCCGCGCCGGGTCCTCGCCGCAGACCTCGGCCAACTGTTCCAAGGTGCCCTGGGTGCGCCGATTGCGGTGCAGATGCTCGACGACGGCACCGGTGGCCTTGAGCGGATGGCGGGCGACATAGGCCAGCTTGGCCGTCCGGTTGGCCGTGGGATCACGGGCTAGGGCGACATGGGTCACATCCCGAAGACGCAGCCCCGCGTCCGCCAGCAGCCGGCGGATCGCGTGGGCCGGGAAAGCGGGGCAGTGCTTTTGGCGCTCACCCAGCCGCTCTTCCGCCACCGCGCCCACCAGTTGCCCATCGACCACCAGACAGGCGGCGGAGTCGGCGTGAAATGCATTGAAACCGAGAATGACGGACATCTTTTAGTCTCAGACAATCAATGAGTTACTGCGATCAAGGTAGAGTGAACCCCATATTTGAGCCAGATTGATAAACCTTGGTCGCTGCTCTACGCTATGCCATGATGGCATCTGCTGGGACGAAACGGAGAAAACCATGCATGTTTCATTAACCCCCGAACTCCAATCGCGAGTTCAAGCCAAAGTCGAGAGCGGGCTCTACGACAATGCAAGCGAAGTGATTCGCGAGGCATTACGATTTATGGATGCCCACGAGGATTGGATTAACGAGATAAAAATCGCTCATTTGCGGGAGCAATTAAACATCGGCTTAGCGCAGCTAGAGCAAGGGCAGGGAATTGCCGTTGAATCCAAAGCAAGCCTCAACAGACTGTTCGAAGCCATCAAGGCTTAAACCTCGCCCATGAACCCTTATAGGCTGGTTCTCTCACCTGCGGCTCAGCAAGACCTTCAGAGCATTTATCAATTTGGGCTGCGCATCTGGGGACCAAACCAATCCAGCGCTTACCTCCATGACCTGAAAGAATACCTCTGGATACTGACCACGCAACCCATCATGGGGGTTGAACGTACGGAACTCGCGGTGGGTATGCGCAGCTTTCCAGTCAAAAGCCATGTCGTGTTTTACCGGGTAGAAACCAATCAAGTCCAAATAGTTCGTGTGCTGCATGGCAGGCAAGATCCGCACAGGCATATCAAATAGCCCCCAGTACGCATGATTGCATTGGCTGAGCAAGGGGCTAATCGACATGCACGCATGCAGGCCGCTCCCCCTGGCCCAACACCCAGCGATACAGCGCCAAGGTCTCCGCCGCGATGACGTCCCAGTCATAACGCCGCACATAGACTCGCCCGCGCTCACCCATCGCCCGCCGCTCGGCGTTGCTCAGGGCCATGGCCGCGCGCAGGGCGGGCACCAGCGGCTCCATCCCCGTCTCGATCCACCAGCCGCAACCGTAGGTCTCAAGATCCGCCCAGGGCGCGCCGCGCGTGGTGATGACCGGCAACCCATAGGCCAGGGCCTCCGCCACCACCAGGCCGAAATTCTCGCTGAAGGTCGGCAGCACGAACAGGTCCGCCTCCCGATAGAGGGCCGCCTTGTGTGCCCCCGCCACCGGGCCGACATAATCCACCGCCGACCCCAGCCCCAACTGGCTCACCAGCCGCGCCACCTCCGCCCAGTGCCTACCCTCGTCCGGCCCGGCGATGCGCAGCCGCCAGCCGGCCGGCGCCGCCAGGGCCCAGGCCTTGACCAGTTCCACCACCCCCTTCTTGGGATGCACGCGCGACAGAAACAGCGCCACACGCGACCCATCCCCGTCGGACCGAGCCATCATCTGGCTACCTGGCTCCAACCCATGAGCCCCGTAGGTCGGGTTAGCGCAGCGTAACCCGACAACACCCCCCGCCGTTGCAACGCGCGATATCCCGGCCACCTCCACCCCATTCGGGATCACCGCCACCGGCTGCCGCAGCCCCAGCCGGCGCAGGTTCTCGTACTCCATCTCGGCCGTCGCCACGAAGGCCCGCGCCCCAGCCAAATCCCGCCGCTGAAACAGCGCCAGCGCCAGCCGCTTTTTCAACGCCTTCTGACGCAAGGCCCAGGGTTCGAGCATGCCGCGGGGATGGATGATCAGCGGTACCCCCCAGGCCCGCGCCGCCCGGGCAGCCCAATGATTGCCCGGGTGCCAGACCCCATGACTGTGGATCAGGACAAAGCGGGCGGCAGCACCCAGCGACCCCAGTTCATCCCGCAGGGGCAGCCCCAGCGCCAGTGCCAGCCGCGACCGGCTGGTGGCAACCCGCCGCTCCACCGCTGGCTCCCCGGAGGGGATCGTTGGTCCGGCGACGGCACCCTGACTCACCAGGCTGACCGAAAGGTCCCCAAGGCCCGCCAAGGCATCCGTCAGCGCCACCACCGTACAGGAAGGCCCACCCTGTCCCGGATCCAGGCTGGGCACGCAGTGCAGAATCGGCATCACCCGGACCCCGGCCAGAGCGTCCGGTCCTGGGCCAGGGCATAGACCAGGCGCCGCGACCAATGACACCCCGGCCGCGCCAATGGGGGAACCCGCCGCCACCCATCCAGCCCCGCCACCTGGCCGAGCCAATCCGCGAAAGGCACCGTGAAGCCGGTCTTGGGCCGCTGACGGATCACAGCGGGCAAGGGCCGTCGCGGTGCCATGGCCAGGGCCTGCTTGCCGATAGCGCGGGGCCGACCGGAGGCCAACAGGAGCGGTGCCACCTGGGCCAGCAGCCAGGTATCCACCAGCGGCACCCGGATCTCGATGCCATGCGCCATGCCCGCCCAATCCGCGTCGCGCAGTAACTGGTTGCGCATATAGAGCGCCGCCTCCAGTGCCGCCACCCGGCCAAAATCGGTGCCCGGCTCGGGCGTCAAGGCCGCGCCGATCAGGTCCAGGGGTTGCAGCCGCGCCAGCCCCTCCCGCGCCGCCTCCTCGCCCATCAGTGCCGGCAGTTCCCAGGGCATGAAGATGCCACGCCGCAATAACCAGGCGCCGGGCCAGGTGCCACTCAACTCCAGCAGGCTCAGCGCCTTGGGGGACAGGTGTCGGGCGAAAGGCGAAGGATGATGGGAGAAAAGGGCTTGGCCCAGGCGGCGCAGGGTCCGGCCCAGACCGGGGATGCGGGCCGGCGGGCCCAGCCAGCGGCGCCAGCGCGGCAGATCCTGGAAGGCCGGGTAGCCGCCAAACAACTCGTCGCCACCCAGGCCGGACACCGCCACCTTCACCCCCGCCACAGCGGCCGCCTCGCTCGCGTACCAGGTGTTCACGCCGTCGCTGCTGGGCTGATCCATCGCCGCCAGAATCCGCGGCCAATCGTCGCGAAAGCGCGCCGCGCTGACCCGATGCACCCGATGCGTCGCCCCATAGTGGGCCGCGACCGCCGCCGCCAGGGGCGCTTCATCCTGGGGCCGACCCTGATATTCATCAAAGGCCACCGTCAGCGTTTGCGGAACCTGCCCGGCATCCACCATCAGACCCACCAGGGCGCCCGAATCGATCCCGGCGGACAGGAAGGCGCCGACCGGGACATCCGCCACCAGGTGATGACGGACCGACTCAGCCAAAGCCCCGGCGATCTCCCCGGCCATCCCCGCCGCGCCATCCGGAGCGATGCGGGTCCCCGCTGCAACCCGCCAGACCTCGGCCAGCGCCTGCCAGCGCCGAGGACCCTCCACCCGCCCATTCCTCGCCCGCAGCCAGCATCCGGCCGGCAGGGCCCGCACGGACTGCAACGCCGTAAAGGGCTCCGGCAGGGTACCGAGCAGATAAAAGCCCGCCAGCCCAGCCAGATCCGTCTCGCCCCCGACCATCCCCCCCGCCCGCAGCGCCTGCACCTGCGAGGCCACCCTGAGGGTGCGGCCATCGTTTGCATAGTAGAGGGGCTTGATACCGTAGGCATCGCGCGCCAGGAACAGCGCAGACTCCCGGTCATCCCAGATGGCGAAAGCGAACATCCCCCGTAAGCGTCCGAGCATCGCCACGCCCAGCGTGGCATAGAGGGCCAGCAGCACCTCGGTATCCGAATGCGACCGAAACCGATAGCCGCGCCCGGCCAGTTCGTCGCGCAAGGCCGGATAGTTGTAGATCTCGCCATTGAAGACGATGTGGAACCGCCCATCCTCGCTCGCCATCGGCTGGGCGCCCAAGGGGGATAAGTCAATGATGGCCAATCGGCGATGAGCCAGTCCGATCCGGCGCTGATCCGCTATCCACAGGCCGGCCCCATCCGGACCCCGCGCCAGCATCCGCTCGCGCATCCGCAATAACTCGGCCGCCTCGACCGGTGGGGCCTCGGCGTGATAAGCAACAATGGCCGCTAGACCGCACATCAAGCCAGCCCCAGCCCGGCGGCTCTCATGCCCGCCCCCGGGACCCAAGCGGCACCCGCGCCTGGACCGTCCGGTACAGCTCGGCATACTGGTCGGCGATAGTGGCAAGATCAAACCGGCGCACATTTTCGAACCCCAGGCTCACCAGCCGCTCCCGATAGGCCTCGTCCTCGAGAATCCGGTCAATCCCCGCGCGAATACTGGCGACATCCAAGGGGTCCACCAGGCAGGCGCCCGGGCCCGCCACCTCCGGCATCGACCAGAGCCGGCTCGTCACCACCGGTCGCCCCGTCGCCTGGGCCTCGACAATCGGCAGGCCGAAGCCTTCATAGGTCGATGCAAACAGCAAAACATCACACCGCCGGTATTGCTCCACCACCTGCTCCCGGGACAAATCCACCAGCGACTCCATCGCCAAACCGCTCCCGTCAAGTAAATCCCGCTGGGCCTGGGTCAACGCTCCGATCACCACCAACTCGCAGGCCAAACCCCGCAGCGCCGCGACATGACCCTCAAGATTTTTGTTGGGCTTAGTGCCAATATGCAGAAAGCTTGGCCTCCGGGCATTGAACCGCCGGGGCGCGGGCTGGAACTCCCGGGAGAGATGACAGTGAATAAGCTGGACCTTGGCCGGATCGCAACGCAGATGCTCAATCACCTGAGCGCGTGTCGCCGCCGAGATGACGACAATCGCCGCGCAGCGCTTTTCCGGCAGCCAGAACCAAAACAGCCAGTACACCCAGCGTTTAAGCCCCGTCAACCGCTCCAGCGCGACACAATCGAGAATCGTCAGGATGGTCCGGCGCGGGTCCAGCAGCAAGGTCAGAAAATGCACATCACCCGTCACATGATTGACGTCGCCCTGATATCGGCGGGCATTCAGGGTATCAAACAAGCGCCGCCAAAAGCCGCGGGAGGGGAAGCGGCTGACCCGGACATCCACCAGGAAATCCCCCGGCAAGGCCGCCCGGATATCCGCGTACAGATGCTCGATGCTGTAAAACCCAGGGATGGGACGACGCAGAAAGTGGGTGACGCGGATCATGGGCCATCGCGAAAGCTAAGGTGAATCAATGCTCCGGCCGTGCCGCCGGGTCTAAGCCGTCCCCTTCCGCCGCCACCATAAGGCGCACCACGTCCGGCATCCGATAGCGGGCTTGCCAGTTCAGCAGGACCTTGGCCTGGCTGGCGTCACCGCCGTTGTAGGCGATCTCCGAAGGACGGAACAGGGCAGGGTCCTGTTCGACGTGGTCGCGCCAGTCCATGGCATGTTCGGCGAAGGCGGCGGCGACAAAGGCCTCGAGCGAATAGGAAGTACCGGTGGCAATGACCAGATCCCGCGCCTGTTCCAGTTGGAGCATACGCCACATCGCATCCACGTATTCCGGCGCCCAGCCCCAGTCCCGCCACACCGCAAGATTGCCCAGATGCAGCTTCTCCGTGCTCCCCCGAGCGATGCGGCCAGCGGCGGCAATGATCTTGCGGGTCACGAAGCGCTCCGGGCGCAGGGGCGACTCGTGGTTGAAGAGGATACCGCTGCAGGCGAACAGCCCGTAGGCCTCGCGGTAGTTGGCTACCTCCCAGTGAGCGGTCGCCTTGGCGACCGCATAGGGGCTGCGCGGGCGGAAGGGGGTGTCCTCCGTCGCGGCCACGCCGCCGGTGTCACCAAAACACTCGCTGGAGCCCGCGTTATAGAGCCGGATCGGACGCTCCAGAAAGCGGATGGCCTCCAGCAGATTGAGGGTACCCGTCGCGATACTCTCCAGGGTCTCCACCGGCTGCTCGAAGGAAAGAGCGACAGAGGTCTGGCCCGCCAGGTTATAGAGTTCGTCCGGCGCGATCTTGGCCAGGGTCTGCAAGGTACTGCGAAAGTCGGTGAGGACCATGGACGCCACCGCCACCCGCGCGCGGATGCCGAGCCGGTCCAGGTTGCCGAAGTTCGCCGTCTGGGCATCGCGGGAGGTCCCCACCACCCGGTAGCCCTGGTCGAGCAGAAGCCGCGCCAGATAGGCGCCGTCCTGACCGGAAATGCCACAAATTAATGCCGTCTTCATGAAGCATGAAAACAGTCGAACGGCACTGAAATTTCAACGTAGCTATTTGGCTGGGTATTTTCGAGGGCAAAAGCAATATCCAACACGGCACGAGCCTGTTCAAGCCCCGGGTTAACGACCAAGGAACCGCGCTCGAGATCCTGGAATCCCTGCTGCGCTATTATGTCCAACGCACCCCCACCCGCTCAAAACGGATATCCACGAACCTAGCCTCGCGCGACGATTCGCTCAACGTGATCTAGGATGCGTTTGGCGCAAGCGATGGCTTCCAGTGCCTCCGACATTCGGGGTTCGCAGGCGGCGCCTGGATAGCGGAATGTCGTACCATAAGGAGTAAGGATCTCGGCGGACTCCGCCAGTTGGCCGAACGAGGCATCCAAATCGGTGCACTCGTCGATCAGCAAGACCAAATCGTGTACGCGACGAAGGGGCTGGTCACGAGCCGCAAGAAAACCTTTAAGCGCCTTCTCCGCGGCTTGTTGACAGTGATAAACCGCCGTATCGAGGTAAGGTGGATCGCCTTCCAGCAGTCGGATCGCCGATGCCAGGTCGCGCTCGGCCTTGACCATCCACTCGCCCACCACCGTCTCTTTGGGGTCAGCCATAAAGGACAACACCCCGATTGAGTACATCGCGATCCAGTGTCGAGACCACGACCGCGTTACGTTCCGACTCGGTCCGGGTCCGCACCACGAGGTCCACGGGCACTTTGACGCCATGCAATGCCTGATACGCCCGGCGGGCCAGGCGGTAGGGTGGTTCCGTCTGATCAGGCACAATGATATAAAGATCCAGGTCACTCTCCGCATGGGGCGACCCCCAGGCGTAGGACCCGAACAGCAGGACCCGTTCGGGAGCAAGCGCAGCGACGAGTCGTGCGGTGATGTCACGAATCCTGGCGTCATTGGCTGGCTGCATCATGAAGTCTTCCGGGGCTAGCGTGTTGGCACATGATTAATCTTGAGTATCCAGATCATCCGCGTTAGCGTCAACCAGCATGCCCAAAGCGGATGGCCTCCAGCAG
>JBASIS010000213.1:0-6091 GCA_049654905.1 Chromatiaceae bacterium
CCACCACGTGAAAATCAGGGGCGCTGATTAGATCGCCCTTGGTCCGGTGTCCGGGTAAGATCATCGCCTCCAGGTGCGGGAGACGCCGCCTGCGCACCGCCGTCAATCTCGATCCAAGAATTGCCCAGTCAGGTCCAGCGGTCATATGACCCACTCCACCTTCCCGAACCCCAGTGATCTGGACGCCTGCCTACTGGCCGACCGTCCCGGTCTGCGCCGGCGTTTGCGGGTTCTGCGCCAGCGCCAGGAGCGGGGCCAGCCCACCGAAGAAGGACGGGCCCGGCTCTGGCAGGAAATCGAGGCCTCCCAGGCCGTTGTGGAGCGGCGGCGGGCGTGGGTGCCGGCGATTCAATTCCCCCCCGAGTTACCGGTCAGCGCGCGTCGGGAGGAGGTGGCGACCCTCATCGCCCGCCATCAGGTGCTGATCCTCTGCGGCGAAACGGGCTCGGGCAAGTCCACCCAGTTGCCGAAGATCTGCCTGAATCTCGGGCGGGGCCTCGGCGGGCGGATCGGCCATACCCAGCCGCGGCGTATCGCGGCGCGCACCCTGGCGAGCCGGGTGGCCCAGGAATTGGGTGGGGAGACCGGTGGGCTGGTGGGCTACAAGGTGCGCTTTCATGATCGGGTGCGGACCGAGACCTGCATCAAGCTGATGACGGATGGCATCCTGCTGGCGGAGTTGCAGCAGGATCGCCTGCTGCTTGAATACGACACCCTCATCATCGACGAGGCCCACGAGCGGGGCCTGAATATCGATTTTCTGCTCGGCTATCTGCGCGGTCTGCTGCCGCGGCGGCCAGACCTCAAGGTCATCGTCACCTCCGCCACCATCGACCCCCAGCGCTTTGCCACCCATTTCGCGGATGCCGGGGGCCAGCCGGCGCCCATCCTGGAGATCAGCGGTCGCACCTATCCGGTGGAGGTGCGCTATCGCCCCCCGGAAGAGGAGAACGCGGGTGAGCGTGACGATGAGATGCAAGTCGCCATCTCCCAGGCGGTGGATGAGCTGGCTCGGGAGGGGCGGGGCGATGTCCTGGTCTTTCTCTCCGGAGAGCGGGAGATCCGCGAGACCGCCGAGACCCTGCGCAAGCATCACCCGCCCTCGACCGAGATCCTGCCGCTCTATGCGCGCCAGAGCCCGGCGGAGCAGGCGCGCATCTTCCAGGCCCATGGCACCCGGCGGGTGGTGCTGGCGACCAATGTCGCCGAGACCTCCCTGACGGTGCCGGGCATCCACTACGTCATCGATCCCGGCTTTGGCCGGATCAGCCGCTACAGTCATCGCGGCAAGGTCCAGCGCCTGCCGGTGGAGCGCGTTTCCCAGGCCTCCGCCAACCAGCGGCGGGGGCGTTGCGGGCGGGTGGCCGCGGGTATCTGTATCCGTCTCTATTCCGAGGATAATTTTGAGTCGCGGACGGCCTTCACCGAGCCTGAGATTCATCGCGCCAACCTGGCTGCGGTCATCCTGCGGATGAAGCTGCTGGGCTTTGGGGAGATCGCGTCCTTCCCCTTCGTGGACCCGCCGGATGCCCGGCTGGTGGCCGATGGCTATCGCACCCTTGAGGAACTGGCGGCACTGGACGGCCAGGGGCAGCTCACACCCCTCGGACAGCATCTGGCCCGTCTGCCCCTGGACCCGCGCATCGGCCGCATGTTGCTGGCCTCGGTGGAACTGGGCTGCCTGACGGAGATGCTGGTGATCGTGGCCGCCCTCAGCGTCCAGGACCCGCGGGAACGGCCCCTGGACCAGCGGCAGGCCGCCGACGAGATTCACGCCACCTTCAATCACGAGGATTCGGATTTCCTCAGCTTCCTCAACCTGTGGCGCTTCCTGGAGAAGGAGCGGGCGCACCTGACGAAGAACAAGTTCCGCCAGCTCTGCCAGCGGCATTTCCTGTCCTGGAACCGGGTCATGGAATGGCGCGATGTCCACACCCAGTTGCATGCCCAGATGGCGGAGATGGGGTTCAAGGTCCAGGAGCCGGCCAGTCGGGATGCCGTCACAGGCCCAGGGTCGCCGGGCCGCCTGAATGGGCAGCCCCCTCTCCCCAACCCTCCCCCGCCAGGGGGGAGGGGGCAAGAGCAGCATTACGCCGCCCTCCACCTGGCCCTGCTGCCGGGCCTGCTAGGCCACATTGGCTTTAAGGACGAGGGACGGGAGTATCAGGGAGCGCGCAACAGCCGCTTCATGATCCACCCCAGTTCCGGCCTCTATGACAAGATGCCCAAATGGATCGTGGCGGCGGAGCGGGTCGAGACCAGCCGTCAGTACGGCCGCATCGTCGCCCGGGTCCAGCCGGCCTGGATCGAGGAGGCTGGCCGCCACCTGGTCCAGCGCAGCTATTCGGAGCCCCACTGGCAGGCCAGCTCGGGCCAGGTGGCGGCCTATGAAAAGTTGACCCTCTTCGGCGTCACCCTGGTGCCCAAGCGGCGGGTCAACTATGGCCCCCTCAATCCCGCCGAGGCGCGGGCCATCTTCATCCGCTTTGCCCTCACCGAGGGCGATTTTGCCACCCGCGCCCCCTTCTGGCGCCATAACCAGGAACTCATCGCCTATATCCAGCACCTGGAGGCCAAGTCGCGGCGCCGCGATATCCTGGTGGACGAGGATACCATCCAGGCCTTCTATGAACAGCGGGTGCCCGCCGGCATCTATTCGGCGCCCCTCTTCGAGCGCTGGCTGCGCCAGGCGGGCCGCAAGGACCCCAAGCTTCTCTATCTACGCCTGGAGGATGCCATGCGCCATGATGGCGCGGCGGTCACGGCCCAGGCCTTCCCCGACAGCTTCCAGGTGGGGGCCACGGCCCTGCCGCTGGAGTACCGTTTCGATCCCGGCCAGGACCACGACGGCATTACCCTGGTGGTGCCGGCGCCCCTCATCAATCAGGTCTCGCCGGACCGCTGCGAGTGGTTGGTGCCGGGGCTGCTCGTAGAACGGATCAGCGCCCTGTTGCGGGGCCTGCCCAAGTCCTGGCGCAAGCTGCTGGTGCCGATTCCCGATACGGCGGAGCGCCTGGCCGCGCGGCTCACGCCCTCGGACCGGCCCCTGATTCAGGCTTTGGGCGAGGAGATCCGGGCCATGACCGGTATCCAGGTGCCGGAGGAGGCCTGGGACGCCGGCGTGATACCGGGGCACTTGCGGATGAAGTTTCGCCTTGTGGACGAAGCGGGGCGTAGCCTGGCGGCGGGGGAGGATTACGCCCAACTCAAGCGCCGGTTCGGCGGCAGCGGTCGTCAGGCCTTTGCCCAGATCCCCTCCCAGGGCCTGGAACGCGACGGCATCGTCCGCTGGGATTTTGGGGATTTGCCAGAGAGCCTGGATCTCGACCGGGGCGGCATCCGGCTACGCGGCTACCCGGCCCTGGTGGATCAAGGGGAGAGGGTCACCCTGCGGGTGCTTGACTCCCGGGAGGGCGCGGACCTGGCGCAGCGGGCCGGTCTGCGGCGGTTACTGATGCTCAATCTGGGTGCCGAGGTACGGCAGTTGCGCCGGAATCTGCCCGGGCTGGATCGGATGCGGTTGCAGTATGCGAAGGTACCGGACGGGGAGGCTGATTCAGCGGGTACTGGTACGGGGGGACCTGGGGCCGCGGGCGGGACTGGCGTCGCGATGGCGGGGTCGGGGCGGCAAGGCCGGCCGGGTGAGGCGGTCACGACCGGTGCCGTCGGTGCGATGCGCGGCAAGGCCAGCCAGCAGCCCAAGCCTCTGGACCTGGCGGACGAGGTCCTTGCCCTCATTTTCGACCTGACCTTCCTCGAGGATGCCCCCACCCTCCGGGACCGGGCCAGCTTCGAGGCCCGCCTCGCTAGCCGTAAGTCGCAACTGACCCGCGTCAGCGCCGAGGTCCTGGCTCTCGTCGGCCAGATCCTCGACGATTACCAGGCCCTCCGCCAGAGCCTGGCCGCTATCACCCAAATCCACTGGATGCCCTCGGTCCTCGACCTTAAGGCCCAACTGGATGGCTTGATCTGTCGCGGTTTCCTCTTGGCGGTGCCTTATGCTCACCTCAAGGACTACCCGCGTTACCTGAAGGCCGCCCGGGAACGCCTGGATAAGTTGTTCCATGCCGCCGGTAAGGACCAGGCGAATCTCCGGGAACTGACACCCCTGCTTGAAAAGTGGGGTGAACGTGCCGCCGCCGTGCGGGCCAACCGTCGCCACGACCCCCGCCTGGAGGAGATTCGCTGGATGATCGAGGAGTTACGCATCTCCCTCTTCGCCCAGCGCCTCGGCACCGCCTATCCCATCTCCCTCAAGCGCATCGAGGCGCGGTGGCGGGAGTTGGGTCTTTAGCGTGGCGGACCCGGGCTGGGTGGCGGGGAAGAACGGAACCCCGGTCTTGCCGGGGTTCCGTAAGTCGCTACGAATGGTTATTTGGGCCCCCGAACTTAGCGGGGCTTAATTCGCTATTTGCAGGCAGTTCGGGTAACGCCGTTGACAAGGCAAGCGGAATTGACCAGGCTGACGATGTTATTAGTCGTGAAGGGGCTGGCTCCCTGGAGCTTGACGGCTGGGTCTGTATACCCCCAACTGGTGGCACCGACTACGGTGTTAGGGCCGGCCTCGCTACCCACGGAGGTGGTCAGAACACCCCGGATACCCAGATTGACGAGTTCCGGTCCGCCGCTGGAGCCGCCCGTTTGCCGTGAACCCCAGACGGTGTTATTGGAATTCGACGGAGAGACAACTCCTTGGGAGTCCGTGCGCTGCATGATATTCCCGGCATCATGGGAAACCGGATAGCCAAGCTGGTTGATGAGGGCCAGGTTGTTTGGAGTGAATCCGTAGCCTGCCCAGCCATAACCCAACCACCCGGTTCTCGTGCCCGGGAAGGTCCCACTCTGTGCGGCGAGACGAATGACGGCGACATCATTCGCGCACACAACGCCGCGCTGGGCACAGGAGTCCGTGCCATTAAAATAGGAGGTCTTGATGTAGACATTTTCCGCATTCCAAACCCCAAAAGGCGCCAAGGTGTTGTACTTTGCTGGCACGAACTGAAAATTCGTGTAAAACTTGTTTTTTCCAAATTCCGCCACGCAATGGGCGGCGGTGACAATCACGCCCTGCTTGATGAGAGAGGCGGAACAAACATAATTGCCCGTGCCAATCTTGAAATAGAGCTTCCCCGCCGCGCTGTACGGGTAGGTTCTGGATAAATTGTTGACCACTGTGTCCACCCGACTGGTGGTGAAGGGCACGCCTCCGGTACCGAATTCTTGAGGTTCAACACCACTTCCCTCCTCCAGAAACAGCTCGCTGGTGACATCGTCCTGCTCTAGCGGTAACTGCATGGGACTTTGCAGGCCGTTACCCGGAGCACCAGGACTGTAACCGGGCTTCCCCATTGGGGCAGCATCCGGTTGCCTTAGGGCCTCACCCACCAGGTCCATGGGCGACTGATCCACGGTGGGTAAAGGCATGGCCTGCGCATCACCGATGCTGGTGAGGTTTGGCGCCCGCCGGTCGGCGGTTGGCACCGAATAGATCGCATTGCCACCCTTCAAGGTGACATTTGGCTGTTGAGCAAGCGCTTCGGTGACAACCGATCCACCGAGGATCACGGTAATTGCCGCCGCAATAAGAGATATTTTTGAAGATTTGTTGTTCATTTCATTTTACCTATTGAGAAAATTTACGGATATCCAGGTTGAGGGACGCGCTTATCGCTGAAGACCTGGAATTTTGTGGAGGAGGCACTGCAAGGCAATACCTTCATGGAATGAATGGGATAGTCAGGCTTTCACCACGATCACTAGGCTCATACTAGCCTACCTTCGAAATTACGCAATGTTTCTACCTGAACTGGGTATCGGAGCAACCCTGGTGGATGCCGATACCCACAGTATAGTCACGCATCAGGTGCTTCACCAGCCGTGGCCAGGGACCCAGACAGTGGGCAAGGGAATGAGGCGCCAGCATTGGGGGGTCGGGGGTTGCACCCGGACATAGCCAATGGTTATTGAGCCAATTGCAAAATTGCCGGTAGCGTTTGAGCCCCAGGTGGGCGAGGGGCAAAAATGGCTGTTTTTGCCCCTTTCAGTATTTGCTCGGTCCTCTTCTACGCGAGTGGCATGGTGTTATCCCGTT
>JBASIS010000214.1:0-11659 GCA_049654905.1 Chromatiaceae bacterium
TAGTGTGGGGTCTCCCCATGTGAAAGTAGGTCACCGCCAGGACCTTTTCTTAACCCCGCCTTGTGTCTCAGGGCGGGGTTTTTTCGTGGGGGGGTGGGGAATTCGGCTTAAGCCTAGACCACTACAATGTTCCAATTAACCAAAAGCAACTGCCCAGCCTGGTCCCTGTTGGCTGGGACTGCTGCTTGGTTTAATTCTAAAATAGGAAGGGAACTACATCCTCGAAGCGGCTTGCGAAATGGATGGTCAGTCCCTGACGTACATATTCTGGCACTTCTTCGAACTCCCCCTGGTTGTCGGCCGGCAAGATTATTTCCTTGATTCCGGCCCTGCGCGCGGCGATAAGCTTTTCGCGTATGCCTCCGACGGGGAAGACAGCGCCCGTTAGGGTTATCTCACCGGTCATGGCCAGGCGACGGATGGGTTTGTTTCGCGCCAAGGAAAGCAGTGCGCTGACTAAGGTGATGCCCGCCGAAGGGCCGTCCTTGGGTGTGGCGCCAGCGGGGACGTGGATGTGAATAAAAGCATTCTCGAAATACGCCTGATCGATGCCAAATTGGACCGCATGGCTGACGAGGTATCCGTAGGCGATTTCGGCTGACTCCTTCATGACATCACCCAGTTGGCCCGTGAGTTTGAAACCTCGCGTAAAACCATGGGTCCTCACCGCCTCGATGGAGAGGGTGGCGCCGCCCATGGCGGTCCACGCCAGCCCGGTGACCACCCCGGGGCCCATCAGCTTGCGCTCGTCGCGGAACATGGGGCTGCCCAGGTATTCCTTGAGCCGATCCTGACCTATCTGGATGGGTTGTTCCACGCCTTCAAGCAACTTCACCGCGCACTTCCGCACGATTTTGCCGATCTGCTTATCAAGGCGGCGTACACCCGCGTCTCGCGCGTAGCCCACGATCACCGCGCGCAGGGTGGCGGCATCGAGGCGTACCGATCGCGCGGGTAGGCCCGCCTTGTCGATCTGACGGGGCAGGAGGAATTTCTTGGCGATGGCCAGTTTTTCCTCAACGATGTAACCCGACAAGGGAATGATCTCCATGCGATCCGCCAGGGGCCCGGGGATGCTATCCAACTGATTGGCGGTGCATACGAATAACACCTTGGAGAGGTCAAAGCGCAGATCCAGGTAGTGATCAAGAAAGTCCGAATTCTGCTCTGGATCGAGAACCTCAAGCAGAGCCGAAGCCGGATCGCCGTGATAGGAGGCGCCAATCTTGTCAATCTCGTCGAGCATGATGACCGGGTTAGCAGTGCCCGCATCCTTGACCGCCTGCAGGAATTTGCCCGGCATGGCGCCAATATAGGTACGACGGTGCCCCTTGATCTCCGCCTCGTCGCGAATACCCCCGACGGAAAATCGGTAGAAACGGCGGCCTAGGGCATCGGCGATGGAGCGTCCCACGGAGGTTTTGCCTACCCCGGGTGGGCCCACCAGCATAATGATGGATCCAGCGATCTGGCCTTTGTGAATGCCAACCGCCAGAAATTCCAGGATGCGGGTCTTGACGTCCTCCAGACCGTAGTGATCCCTATCCAGGATGCGCCGTGCGCGTTTCAGGTCTAACTTATCCTTGGAATAGCGACCCCAGGGTAGTGTTGTGATCCAATCCAGATAATTCCGGGTAACTGAATATTCCGGCGATCCTGTCTCAAGGATGGCCATCTTCTCCAGTTCCTCATCAACGCGCTTTTGAGCCTCCTCGGTAAGGGCCAGGGAGGTGAGACGCTCCTTGAATTTGTCCAGTTCCGCCGTGCGGTCATCCTTGGCTAGCCCCAGTTCCTTCTGAATGACCTTGAGTTGTTCCTTGAGGAAGAAGTCGCGTTGCTGCTTTTGCATCCGCTCTTCCACCGATTCACGGATTTTTTGCTGGGCTCGGGCCAGGTCCAGTTCGTTATTGAGCAGGATCAGCACCTTTTCCATGCGTTTGAGCAGATCGACGGCTTCCAGGACCTCCTGAAGTTGTTCCTTGGTGGAGGTTGTCAGACTGGCGGCAAAGTCGGATAAATGGGAAGGATCATCCGGTCCGAAGCGATCCAGGAAGACTCGCAACTCCTCGACATACAGGGGGTTGAGGGGGAGCAGTTCCTTGATGGTATTGATAACGGCCATGGCATAGGCCTTGATCTCATCCTGACCGCGCGTGCTGGGCTCCGGCAAGTATTCGACGCGCGCGGAAAAAGGTGCCCGCCGGGAGATCCAGTTTTCGATACGGAAGCGATGAACGCACTCCACTAACACCTGGAGGTACCCATCCTGTTCATGAACCCGATGGACCCGGCAGGCTGTGCCGACGGCATGAAACTGCTCGGTAGTAGCCTCCTCGGCCGTATCATTGGTAACCAGGACCACGCCAAGGATCTTGTTATCCGAATCGACTACCGCACGGATGGTCTTGGCCCAATGCTTGCCAGACATGAGCAGGGGCACGGCCTGGCCCGGGAAGAAGGGGCGGGCCGCCACGGGCAACAGATGAATGATGCCGGGCAATACGTCCTTGACGCGCGCCGGCATGGTCGGCTCCCCTGCCGACGCCTCGGCATCCTGCGGCGATGCCTCGCTCGGCGCGACCTCGTCTGCCGTTAGGTAATCCTCTTGATCCGCTGGGTCACTCATCTTTTTCGCCTGATGAAAGTTGATTCAAGATCTGGGTAAGGGCTGAAGAGCCGGTGTTTATAAGCCTACAATTTTCGGGCGAAGGCGCCCCTTTGCAAGTCAGATTGGCCAGGCAGGCAAAGGTGGAGACCGACAGTTCCTCGGCGCGCTGACCGGGATCAATCCCCAGGATCGCGAAATCCTCGGCCGTCGCCAAGCCTTTGAGCGTGTTGCGCAAGGTCTTGCGGCGCTGGGCAAAGGCCTGGGTAACCAGACGTTGATGATGACCTTGATCCTGGAGGGGGAAGGGTGGGGGATCGAGCGGAACCAGACGCAGAAAGGCAGAATCTACCTTAGGTGCTGGAAAAAAGGCCTGGGGCGGAATTTCAAACAGGGCCTCGGCCTGGCACCAGGTCTGAATCATGACCGAGAGCCGGCCGTAGGTTCGAGAGCCCGGACGGGCGACAATGCGGTCCACCACCTCCTTCTGCAACATGAAATGCATGTCCGATATGCAGGGCTTTTGTTCCAGGAAGCGAAAGAGCAGCGGAGTGGAAATGTTGTAGGGCAGATTCCCAGCCAGGCGCAGCTTCTCCCCGGGTGCCCCCAATTGGCAAAGATCAAAGGTCAGGGCGTCCGCGTTATGTAGGATCAGGTGTCCCAGGGGCGCGCAGGTCCGGGCCAGGGGTTCGATGAGGTCTCTATCCAGTTCCACCGCATCCAGTTGGCCGGCCGCGCGCAACAAGGCCCGGGTGATGGCGCCGCGCCCTGGGCCTATCTCCACCAGCCTCTCCCCGGGGCTGGGTGAGATGGCGGCGAGGATGCGGTCGATGACGCCTTGATCCTGGAGAAAGTTCTGGCCGAATCTTTTACGGGGGTGGGGCATGAGCGCGTTGGGAATAGTGTTCGGATAGTAACCAGTCTGCACCCAAATTCATTCATGGGTCCAGTCGATTAGCTCCCCGGTGGCCTGGTCGTCCGCTGGTCGTGGCGGGAAAAGTCGCGTACCATCTGGATAATGAAGGTGAAGCTTCATGATATTCGATCAGCGACAACAACAAACGAGGACGACATATCCATCGATGAATGAATTCGATCAGGCCTATCTGGTCCCGGACGGGACCGATCTTCAGGGGATCAAGGACGCCCTCGAGGCGAAATGCCGGATTGGCGAGGATGAACCCCGACACCTGCTGCGGCGTTTTCACGATACCTTCGACTGGAGCCTGTACCTGGCGGGCGGGATTCTGGAGGAGCGGATCGACGGTCATCAACGCTTCATGATGTGGCGCGATCTCAATGACGAGGTCCCTATCTTGGCGTGCGAACTCGAGCGGGACTTGGGTTTCGCCGCCGATTTGCCGCCTGGCCCCGACACCGAACGGTTGGGGCGACTGCTGGGAATTCGCCGCCTGCTGCCCCTCTTGGATGTTCATTCCCGGATACTGACCTGGCGCCTTCTTAACGAGGATGACAAGACCGTCGCTCGTCTGGAACTGGAGCAGAATCGTTACGACGATCCGGCGCGTGAACGTCAGGGTCCCATCTCTACCCGCCTGCGGCTTCACGCCGTCAAGGGCTACGAAGAGGATTTTCGCGACACGGCGCGCCTCCTCAACGAAGAGCTTGGTCTGTCCCTGGTCCGCACCGAACTGCTGCTGGAGGCCCTGGCCTCCGCGGGACGCAAGCCCGGTGACTACAGTTCCCAACTCAATTTCCGCCTCGATCCCGATCGTCGCGCGGACGCCACGACCAAAGAGATCCTGCTCCACCTGCTCAACACCATTGAGGTCAATGTCCCCGGCACGCGCGATAATCTGGACTCCGAATTTCTACATGATTTGCGCGTGGCCGTGCGCCGCACCCGTTCAGCCCTGACCCAGATCAAGGATGTATTTGCCCCGGATGTCGTCGAGCAATATAAGGATGCCTTCGGCTGGATTGGCGAGTTCACGGGCCCCGTGCGCGACCTGGACGTCTATCTGCTCGATTTCAACGCCTATCAGGGATGCCTGCCAGAACCCCTGCGGCCCCATCTGGAACCCCTGCGCGACTTCATCCACGCCCATTATGGCGAGGAACAGAAGGCCTTGGTGGAGCACCTGGATTCCAAGCGTTTCCGGAATTTGCTGCGCGACTGGCGGGCCTTCCTGGAGGCCCCGGTCCCCGAAAGCTCCGTGGTGCCGAACGCCATGCGTCCGGTGATGGCGGTCGCGAATGACCGCATCTGGACCATGTACCGGCGGGTACGCAAGGAGGGGCGGGCCATGACCCCCGCCTCGCCGGCGGAGGACATGCATGAGCTACGGAAAAGCTGCAAAAAGCTGCGCTACCTGATCGAGTTCTTCGACAGCCTCTATCCGAAACAGGAGGTGCGTCAACTGGTGAAACTCCTCAAGGTACTGCTGGATAATCTTGGCAAGTTCCAGGACCTGGCGGTCCAGGCCGACCACCTGCGCGAGATGGCCCAGCGCATGCGCGACGAGGATGGGGCCAGTACCGACACTCTGCTTACCATGGGCATCCTGGTGGGGGACCTGCTGGAACATCAGCACCGGGCTCGGGAGGAATTTGCCCAGATCTTCGCCAGTTTCGATAGCGAAGACCACCAGGGACTGTTTAAGTCCCTGTTTGATGAACAGAAGCGGCAGGGGAAGGACGCATGAAGATCATCGCTTCGTACAATATCAAGGGTGGTGTTGGCAAGACGGCGACGGCGGTCAATCTGGCCTATCTGTCGGCCAGGGAGGGTTACCGCACCCTGATCTGGGATCTGGACCCGCAGGGGGCCGCAACCTATTATTTTCGTGTCAAGCCTAAGGTCAAGGGCGGTACCAAGGCCCTGGTGAGTGGCCATCAAGATCTTGACGACCTGGTGAAGGGCACGGATTTCGAGCGACTGGACCTCTTGCCCGCGGATTTCTCCTACCGCAACATGGACTTGTTGCTGGAAGACAATAAGCGTCCGACCAAGCAGTTACAAAAATTACTCGCCCCCATGGCGATCGCCTACGATTATGTTTTCCTGGATTGTCCGCCGAGCATCTCGCTGGTCTCTGAGAATGTCTTTCGCGCCAGTCACGCCCTTTTGGTGCCCATGATCCCGACCACCTTGTCGGCACGTACCCTGGCGCAATTGCAGGACTTCCTGGAGGGTCACGATGGCCTTGGCAAGACTAACCTCATGCCCTTCTTCTCCATGGTGGACCGGCGCAAGCATTTGCATTTACACCTGATGGAGAGTCTGCCTGAAAGCTTTCCGAGCTTCCTCAAGACGAGCATTCCCTATGCCACCGAAGTGGAGCGCATGGGCATCACCCGCATGCCTCTGCCGGCCTATGCCCCGTCCAGCAATCCCGTAACCCGGGCTTACGAGGCACTGTGGCAGGAGATCAAGGCGGGGATCAAGGGCTCGGCGATTTGGGCAACGGCAGGCTAGGGCGCGAGGCCCTGACCGGCACCGATGGCACCCGAGCCATCAACCCAGGGACCCTAAATACTCGTCCACCGCGCGGTCGGGACAGATCTGACCCTGGCGCACGGCCTCCCCGTAGCGTTGGTGCCAGCCGTTAATCAGAGGCCTGGCCCGCAGCCACTCGGCATGGACGATGCGGGCCAGGGGGCCGCCCCGGTCGAGAAAGCCACTGTCCGCGAAGGCTCGCCCGGCCGCGGCGCGATCATAGTCCAGGCGGATGATGCGGGTATGCCAGCGGCCATGGCGCCATTCCAGTTGGCCATAGCTGGCCCGGGGGTCGCCGTCGAAGGGCGAGCCGACGGAGCCTACGTTGAGGATGTCGATACCCTGAAATTGGCGGGTCAAGGGCCGGTGGGTGTGGCCCGTCACGAAGAGGTTCACGTCAAGGGGCACCTTGGCCGGGAGATCGGCGTCCTGGGTTCGCGCCGAGATGCCATCGCGGTTGCCGAGGAGGGTGCCGTGGGTGATATGCACCCAGCCCCGCCCTGGTTCGGCCTCGAAGCAAAGATGGTCTGGCCAATCGGCCAGCCAATGCTCGGTTCCCGCTATCTGGTTACAGGTGAAGTCCGCGAGGGCACGCAGGCGGGCGTCGATGGGGTCCAGGGGTGGTTCGCGTCCACAGCGCAGGACCCAGACCTCGTGGTTGCCGAGAATAGGCAGCCAGCCCTGATCCTGACGCAATTCCTGGAAGAGCTTCAGGCAGGTGTCGCTGGTGGGGCCGCGATTGATGAGATCGCCGGCCATGACGACCAGTTCCGGATTCCAGCCCTGGATATGGGCGACACAGGTCTCCATGGCTGGGAGATTGGCCTGAACGTCGGAAAATACCGCGACCCTCATGAGGTTAGGTCCCCTATGAGGGCGTTAACCCGCGCCACCTTGGCGTCGAGCCGCCCCAGGGGGCCATCCCGCATATCCAGTCTGGCCGTGGCATAGACCCGCCTGCAGCCTTGTGCAGCCAACACTTGGTGGGCGCGGGCGATCAGGGCCAGGGCGGACTCCAGATCCTCGGTCTCGACGAGGGTGCCCATGGCGCCGAGTTGGTAGGGGTGACCGCTAGCCCGGATCATGGCGACCACGGGGGCGACGAAGGTCCCGACGCTTGCGCCCTGGTCCATGGGGAAGATGCCGAGGTCGAGAAGGACCGACATGGGTTTTACCTCTGGAGACGGATGGTTCATCATTAGCCATGGGCGCTGGCGGTAATCCCGCCGGTCCCTTTCTCGCGCCCCTTGGGGCCCACTTTGATTGCCGAGCTCCTGGATGTTGCAAGAACAAGAAGTTACTGAACCGGACTGGGAAAGCCCGCTAACCCTCAAGCTGACCCCGGCCCTGCTGATGCATTCTCTCATGGCCACCGCTACCGCCGTCCACACCGGCTACGCGAGTTGCGTGGACGATAAACTGGTGGTCAATGACCTGGTGTCCCTGGATGGCACCGTTGGCAACTATGTGCGCCTCGTCGAGCAGGATTTCTACGAGGACGAAGACCCAGATACCGTCTGGCACGACTGGACTTTGGAAATATCCATCGGCAAGATCCTGACCACGGCCCATTGGCAGATCCCTACCCAGGCCTCCCCCATGGAGTGGGAGTGGACTGCTCGCGAGGCGGAGAAGGCCTTTGGCAGCGCCTGTATCCTTATCGGTCGGCGTGTCCGGCAGGGCTTGGTGGTCGACGAGCCCGTACCTATCGAACAACCCCACCCGCGCATGAGCCGGCATTGAGCCCAGCGCCCGCTTGCCCTGGGTCACCTGCTTAAAGTTGTACTTGATCTCGGACTAGCGAATAACCAGGGCCTGCATTTGCCTGCCGGACCCTGGATACCTCTTTTCAAACTTAACGAGGCCCAGCCTATGAACTTCAAGATCGATATCGACATAACCCCGGAAGAGATGCGCAAACTGCTCGGTCTGCCCGATGTGGAGGCCTTTCAGCGGCAGATACTGGATGACATCCGCCAGCGCATGGTAGAGGGCGTCGAGGGCTATGACCCCCTTAAGCTCTTCCAGCCCTACATGGCCGGGTCCATGGCCTCTTGGGACATGATGCAAAAGATGTTCTCGGCGGCGGTCGGCTCAAGCCAGATCGGCGGTAAGACCGCAGATTAGGTTGTTCCCGACGGGCACTGCTCAGCCCAGCCGTTCCAGTTCCCGCTTAGCCTGGGCGCGGATGGTCTCCAGTTCCGCGATCAGCCGATTGATCGTGTTATCGATATCGGCCTCGCTGTGCATCATGGGGCCGACGATGATGGAGCCGTCGATGGCGTAGCCGTGCTGGCCGAGACGGATGCCCACCCCGGGCTCCGCCAGGATGTCGAACAGCGCCCAGCCGGTATTGGGGAGATGGAGTTGGAAGACATGTGGCATGGGTTTGTCCGTGCGTCTGGTTCTGGCCGGGAGCCTTGGGTCGTCTATTCAGTCGTCAGGTTGTCGAGGCGTAAGGGTTGTTGCAGGGGCTCGCCGTCCAGGCGGGGTAAGCCGTCCGCGCCCAGTAACAAACGGCCCTGGGCGAACCATCGCACCACTTGCGGATAGATGCGGTGCTCCTGAATCAGCACCCGGGCCGCCAGCCGGGTGGCGTCATCGCCGGGTTCCACCTGGACCACCGCCTGGAGCACCGCCGGGCCGCCATCCAGATCCTCCGTGACAAAGTGTACCGTCGCCCCATGTTCGCGTTCGCCGACCTCCAGGGCCCGCTCGTGGGTGTGCAGGCCGCGAAACTTGGGCAGTAGTGAGGGGTGGATGTTGAGCATCCGGCCTCGGTAATGGGTCACGAAGCCCGGGGTCAGGATGCGCATGAAACCGGCCAGGACCACCAGCCCGGGCTGAAAGCCGTCAATGAGTTCCATGAGGGCCGCGTCGAAGGCGGGGCGGTCGGGGTAATCCCGATGGCTCAGCACCCGCCCCTCGATAGCGGCCTGGCGCGCCCGTTCCAGCCCGAAGGCATCCGCCTCGTTGGCAATGACGGCGCGGAGGTGAATGGGCAGTGTCCCGTTCTGGACCGCATCAATCAGGGCCTGCAGGTTGCTCCCGCTGCCCGAGATCAGCACTACCACGGACAGGGGGCTACTGCTCACGCCGCCGCCCTCTGGGCGAAAATCACCGCGGGCGGGCCCGAGCAAGCCTCGATATGGCCTAGAATCCAGGCGGACTCACCCAATTCCCCCAGCCGCTGGCAGGCCAGCGCAGCCATGGCCGCAGGGACGCAGAGCACGAGGCCGACGCCACAGTTGAAGGTGCGCCGCATCTCCGCCTCCGCGACCCCGCCCTGGGTTTGCAGCCAGGCGAAGACGGGCGGAAGTCCCCAGGAGTGCAGGTCGATGACCGCCTGGGTACCTGCCGGCAGGACGCGCGGCAGATTCTCCGGCAAGCCACCGCCGGTGATGTGGGCCATGGCATGGACCGGCACTTCCTTCATCAACTCCAGCACCGGTTTGACATAGATGCGGGTAGGGGCCAGCAGGCGCTCCCCCAGGGTCATGCCCTCCAGATCCTGCTGGAGTGGGGCGCCGCTGACCTCCAGGATCTTGCGGATTAGCGAATAGCCGTTTGAATGGGGGCCGGAGGAGGCTAGGCCGACCAGGACGTCCCCGGGCTGGACGCGATCGGGTGTCAGGAGTTGGTCCTTCTCGGCGATGCCGACGCAAAAGCCCGCCAGGTCGTAGTCACCGGGGGCGTACAGCCCCGGCATCTCCGCCGTCTCACCGCCGGTGAGGGCGCAGCCCGCCAGTTCGCAGCCCTTGGCAATACCTGCCACCACGGTGGTGGCGACCTCGAGTTCGAGCCGTCCGGTGGCGTAGTAGTCAAGAAAAAAGAGGGGCTCGGCCCCGGCCACCAGGATGTCGTTGGCGCACATGGCCACCAGGTCGATCCCAATGGTGTCGTGGCGACCCAGTTCCAGGGCCAATTTCAGCTTGGTGCCTACGCCATCCGTGCCCGATACCAGCACCGGCTGGCGGTATTTATGCAGAGGTAATTCGAAGAGGGCGCCAAAGCCCCCCAGCCCCGTCATGACGCCGGGCCGGAAGGTGGTGGCGGCCAGGGGCTTGATACGCTCCACCAAGGCATTGCCAGCGTCTATGTCGACCCCGGCGTCGCGGTAACTCAGCCCGGGCTTGTTAGGGGTAGGGAGGTCCTGTGGCATGACGGGCTCCAATAATGAATTAGTTCGCATTCTAGCAGTTGGCCCTGGCCGCCGGTACTTGGACAAAGCCGGGCCCGAGGGAATAAAATCCTCACCACTTTCACCTCCCCCTCACGGGTGTCATAGGCTTGAAACTCAGGGATCTGCCCAACATCATCAGCTTTCTGCGCCTGCTGGCGGTGATGCCCGTGGTGCTACTCCTCCTGGAGGGGGCCTTTGGCTGGGCGCTCCTGCTGTTCGTCCTGGCGGGCCTGTCCGATGGACTTGATGGCTTTCTCGCCAAGCAATTCCACTGGCAGAGCCAGTTGGGCGGCATCCTGGACCCCCTGGCCGACAAGACCCTGCTGGTGGCCTGCTTTCTGGTCCTGGGGGCCCTTAAGCTGATCCCCATCTGGCTCGTGGTGGCCGCCATCAGTCGCGACCTCATCATTGTCGGTGGCGCTACCCTCTATCACTTCCGGGTCGCGGAAATCCGGCCGGCGCCAACCTGGGCGAGTAAGCTTAATACGTTGCTACAGATCGCCCTGGTGGTGACCGTCATCGCCAATGCCGGGCCCTTGCCCTTGCCTGCCCTCCTGGTGGCGGTCCTGACCTGGGCCTGTCTCGCCACCATCCTCATCAGCGGTCTTCAGTATGTCTGGGTCTGGTCGCGCAAGGCGCGGGCCATGGGCCTGCACGAGGATTCATGAGCCACCCCGGTGGTCCCGGGCATCAGCTAACCGGGTTCTGTTCCAACTCCTCCAGGTAGTGGCGGGCGCTGCGCCCCTGGTCATAGTCCGCCACCGCCGCCTTCAGGACCTCGCGGGGCGGCGGCCGATCCAGGGTCGCGCACATGACCTCGGCCAGGGCCGCAATATCTCCGACCGGCACCAGGGGGCCAAGGCGCCCGGCGTCTAGCACCTCTGCCGGGCCACTGGGACAATCCGTCGCGACCACCGGCGTGCCCAGGGCCATGGCCTCGGTCAGGACGTTGGGCGAGCCCTCCCAGGCGGAGGAGAGGACGAAGAGGTCGGCCGCAGCCAGGAAGGGCAGGGGATTGGCCTGGAAACCGGGAAGATCCACCTGGTGTTGAATACCCAGTTGCCTGACCAGGTCTGTCAAGGCCTGGCGGTCACTGCCCTCGCCGATGATGACCAGCCGGCAGGGGCGGTCCTGGCTCACCCGCGCGAAGGCGCGGATCAGGGTGGGGAAGTCTTTCTGACGTTGCAGCCGGCCGGCCCCCAGGATGACCGGCGGCCCCTCCTTCTGGAACCAGGGATGGGGACAGGGCTCCGCGGCCAGCTGCCCCAGCTCGGGGGTGATGACCGGATTGCGGATGACGCGGATAGACTCCAGCGGCAGCCGGGCCAGGGCGGCAGTGTCCGCCGCCACGCCCTGGGAGACTGCCACGATGCGATCCATGCGCGGATACAGCCAGCGCAGGGGCCAGGCG
>JBASIS010000215.1:0-44055 GCA_049654905.1 Chromatiaceae bacterium
GGCCAGCAAGGCCGTGGCCAGTGCCGCCCGCATCCGCGCGGCCATCACCAGATCACCAGGCGCTGTTCGGGGGCGCGCCACATGGCATCGCCCGGCCGCGTGCCAAAGGCCTGGTGGAAGGCGTCGAGATGCAGCAGTGGCGCGACGGCGCGCACCGATGCGATGGCGTGCACATCGACCGACACCAGGTAGCGCAGCCGTTCCGAACGTCCCTTGTAGGCCCACATCTGCGTCCAGGCCACGAAACAGCGCTGGTCGGCGGTCAGCCCATCGACATCCGGCGTCGGGTTCTTCGCCAGGTAGCGCTTCAAGGCCGCGTGGGCGAGCGTGATGCCGCCCAGATCGGCGGTGTTTTCCGTCACGGTCATGGCGCCGTTATGCATCAGGCCAGGCAGGATTTCGTATTGGCTGTACTGCTCGACCAGCACGTCGGTGCGCTGCTTGAACTCGGCGTTCGCCCGCGGCGTCCACCAGTCGCGCAGGTTGCCTTGCGGGTCGTACTGACGACCCAGGCTGTCGAAGCCATGGGTGATCTCGTGGCCGATCACGGCGCCGATGGTGCAGTAGTTGGCGGCAGGATCGGCACCCGGCTGATAAAACGGCGGCTGCAGGATGGCCGCCGTGATATCGATGGTGTTGGTGGTGAAGTTGTAGGCGGAGTTCACCGCAATCGGCGTGGTCTTGGTCGCCACGGCGAAGCGGTTGTTGAGCACGGGTTTGTCGACCTGCGCCATGTCGCGCTGAAACGCGAAACGGCTGGCGCGCTGCACGTTGCCGAAATGGTCGTCCGGGCGGATGTCGAGACCGCTGAAATCGACCCACTCCTTGGGATAGCCGACCTGGATGTCGATCTTGCCCAGCTTCTCCAGCGCCGCGCCGCGCGTCGCCTCATCCAGCCAGGGATTGTTGCGCAGGCGGGTGGCGAATTCGTCCTTGATATGCCCGACCATCTCGGTGATATCGCGCCGGGTGGCCTCCGGGAAATAGGCCTGCACGTACAACTGCGACAGCGGGTGATACAGCAGCGCTCCGATTTGCCGGGCGACGACGCGCTCCTGTTCGGGCGGGGCTTTCAGGCCCTTGCGCTCCGTCGTGAACGCTTCTTCCTGCAAACGCCACGGTTGTCCCAACTCCGAGGCGCGGCTGGCCAGCAAGAACCAGCGCAGCAGCAGCTTCACCTCATCGACTGAACGCTCGGTCAGCCTGTTTTGCAGCGCCTTCATGGCTTGGATATCCACCACCTGTACCCGCCCGGGCGCGGCGACGCCCAGCTCGGCCAGGAAGGCGCGCAGGTCGAGCGCCGGCATCAGCGCCTGCGCCTGATCCAGCGTCATGATGTTGTAGGTGTTGGCCGGATCGCGCTGCTGCAGCGGCGTCAACATCGCGCCTGCCGCTTGCGCTTCCATGGTCAGGATCCTGGTCGCTTGCGTTTTGGCAGCGTCGATGGGCTCGCCGATGCCGTGCAGCATGGCCACCATGTACATGTGATACAGGTCGCGCAACTTCTGGTGCTCGGGTTGGGCGTACTCGTCCTGTTCGAGCAGTAGCGCGCCGGGTGCCAGCACCATGACACCGGTGCTGCTGTCCTTGGCATCGGGCATGGCCCCGACCATGATCAGCGGCGAGCCGCCCACCGCGTCCTGTAGCCGTCCGGCCAGACGGCCGTAGTCGGCCGGCGTGCCACCCGCCGCGGCGATGCGCTGCATATCGGCCTCCAGCTCCGTGATGCCCTCGGCCTCACGCCGCTGGAGGCCGAGGGCATCACGGCGCGCGTTGTCCATGGCCGCCCGGTAAAAGTCACCCACTTGCTGGCGCGGGCTGCCCTTGGGTGCATCGGTCGTCGCAGCGGCCTCTTTGATCAGGGTCAGCAGCTGCTTGTCCAGGTTGTGCGCCAGCAGGGTGAAGCCGCCGACGTCCGGATCGCTGGGCGCGATCTCGGTCTTCTTGAGCCAGTCGCCGGCGGCATAGCGATAGAAATCCTGGCGCGGATCGACGCGGGTATCCCTGTTGGCCGGCGAATAGCCCAACGCCGGGACATCATCGGGATAAGTGCCGGCATGGGTCAGCGGGCTCAGGGAAAATCCCGCGGCAAGGGCTGCGGCAAGAAGGCGATTTGTCATGGCAATAGGCAACCGGAACATCGTGGAGGAAAAATCAGCGGCTGACGGGCTGTTCTCAAGATGCCGCGACCAGCCCGGCCCCGAGCAATTGCAGGGAGAAGAGCGACCAGTCGTTCAGAATGTGCGCCCCGGTGCTGACCCAGAGGTTCTTGGTCATGATCCAGGGGAGCGTCAATACCAGGCGGGCAGTGCCGATGATGACAACGCACTGGATCAGGTTCCAGTCGTAGGTCGACAGGTGGATCAGACCGAAGAACAGCGCCGAGAGCAGCCAGGCCCAGAGGATTGCGGCCCGACGTCCGCTGCCGAGGCGCCGGGTGAAGAGGGTCAGCAGGGCGAGGAAGGGCAGGATGGTGATGACCTCCTCACCCAGGAGCTGCGGGGCGGTGCGGATGAATAGGAGCCACTGCTCGGCCGCGCCCTGGTCCGCGATGCCCGCCACGGCGGCATTGGACTGGAACTCGACGAAGGGCTTGAGCAGCGCGCCGACGCTCATGCTCACCAGGATGTTGAGCAGGGCGAACAGGACCATCCATTTGATCTCGTGCCAGCCGACCGGCCCGAACAGGACCCGCCAGTCCCCGGGGGCGACCCAGGCCAGGACGGCCAGCGGCAGGCCGGCCAGCAGCAGGGCCGGGAGCCACTGCCCGAGCCCGCCGCTCAGGGCAGCGGGCGGGAAGGCCAGGACCAGCAGGGCGACCAGGACCGCGGCCAGGACCAGGAGCCACTGCCGCCCCGAGAGTGCGACGGGCCAGCCGCGATAGAAGGGGAAGTCGCGGCCCGGGTCCTCCAGCCGGCGGATGCGCTCGGCGTCAGCGACCATGCCGTCCGCGGCCCCGATCACTGGGTCACCCCGCCGGCCGCGGACGCGGGCGCTACCTCGGGTTTGGCCTCCGGCAGCGCAAAGCGCGGCGTCAGGCCCACCACGCAGGACTGGTCCAGCGCGACCGTCGGATTCTCGATGAAGGCCACGCCCAAGTCCCGGGCGCACGGGGAGAAGGCCAGGGCGCCGTGCCCGGTCTCGGGAAAGACGATCGCCTGGCCGCGGGGCAGGTGGCGGGCGGTCTCCGGACCCCAGCTCGTGGCGGTCTGGGTGTCGAGCAGGCCAGAGAAGACCAGGGTCGGGATGTCCGCCGTCACCGGCTCATGGAAGCCGGGCCTGGGGTGCTTGGGGAACAGTGCGCAGCTCGCGTAAAAGCCGTTGACAAAGTCTTCCAGGGGCTGGGTCGCCGCCATCGGCCACAGGTAGTCGGCCTGAAGCCGGGCGCTGATAGCCGCGGCACCGGCGGGGGAGTTGATGTCCATGTCCTCCTGGCAGGCGAACATCTGGGTCTGGAAGCCTTCTACCAGCAGGTAGTCGAGCTTGCGGTTATCCGCCGAGATGCGGGCGAAGGTGTCGGTGAGGTTCTGAGGCGTCAGCAGGCCGACGAGGGCGTCGAGAGGTTGCCTGGTGTCGCCAGCGAAGTGGCGGGCGATGAGCCCGCGCAGGGCCCCGCTCGTGGCTGCCTGGGTGCGCAGGCGCAGGTAGTCGGAGGCAAAGGCGAGGCGCGCCTGGGCGCTGGGCAGGGTCTTGGCCGCCGCCAGCAGCGCGGCCTCGAAGGCGTCCACGAACCCGGCCCCCGAGGTGACGGCGGTGCGGTCGGCCTCCAGGCGCTCCAGCACCGTCTTCACCGTCTCCTCCTGGAGCTGGCCCTGCTGGGCGAGCCGCAGCGCCGTCTGCGCGAGGGCGAGGGAGTCCGCATCAAGCCCGGCGAGGCCGGCGAGCGTCGTCTCGGAGGTCTGGCGCGGGGGCAGCTTGCCCTGGACGATGGCATCGAAGGTGGTGGTCACCCCCTGTTCCAGCTCGGCGACCATGCGGGGGATGTAGCCGGTCAGGCCCTGGAGCTTGAGCTTGTGGCTGTTGCGGCTGGCAACCAGCATGAACAGGGCGTTGCCATCGATCTTGTCCCCGTTGGTCAGGATCGGCGCCTTGGTCAGACGACTGAACAGAGCCCAGAAGCGGGCCTTGAGGTTCGGATAGGCGGCGGCACAGGCGGCGTCGGCAGCGCACCGGGTGAAGATCGCCTCGATGGACTCGGCATGGGGCAGGGCCAGGGTGTCGTAGGTCGGCACATGGGGCGGGGCCACCGAGTCCAGCACCACGGCGCGCACGCCATCCGGTGCGGTGCGCATCACCTCCAGACCGAGCTTGGTGCCGTAGGAGATGCCGTAGACGTTGAAGAAGGGATAGCCCAGGGCGCGCATCACCGCCTGCACGTCCCGGGCATTCTGCTCGGTGTTGATCTTGGACAGGTCGACACCGGCCGCCGCCAGCTCCTCGAGACAGGCGCGGGTGACCGCGGGGGGCAGTTGCGGGGCCTCGCCCCCGGGCTGCGCCGCATCGGCCAGCCCTTGGACCAGATCCCCGGTATGGTCGGCCAGGGTGGCAAGACAGCGGGTCTCGGCCCCAGCGGAGGTATCCACCCCGCGCTGGTCGAAGGCCACCACATCGCGCCGCGCCCGCAAGCCTTCGAAGAAGGTGGAGGTCAGTGCGACCCGCTCCACGATGCCCGCGCCTGGCCCGCCGTGGAGATGCACCACTGCGTCGGTTGCGGGGGCCAGGGAGCGGGACTTGAAGATCATGAAGGTCAGCGGGATGCGCCGGCCGTCCGGTTTGGCATGGTCCTCGGGGACCGAGACGGTGCCGCAGGCGACGGTCTTGCCCTCGATCTCGAAGGGGGCCAGGGGGCGCGGACAGGGTGCGGCCTTGACCGGATAGCGGTTGTCCGCCCCGCCCGCGGCAATGACTGGGAAAGCCGGTGCAGCGGGCTGAGGCGAGGTGAGTGCGAGGACGAAGGCAAGGATCTGGTCGGGGGTCATCGGGGCTCCTGGGTGGGTAGGGGGCTGAGCTGGTTACAGCTTGCCTTCGCTGCCGGTATACATGACGTTGCTGACCCGCCCGGAGCGATCCGTGTTGCAGCGCCAGGGCGCCTCGGCGCCCGCCACGGTCGCCTGGACGGTGATCCCGGCCTGGGACTCCGCGACGTCGAACACCGCCACATCGCTCGCCGAGCGGTTCATCTTCTTGGCAATTGCTGCTCGACAGGCACGGGCCGGCACCCCGGAGAGGTCGCCGCCGGTCACGACCGGGGTCTCGCTGGTCTTGGTGGCGCTGGTCTCAACACAGCCGGCGAGGGCGAATGATGCGAGCAGGAGCGAGATGGAAAGCGGCTTGATCATGTCGTGAATCCTCGGTTTTGATGAGGCCCCCAGGGGGGCGTGAAAAACGGGCCAGGTAATGACCCGAATAGGTGAGTCAGACGCTCTTGACTCAGTCCTCGGGCCTGGCATGGGTGCGCCCAACATGCCGCAACAGCCAGAGGGCATAGAGGGCGTTGGGCAGGACCAGCAACACCGGCAAGAGCATCTGGAGGCCGGTCGGGGCAACCTCTGGGGCGGCCATCTGGCCCCCGGCGGCGCTCAGGGTGAAGGTGCCGAAGTCCCACAGGCCATGGATGATGATAGCGGGCCACAGGGACCCGGTGCGCAATCGGATGGCGATGAACAGGAGCCCGCTCAGCAGGGCCGCGCCGGACTGTATCAGGGCAGGGAGCAAGTGACCGGTGGTAAAGACATTCAGGCTGTGGATGGCGCCGAACAGCAGCGAGGTGACCAGGATCGCCGGCCAGATGGCCATGCTGTGGCGCAACGCCTGGAGCAGGACGCCACGAAACATCAGCTCCTCCGACAGCCCGACGAAGAAGGTGTTGATGAGCACGAAGGTGATGACGGCCAGCGGCGGAAGCCCCTGGATGGCCCCCAGCACCAGGAAGGCCGCGATATAGAGGGCGGGCAGCCAGAGCAGGCGCAGACTACCAGGCGCGGGGGCGGTCTTGAGCCCTAGGTCATCCCAGCGCTGCCAGGCGACGACGGCCAGAAGAAAGGTCGCGGCCACCGGAAAGACCCAGTTCACCCCCTGGATCATCCCTTCCACCAGTTCGGCCTCGCCACCGGCGCGCAGCCGGCCACCGATCAGGGTAATGGCGGTCCAGATGACGAAGGCGCCCAGCGCCAGCAAGAGGCGTCGTGTCATCATCACTCGAACCCGTAGCTCTGTAGGCCAGGGACTCGCGCACGGCGGGAATGGGACGGGTTCATCGGCTTGCGCCTCGTGTGTTAGGTGGATAAACCATTCAGGGATACATGCGTTTGGCCAGGGTCTGTTGGAAGGCTGCATCGGACTGGCGCCGGGAGATGACGGACTCCGCCGCTCCGCGCCGGCGATTGAACAGAGGTCCGTGCAGACGGGGCTGGGGTCGCCGAGTGCTGGGTAGCTTCGGGGTGGCTCCACCACCCCGACCACGACCAGGCCCTACTCGCAGTCGGCCATGGTCACGTCCACGATGGACTTGTAATATTTCAACGATAGCCTGGGTCCGCGTGGAATCAGCGTCAATCAATGAGCCGGTCCAGTGAATGCCTCAGGCCCCGCTGAACTGAACCCCCTCAAACACCAGCGAGGGTGTCAGCAGTGCGTCATAGGGGAAGGGGTCATTGCCCACCTCGACGAGGTTCGCGAAGAGCCGCGGCAGGCTGCCGGTCACGATCATGCCGACCACGGGCTCGGCGATCTCGCCATGACGGATAACGTGGCCGTTCAGTCCCTGCGAGAACTCGCCCGTGGTCGGGTCGGCGTTGCCGCCGGCCCAGCCGGTGACCAGGATGCCGTCGCCCACCGAGCGCACCAGCTCGGCCAGGCTGCGCGTGCCGGGCTGGACGATCTGGTTGGAGGGCTCGCCGGTGGTGATGGGCAGTTTGGCCTTGGCACCGTAGTAGGTGTCGGCATAGACGGCCTTGGGCACGCCGCGCTCGATCAGCGCCAGGCGCCGCGCGGCGATGCCTTCCCGATCGTAAGGGCGCGACGCCAGACCGCGCGGTCGCAGCGGGTCGTCGAGGATGCTGAGCTTGTCGCTGAAAGCGGGGCTCTCCATCAGCGCCGGCCAGAAGGACTGGCCCTGCTGGATGCTGGCGGCGGCGGCCGGCGCCAGCAGGTCCTTGATCAGGCTGTTCGCGGCGCGCGACTCAACGACCAGGGCGGTCTTGATCGTCGGCCCCTGACGGCTCCCCAGACGCGCCCGCGCCCGGGCGAGCGCGCCTTCGGCAATGCGCCTGGCGTCCGGCAGATCCTCGAGGTGCAAACAGACGGCGAAATCCATGCCCTCCGCGCGTCGCTCGCTCGCCTGAGCGCCCGCACCCGAGTCCCGCAGGGATAGGATCGAGACCAGACCCACCGTCGTCGATCCGTAGGTGCCGCTGAAGCCGTTGGAGCTGGCGCTGGCCGTCTGGACCTGACCGTCCTCGACCCGGCTGCTGGTGGAGATCAGGCGCGGCTCGGCGCGTGCCGCCGCGTCCATGGTGCGGCACCAATCGAGGCGCTGGGCGCCCTCCAAGCGGCTGGCCGCGTCGTCCGACAACTGCAGATCGGGACCCGCGGCGCTCGGGAACAGGCTCGCGGGCGTGATGCGCCGGTCCGGGTCGGCCTGGAGCTGGCGCGTCAACGGCACCGCCTCGCGGATGAAGTCGCGCAGCCGCGGCTCGCGCAGGTCGGTGGTGGAATAGACCCCATAACGGCCATCGACATAGAGCTTGATCTCGAGCGAGCGCGTGGTGGACTCGGAGACCGTGTCGGGCTTGCCGTCGCGGAACGCCAGGCTGGTGTGGCGCTGCTCGCTGGCGGTGGCCCAGGCGTCGGCGGCCCCCGCCGCGCGGGCCAGCTCGACCGCCTGTTGGGCGCGCTCGAGCAGGGTCTGGGAGGGCGTTGCGCCGCTCTGGGTGCCGTTGTTGTGCTCAGACATTCTCGCCTCCTACGGTCATGCGCGAGACCAGCGCCGAGGGCATGCCGATGGAGACCGGCACGTTCTGACCACCCTTGCCGCAGACCCAGCTGCCGGGGTCGAGCTTGAAGTCGTTGGCGACCATGGTGATACGTTTGAGCGCCTCCGGGCCGTTGCCGATGAGGTTCACGTCCTTGATGGGCGCGGTGATCTTGCCGCCCTCCACCAGCCAGCCGTTCTTGACGTAGAAGGTGAAGTCGCCGGTGCCGATGGCGACCTGGCCGCCGGTGAAGGTCTCGGCGATGATACCGCGGTCGATGGCAGCGACGATCTCGTCGCGGGTGTGCGGACCGTTCTCCATGAAGGTGCTGGTCATGCGCGGCAGGATCGGGAAACGGTAGGACTCGCGCCGGCCGGAGCCGACATGGGTCGCCCCGTCGCGATCCAGGCCGTAGTGGCGGGCTGAGAGGTTGTCGTGCAGATAGGATTTGAGGATGCCCTTATCCACCAGGACGGCGCGCCCGGTGGCGTTGCCCTCGTCGTCCATGTTGAGCGTCCCAAGCTCGTGCGGCAGGTCGCCCTGATCGACCACGGTGACGAAGGACTCGGCCACCGGCTTGCCGATCATGTCCGAGTAGATGCTGGTGCCGATGCGGTTGAAGTCGGCCTCCATGCCGTGCCCGATGGCCTCGTGCAGCAGCACGCTGCTGGCGCCCGCGGCGAGCATGACGGGCATCTCGCCGGCCGGCGGGCGACGCGCGTCGAAGAGCACCAGGGTGCGGGAGACCGCGTCGTCCACCAGGTCTTTGAGGCGCCGGTCGGTATAGAAGCCGATATCGCTGCGCGCCCCGAGCGAGCCCTGATTACTTTGGGTCTGGCCGCTGCGTTTGGCCGTGAGCTGTAGGCCCAACAAGACGCTGGGGCGCCGATCGGTCAACAGATGCCCACCCAGGGTCGCGATCAGCACCCGCTCGTCGGTGTCGGTCAGCCGGACGGTCACCTTGTCGATGGCCGGGTCGGCCGCGCGCGCCATGGCCTCGACCTTCCGGATCAGCGGCAGCTTCTCGTCGAGCCCCACCTCCGACCAGGGCCGCTCAACCGAGTAGAGATCGCCCTGACGTTTGGGATCGAAATGAGCGGGCACCGTCGCGCCCTGCCCGCTGGCGATGGTGGCTGCGGTGCGGGCGGCGCGCAGCATCGACTCGGGGTTGAGGTCCTCGGTGAAGGCAAATCCGGTCTGGTCGCCGACCACCACCCGCAGACCGACGCCCTGCATGATGTCGCTCGATGCCTGACTGGCGATCCCGTCCTGCATCCGGATGACGTTGGCGCGCTTGTGCTGGAAATAGATCTCGGCGAAATCCGCCCCCCTGGCGGTCAGTTCGGACATGACCCGGCGGATCAGCGCCTCGTCGATCCCGAACCAATCGAGGAAGGGATTGGCGGGCGCCGGCTGGGTCAAGTCCGTGGCCGCGGGCGCGGCGTGCAGGAAGGCCGGCAGGCTGAGGTTCGCAAGCCCGGCGGTGCCGGTGGCGAGGAACTGGCGTCGTTTCATGGGCATCGTTTCCCCTGGGTTGATTCGGGATGGTCGCTTCAGGATTGAGGTTGGTCGGCGGTCAGGATGCTCAATGCCACACCGGTAGTCTTTTTGGGCAAGACCGACGCATCGGTGATCAGGAGCGTCGTGCCGGGAGTCAGGATCTGGTAGAGCGCCTTGGCGAACTGCGGCGGCATGTAGATCCGATCGAGTCGATGGGTCGTGCTCAGCGACTGCCCACGCTCGCCGCTGTGGCCGGGAATGCCGACCGCGGTCCAGCGATGGGCCGGGGCGTTCTTGGCGATCGCGCTTTTTCCCTCGCCCCAGCCGTCCTGCATGATGAAGGCGTGGGTGCCGAGCGGCGTTCCGGGTTGGTCGATGGTGAGCTTCGCCCGGCCGATCTCGACCCCGTTGCGATAGACCAGGACCCGCTGGTCCGACCGGCTCATGACGATCGACAGGGGTCCTGTCGGGGCGGCTTCGGGACGCCAGCGATAGGACTCGAAAAGGCTCAACCGCGGGACCTTGACCGGCTTCCCAGTGCGGGCATCCACCGGGGCCAGACCCGACGGATGCACCACCTCGCTCGGGTCGGCGCGCTGATCGGCGATGACGACGGTCATGCCCTTGGGCGAGACGGCGAACAGGCGGCGCGCAAACTCGGTGGGGAGATGGACGCAGCCGTGGGAGGAGGGGTAGCCCGGCAGCCCACCCGCATGCAGCGCCACGCCGCTCCAGGTCAACCGGTGCGTATAGGGCATGGGCGCGTTGTTATAGGTCTTGGAGCGGTGATCGGCGTCCTTCTCCAGGACCGTGAACACGCCGGTGGGGGTCCCATAGCCGGGCTTGCCGGTGCTGACGCTCGATACGCCGATCCGGACGCCGTTGCGGTAAACATAGGCCCGCTGCTCGGCGAGACTGACCACGACAACGATGGGGCCTGACGGGATAGCGCCGCCCTTCCACTTGAATTGACCGGGTTTCAGATTCTGCGGGGGCGTTTCGGCGGGCTGCGGTGTCTGGTCGCCCCAGAAGGGTGCGGCCAGGACAGAAGCGGACGAGAACGAAACGAGCATCGCAAGCGCGAGCGCAATCACAGTTCGAAGGGGGCGCGAAAAGATCGGATTCATGGGATTTCTATTGAGTCGGATTGGGCGTGAGCAGCGTCGGCGGCGAGCGGCGGCGCCCGCATCCCAGCGCCAATCCCGACTTAGTCGGAAAGCGAGATGGACCACGGATCTTCACCGAAGCGCCGGTTCACCGCCCGGCTGGGGCGGCAATTGCGTCGAACAGCCGGGGGCGGGTCAACCGCCCCGGCGCGCCAGCCTAGTGGCACTTGGCCATGGGCGTATCGACGATGGAGGCGTAATGCCCGTTTTTCGTCCGCACCGTCACGCAATGCGTCCCGTTGCTCCACTTATTGCCGGCGACAGAGTCATAGCCGCGTCGTTGCAGTTCGGACTCGCCGCCGGCGGCCCGTGCGCCGACCAGGTCCTTGAGTTCCGCGGCCCCTGAGCCCCCACTTGCCGATTGGCTGCCGCCCGCTTGACCATCGCTGTTGCAGTCGGCCATGGTCACGTCGACGATGGACTTGTAATGTCCGTCGACGGTGCGGGCCGTGACGCAATGCGAGCCTTTGCGCCAGGTGGTGTAGGCGCTGTCGCCGCCTTTGCTGGTCGAGATGTAGGAGTAGCCGCGCTTCTCGAACTCGGACTCGCCGCTGCTTGCCCGGGCGCCCACCAGATCCTGAAGGCTCGCGGCCCCGGAGGCGCCTGAGCCGGAATGACTCTCACCGCCTTCCTTACTCGCCTCGCTGATGGCCACCGCGGCGGCCACGGCGGCGACACCGATGGCCACCTTCTCCGCCGTGCCCAGGCCCTTGGGCTTGGGGCCCGAGTATTCGGCGCTGGTCACATGACGGTTCTTGATTTCGCAGGTCCAGGGATGCTTGTCCCCGTCCACCTTGGTCAGACCCTGCACCTTGAAATGAAGCTCCGTGTCATTGAGACGCTTTGCGGTGGCATCGCGCAGGTCGGTGAGCTTATATTCGCTACGGATGCGGTTCTCGCAATCGCGGATGGCGTCCTGTTCGCCGTAGGCCTGGGCAACGCCAGGCAGCGCCAGGGTCAGGGTCAGCAGCCCGATGATCTGGGCGGAAGGGGACTTGGTCTGATGCATCGTCGATGTACTCCAGTTGGGGAATAAAGGGTGTCTCTCATCCCGGGGCGGGTCGGGAAATCATGTGCGCTCAAGGCTGATACGACGACATTTGCCCGGCACCGTATCCTAGGGCCTGGGGACCTCGGGCGAAATCGGGACTTGTCCGTCAGGATTTTCCTGACAGGACCTGCCCCCTAGCCCGCGACCGGCGGCCGGCGCGGCTTGCCGCCATCCGATGCGTATGTGAAGATGCCAGCCCCACCAAGAATCCGACGCCGCCCGGCATGGGCCCTTGATCGCCGCCAAACGCACGCCGTTACTCACCCTCGCATTCCTGTGGCTGTTGGTTCAGGGCTGGCCATGCGTCGCGGATACGGCCGCGCCGGTGGACCTGCTGACCGCGTCGGAGCGCTCCTGGCTCGCCGAGCATCCGCGCATCGTGCTGGGCGTCGGTGCGGAGTGGCCGCCGGACGTGATCCAGGTCGGGGAGGGGCGCATCGTGGGTTTTGCGGTGGACCATCTGCGGCTGCTCGGAGACAAGCTCGGCATCGAAATTGGGCTGGAGGCCGGTCCTTGGCATGCGATGGTCGCCGCGGCGGAGAGCCGCCGGCTGGATGGTCTGATGCTGGCCGCGCCGCTGTCGGAGCGGCGCGATCGCTTCCTGTTCACCGACGACTTCCACACCTCGTACCTCTTTCTCTACCAGCGCGACGGCGATCCCCTGCCCCCCCTGCCCGGGATCGCGGGCCTGGCCGGCCGGCGGATCGGCTATCTGCAGGATGTCCTGCGCGTGCGCCGGCTGCTGGCCGGGGAGACCTCCATCGTCGCCGTGCCCCTGCCGAGCCAGGCGGCCCTGGCCGAGGCCCTGCTGACCGGGGCGGTGGACGCGGCGATCGGCGCCTATGACCTGGAGTACTGGCGGGCGAGCAACGGGGTGCTGGGCTTTGGGCCGAAGCGGATGCTCCCGGAGGGACTGGCGCGGTTGGGGATCTCGATCCGCAAGGACTGGCCCGAACTGGTCGGCATCCTGAACAAGGGGCTCGCGGCGATCACCGAGGGGGAATCGGCGGCCCTGCATCGGCGCTGGTTCGGGCGTCCCGATGCCCTGCCAGCCGACTCACCCCAGCCGGAGCTGACCCGCGAAGAGCAGGCCTGGATCAGTGCCCATCCGGTGGTCCGGGTGGGCATTGACCCAAGCTGGGCGCCGGTCGAGTTCCTCGACGAACAGCGCCAGCCCCAGGGCATCTCGGTGGCCTATCTCCGTGACATTGCCCAACGCCTGGGGCTGCGCTTTGAGTTCGTGCCGAGCCGGTCCTGGGCGCAGACCCTGGCGCAGTTCGACCAGGGGCAATTGGACCTGTTGCCGGCGGTGGCGGTGACCCCGGCGCGCCGGCAGCGCTTCGGCCTGACCGAGCCCTATCTGGCCTTTCCAGCCGCCATCTTCTCGGCGGGGGACGTGGCCTATCTGGGGGGTATCGAGGCGCTCCACGGCAAGGTCGTCGCGGTGGTCGAGGGCGAGGCGGTGCATGATTGGCTGCGCGAGCAGCACCCGGATATCCGCTTGCTGCCTACGCCGGATACCCCCGAGGCCCTGCGGGCGGTCACGCGCGGCGAGGCCTTCGCCTTCGTCGGCAATCTCGCCACCACCAGCTATTACATCGGCGCCTCCGGTCTCACCCAGGTCAAGGTGCTGGGGGAGACGCCCTTTGTCTATCGCCTGGGGATGGCAACGCAGCGGGACGAGCCGGTGCTGGCGGCGCTGCTGCAGAAGGGCCTGGACGCCATCCCCCGCCACGACCGCGACGCCATCTACCACAACTGGGTCTCCATCCGTTACCGCCACGAGACGGACCTGGGGCTCCTGTGGCGGGTGTTGGCGGGTGCGGCCCTGCTCACGGCGCTGATCGGCTGGTGGGCGGTCAGCCTGTCGCGGGAGGTGGCACGGCGGCGCCGGGCCGAGGTGGCGCTGATCGAGGCCAAGGAGGCCGCCGAGCAGGCCAACCGGGCCAAGGGGACCTTCCTGGCCAGCATCAGTCATGAACTGCGCACCCCCCTGAATCTGGTCCTGGGCTTCGCCGCTCTGCTGCAAGATCTGCCCCACGGCGAGCGCGAGCGCGACTGGATCACGTCCATCGGCGCCGCGGGCAAGGCTCTGGCGCACCAGATCGACGATCTTCTCGACTTGGCCCGCGGCGAGGCCGGGATGTGGCGGATCAGGCCCGGCCCGGTAGACCTGCGTGGGCTGCTCGCGGAGCTGGCCGCCATGTTCGGCCATCGGGCGGCGGACAAGGGGCTGTCGTTGCGGGTGGAGATCGACCCCCAGGTCCCCGGCACCCTGCTTCTTGACGGGGCACGGGTGCGCCAGGTGCTGGTCAATCTGGTTGGCAACGCGGTCAAGTTCACCCGAGTCGGCGACATCGCCGTCCGCGCCACCCTCGCCCCGGACCCCGGGGGTCCGCGGCTGCGCATCGCCGTCACGGACTCGGGCCCCGGGATTGCAACCGGCGAACAGCAGCGGATCTTCGAGCCCTTTACCCAGGGGGCGGAGGCGTCCCCCGAAGCCGATGGTGCCGAGGGCACCGAGGGGATCGGCGGGGCGGGCTTGGGCCTGGCCATCAGCCGGCGCCTGGCGCTCGCCATGGGGGGCGACATCCAGGTGCAGAGTGCGCCCGGGGCCGGCAGCACCTTCGTCCTCGATCTGCCGGCCGAGGCGGCGGTGGTAGAGAGCGCGACGACCTGGGGTGACCCCGCCCCGGCGCCGGGATCGGCACTGGGATCGGCACTGGGCCCGGCCCCGTCCCCCGCCCGCATCCTGATCGTCGATGACAGTGCCCCGACCCGGACCCTGCTCAGGGAGATCCTGGGTGCTCTGCCCTGCGAGCCGCTGGAGGCCGGCGACGGCGAGCAGGCCCTGGCGCTGGCCTCGACCCATCCGCCGGACCTGATCCTGCTCGACATCGGCCTTCCCCGCACGGACGGCATCGCCACCTGTCTCGCCCTGAAGGCGCGGCCCGCCACCCGCGCCATCCCGGTGGTCTTCCTCACCGGGCGGGATGACGAGCCGGGCATCCTTGAGGCCTTCCAGGCCGGCGGCGCGGACTATGTGGTCAAGCCCTTCGAGCCGCGCATCCTGTTGGCCCGGGTCCGCACCCACCTCGCCCTGGCCGCCCTGTCGCGCGGCCTGGAGCGCACCCTGGACGCGCGCACCCAGGCGCTGACGGACGCCAATGCGCGGTTGCGCCGCCTGGCCCTGGATCTGTCGCTGCTCAAGGAGGCGGAGCGGGCCCAGTTGGCGAGTGAACTGCACGACAGCCCCATGCAGAAGCTCGCCCTGGCGCAGATGCAAATCGGCTCCGCCTCGCGCGGCTGCGACCAGGAGGCCGAGCAGGCCCTGCGGGCGGGCATCGAGCTGCTGCGCGAGGGTATCGCCGAGCTGCGTACCCTCCAGTTTGAGTTGAGCCCACCGGTGTTGGAACAGAAGGGGCTGCCCGCCGCCCTCGAGTGGCTGGCCGCGAGCACCCAGGGGCGCTGGGGCATCCCCATCACCTACACCCAGGCCGGACCGCTGCCAGCACTGTCTCGCGACCTGTCGGTGATCCTGTTTCAGTCCGCCCGCGAACTGGTCTACAACCTCATCAAGCACGCCCAGGCCCGCAGCGGGGCCATCGGGCTGGCGAGCGACCCGGCGGGGCTCGTGCTGAGCGTGGAGGACGACGGCGTGGGGTTCCCGGAGCCGGTGCCGGGGGGCGAGGTGGTGGGTGAACCCGGTCAGGGCGGGCGCTTTGGCCTCTACAGCGTACGCGAGCGCATTGCCCTGCTCGGCGGCAGTCTCCACATAACCTCGCTGGACCCGGGCAGCCGGGTGACCATCCGCCTGCCGCCGGCCAGCGTCCCCGTGTAAGCTGGGGCCCCGCCGAACATCGCCGAGCCCCACCATGTCCCTGACCCTGATCCTTTGTGACGACCACACCCTGTTCCGCGAGGGGCTGGCGTCCCTGATTGCCCGCGAGCCGGGCTGGCAGGTCCTGGCCCAGGCCGCCGACGGGGCCGAGGCGGTGCGCCTGGCCACCGAGCTCAGGCCCGATGTGGCGGTGCTCGACGTGGCCATGCCGGGCACGAACGGCATCGACGCGGCGGCACTGATCCGCGTCGCCGCGCCGGCGACCTGTATCGTCGCCGTCTCCATGTACGCCGACGCCCATTATCTGCAACGCATGCTGGCGGCCGGGGCCAGGGCCTATGTGCTGAAGAACGAGGCCGGCGCCGACCTGATCCAGGCCATCCGCGCCGCCGTCGCCGGGGATACTTTTATCAGCCCCGCCCTGGCCCAGGCGGGTACCGAAGCGGTGCAGCGCAGCGCCGATCTGGACCGCGCCCTGCTGACCGGGCGCGAATGCGAGGTGCTGCGCCTCCTGGCCCAGGGTTGGCGCACCAAGGAGATCGCTGGGACCCTGGGCATCAGCGCCAAGACGGTGGAGACCTACCGCGCCCGGATCATGATGAAGCTGCGCATCGACACCCTGGCCGGCCTGGTGCGCTTCGCCATCCGGGCGGGGATAGCCCCGGTCGAGTAGGCCCGGGGCACCAAGCCCGAGGCCGCGATTGCAGGGCAGTCAGGGCGGCAGCTGCTTGGCTTTCCCCGACGGCTTGGCGATAAATTCCCGTCGCTCCGCCGTACTACCAGGGTTATGAAGTTCATCCCGGATTGACATCTACCGCCTTGCGGGGCAAGTCCCGTCTCCTCGCCCTCCCTGGCGAGGATAAAGCTGTGATGTACTAAGACCGATCAGCGCCAGTTCAGTACCAGGAACTGCTGCCGGCTGCCTTTCCGGAGCAGCAGCAGGGCGCGCTTGTCGGGGCTCTTTTCGATGGCCAGCTTGAAGCTGGCCGCATCCTTGACCGGCTGTTGGTTGACCTGCAGGATGAGGGTGCCGGGCTCGATGCCCGCCTGGGCCGCTACCGAACCAGGTTTGACCGTCGTGACCACGACGCCTTCGCCGACCGTCACGTCGAATTGTTCAGCCAGTTGCGGCGTCAAGGTCTGGACCTTGAGGCCCAGGGCCTCGGCATCCTGGGCCTGGCCCGGGCGGGTGCCGCTGGCGGCCAGTGCCTCCTCCGTCAGGGTGCCAATGGTCACCGGGACCTCCAGGGTTTGGCCGTTGCGCAGGATACTGATCCGCGCCTGCCCCCCGGGCGGGGTGAGGGCGATGCGATTACGGAAGGCCCCGACATCGGTGACCGTCTCGCCCTGATGGCCGATGATCACATCACCCTGACGCAGACCGGCCGCGGCGGCCGGCGAGCCCGGGGTGACTTGGGCGACCAGGATGCCCTGGGCCTGCCCCAGGCCAAAGGACTGCGCCAGTTCCGGCGTGAGCTGCTGAATCAGGATGCCCAGATAGCCACGGGTCACCTCGCCGGCCTGGATGAGTTGGTCGGCCACCGCCCCGATCAGATTGCTCGGGATCGCGAAACCCACCCCCATGTAGCCGCCGCTGCGGCTGACGATGGCGGTGTTCATCCCGACTGCCTCGGCATCCAGGTTGATCAGTGGCCCTCCGGAGTTACCCGGGTTGATGGCGGCATCGGTCTGGATGAAATCCTCGTAATCGTTGATCCCCAGGCTGGTGCGTCCCGTGGCGCTGACCACGCCGACGGTCACGGTATGACTGAGCCCGAAGGGATTGCCGACCGCGATGACCCATTCGCCGATATCGAGCCGTGAGGAATCGGCCAGTGGCAGGGGCGGCAGGCCAATGGTCGGGATCTCGATGATGGCGATATCCGAATGCGGGTCACGCCCGGTGATCGTGGCCTCGAATTCGCGCCCGTCGCGCAGCTTGACGCGGATCTTCGCCGCGTTTTCCACGACGTGATTGTTGGTCAGGATGTAGGTCTTGTCGGCCGGCATGCCGGATTTGGGGCTGAAGATAAATCCCGAGCCCTGGCCAACCACCTGACGTTTGGAGCGCGGTGCTTCCCGTTGGGGTAGTCCGAGAGGGCGATCGCCGAAGAAGCGTTCGAAGAAGTCCTCGCCGTAGGGCAGGGGATGGTTGAAGGGCAGGGCGCCCGGGGGCTGATCGGCACCCATCGGACCGGCGCCGCCCTCGGTCTGGATATTGACCACCGAGGGTGACACCTGACCGGCGACCGAGGCGAAGGCCTTGCCGCTCTGCCGCAGGCTCTCAATGCCGCCATCGGCGGCCAGAACCGACGCGGAACCAAGCAGGGTGATCAACAGCATGCCCAGGATGGCCAGCCTTCGCCGGCCTTCGCTCGCGCCGGTGGCCGGCAACCGCGGGATAGGGCGGTGCTGTTCGCTGGGTGGCTGGATTTTTTGGATGAGGGATCGTTGCATCAATCAGGCTCCATTCATTGTTCGGCACCTCCGCCGGTCATGCCTGACCTCCAGGGACGCCAAACGGGGTTAAACTGCGGGGGCAAGGCGGCCAAGACCCGGCAAGCCAGGCAGGTGCCTCTGCCGCCGGTTTGCCCGCCACGGGCGGTAAGACGCCAAGGCCAGGCCGGTGGTTCCCCGGCTTGCACCCTGGACCGATCGCATCCTGGATACCCCGACCATCGCGGCGGTCGTTCAGGTCCAGGCGGGTGGGCTCTCTTCGGGTGGGATTTGGCCGGCCATTGCTCACTCATCCCCTTCAGGTGCTTGATCCATGCGACCCTGGCGATTTTTGATCTTTGCCTCCCCATTGCTCCTCGGCTATCTGTTCCTTATCGGATTCATGACCATGAGCCAAGACCAGTTGCTGTACCTGCCCGACCCCACGCCGCCATCGGCCGCGAACCTGCGCCCGCGCCAGGGGCCGGCCCTCGCCACCTGGCCTCTGGCCAGCGGCCCGGCGTTTCGGGGCTATGTCCGCGCCGATGCCATGGCGACTCAGGGTTGGCGTGGCACCCTGGTGCTGTTTCATGGTAATGCGGGTAGTGCCCGGGATCGGACCTGGTACCTGAACGCTCTCGAACCCCTGGGACTCCGCGTCATTCTGGCGGAATATCCCGGCTATGGCGGGCGGGAGGGCACCCCTAGCCAGGCTTCTCTGGTGGCGGATGGGCGAGAGACGGTCCGTATGGCAAGGGCGGCCTTTGGTGAACCCTTGTGGGTCTGGGGCGAATCCCTCGGGGCGGCCGTGGCCGCCCAGGTGGCGGTGGCTCCCGAACAGCCGGCCAGGGGGTTGGTGTTGATTACCCCCTGGGACAACCTGCCGGACCTGGCCCAAGCGCTCTATTGGTACCTGCCCGCGCGGTGGCTGGTGCGGGATCGGTATGACACGCGCGCCGCCCTCCAGACTTTTCAAGGGCCGAAGGTGGTGCTGATCGCTGGCCAGGACCAGATCGTGCCGCCGGCCCATAGCCAAAGCCTGTACGCGGCCTTACCCGAGCCCAAGCGTCTCTGGCTGTTCCCGGAGGCCGGCCACAATGATTGGTCCGCTTACGCGGTGGCCTGGTGGGGGGAGACGGTGGCGTGGCTGGAAGCGCAGGCGTCTCAAGCCGCGAACACTTCGACCATCAAATAGCCGGTGTAGGCGATATAGGCCAGGAGGAGCAGGGTGCCGTCCAGGCGGCTGATCCGTCCCGGCCTGCCGCCATAGCCCCGGCCCAGGACAAAGAGGGACAGGGTCAGGACTGACATGGTCATGATGTCGCGGCTAAAGACTTCCGGTCCGACGGTCAGGGGACTGATGGCCCCGGCGATGCCGACTACCGCCAGGGTGTTGAAAATATTCGAGCCGATGATGTTGCCCAGGGCCAGGTCGTGCTCCCCCTTGCGCGCCGCGACGATGGAGGAGGCGAGTTCGGGCAGCGAGGTGCCCACGGCGACGATGGTCAGGCCAATGATGAGGTCGCTAATCCCCAGGCCCTGGGCGATCTCGACCGCGCCCCAGACCAGAAGGCGGGAACTCAGTATCAGCAGCACCAGGCCGGCGAAGGTCCAGAACAGGGCCTGGCGGGTGGTCATGGCCAGGGCGGAGACTTGCTCCTCCACCTCGTGATCCAGGGTATCCGCCGTCTTGCTTAGACCTTCCCAAATCATCCAGCCCATGACGCCGGCGAAGACCGCCAGCAGCGTCCAGGCATCCCCGCGGGTGATGTCCCCACTCCAGACCTGCCATGCCGCCAGGGCCGTGATCGCAGCGAGGATGGGCAGTTCCTTGCGCAGCACCTGGGAGTTGACAATGATGGGGCTGATCAGGACCGTGATCCCCAGGATGAGGGCGATATTGGCGATATTGGAGCCGTAGGCGTTGCCGAGGGCGATGCCGGAACTGCCCTGATAGGCCGCCAGGGCGGAAACGGTCAACTCCGGTGCCGAGGTGCCGAAGCCCACGACGACCATGCCGACGAGGCGCGGCGGCATGCCGAAGTGATGGGCGGAGGCGGCCGCCCCATCCACGAACCGATCGGCGCTCCAGACCAGGAGCGCCAGGCCAACGACAAGGGCGATAAGGGGAAGAATCATGGTGGGCTAGGGAACAATTGAAACATCAGGCCATGATATAGCCATCGAACCCGCCTTGCAGCAGAGAGACGCAGCGCGTTCCTGGTTTCCGATCACGTCTGGGGCGACCCTGTCGCGGCTAGTCAATAGCCCCGAAAGTACCAGCGGTTATCCCAGCCGTTCAGGGGTGAGTTGGATTTGTCCGGAGAGGCTTCCGGGTTCGGGGGGGCAGGCGGTGGTGCTGGGGTTTGCCAGGGACCCTGGCCAAGGAAATATTCGCGGTCGCGTTCGATCTGCCCCAGGAAGGTGTCGTGACGCCGCTGTTGCTCTAAAAGGATGGCCTCGGCTCTGGGGTTATGCTGGCGGCGGCGGGCATCCAGGGCCTCCCGCGAGGCGCGGCGGCGCTCTTCCCAGGCCTGGCGCTGAGCGCGCACGGCGTCAAGCCATTGATCGCCCGTTGCGCTTGCGATGGGCTGGTCGGTGGGGGGAGGTGGATCCGCCCCGGAGGACTCGGTGGCACTCGGGGGCGAGGAAAAAAATACGAAGGATAACAAGAGAATAAAAAAGCGAATCGCCTTGCTCATGTCGCTGACCACCCTCTAAAGTGCCCGCGCGACGGCTATGCCGACGACTGCCGTGGGTCTGAAATTCAATATTTAATTATTTACCAAATTTACCCAGGGATGTCTTGTCCTGCATCAAGTTTTTGGATGTTGCCCCGCGCGATTCCGGGACGGGCGAGGGGGCTGGCGGGTGGACTCAATCCCCCGCCTGCTCCAGACGGCGGTGGATCTCGGAGCGTAGCCAGCGCAGGGAGGTCTCGGCGGTGATGGGGGTATCGTTGCGGGTGGTGATGAAAAAGACGTCATCCACCAAGGCCCCGACGGTGGCGATCTTGGCGTTGTGAAGCCGGATGCCGCCCTCCTCGAAGATGGCCCCGATCTCGGCCAGGAGGCCCGGGCGGTCGAGGGTGGCGAGACGCATGAGGGTGCGGTGATTGCGCGGGTCTGGCAGAAAGCTGACCTCGGTGACGGTGGGGAAGTGCTTGAGCTTGCGCGGCAGGCGGCGGACGCCCTGGATTTCATCCTCCGGGTGGGCGAGAACCTTGCGCAGGGTATCCGCCAGTCGTCGCATGGCGACCGGGTCCGTGAGGGGCTGGCCCTGGTAGTCGAGGACATGGAAAGAGTTGAGGGCCATGGCATCGTCCGTGGTCATGATGCGGGCATCGACAATGTTCAGGCCCTGCTGGTCGAGGACGGCGGTGGCCCGGCTGAAGAGGAGGTTGCGGTCGGGGGTGTACATGAAGACCTCGGAACAGCCGCGGGTCGTAATGGGGCGTATGGCGACCAGGGGCAGATTGCCGGGGGGATTGGTTAGGACCAGCCGGGTCTGCCAGGCGATCTCGTCCGGGGCGTTGTGCTGGAAGTAATCGAGGCTGAACTTGATCCAGAGGAGGGTGCACTGGTTACGGCTCAGACCATAGGCACCCACCTGGCGCAGAGCCTGATCCTGCTTTTGCTGGATGAGGTCGTCCTGGGCCAGGGGATTTTCCAGGCCCCGGTGCAGAGCGAGGCGGGTGGCCTGGTACAACTCCTTGAGGAGGGAGTCCTTCCAGGCATTCCAACGCCCGGGATCGGTGGCGCGCATATCGGCCACGGTGAGTAGATAAAGGTAGTTGAGCCGATCGACGTCGCTCACCAGGGCGGCGAATTCCTGGATGACGCGGGTGTCGCTCAGGTCCTTGCGCTGGGCGGTCATGGACATGACCAGATGCTTTTCGACCAGCCAGGAGACGAGGCGGCTGTCAAACTCGGGCAGCTCATGGAGTTGGCAGAAGTCCCAGGCATCGCGGGCGCCGAGGACGGAATGATCGCCGCCGCGCCCCTTGCCGATGTCGTGGAAGAGTCCCGCCAGGTAGAGGAGTTCCAGCTTGGGGATCTCTTGGGCGACGTTGGCGCGGAAGGGCGATTCTGCATCGCCCTCGGGATTGGCGAAGTCGCAGAGGTGATGCAGCAGCCGCAGGGTGTGCTCGTCCACGGTATAAACATGAAAGAGGTCGTACTGCATGCGCCCCACGATATTGGCGAAGGCCGGCAGGTAGGCCGCCAGGACTCCGTAGCGATTCATGCGGGAGAGGGCCTCGGCGGGACCCTTGGGATGGCGCATGATCTCCATGAAGAAGCTGCGCGCCCGCAGGTCGGCGCGGATGCGGTCGTCGATGAGGTGGCGGCGCTCCCGGATGAGGCGGATGGTGCTGGCCCGTACGCCCCGGATCTCGGGGTGGGTCTGGAGCAGGTGAAAAATCTCCAGCAGCGCCACGGGGTTGTGGCGGAAGACGTCCGGGTGGGTTACCTCCAGGAAGCCGCCGACGGCCTGGAAACGCCGGTTGATGGCCACCGGCGGCCCCAGCTGGTCCCGCAGGAGGATGGCCTCCTGAAAAAGCTGCAGCAGCATCTCGTTGAGCCGGTTCAGTTCGATGACGGTGCGGTAGTACTGCTGCATGAACTGTTCGACGGCCAGGTTGTGGTTGCCGTCATCGACGAAGCCAAAGTCGCGGGCCAGGCTGCGCTGGTAGTCGAAGATGAGCCGATCCTCGCGGCGTCCGGCCAGGCGATGGAGTTGAAAGCGGATGCGCCACAGCCGGGCCTGGCCCTCGATCAGGGTCAGGTACTCCCCTTCGGTGAGAAAGCCATGCAGGACCAGGTCGTGGAGGGTGTCGGCGGCAAAATGGCGCTTGGCGACCCAGCCGATCATCTGGATGTCACGCAGGCCGCCGGGATTTTCCTTGATGTTGGGTTCCAGGTTGTAGGCGGTGCCACCGTACTTGTGCCAGCGTTGCCGTTGCTCGGCGGTTTTGGCGGCGAAAAAGGCGTCACTGGGCCAGAGGCGGTCCGGCCCGGTGGCGGCGCGCATGGCGGCGAGGAGCTGGGCATCACCCGTGATCAGGCGGCCCTCCATGAGGTTGGTCATGACGGTAACGTCGGCCCGCGCCTCCGCGACGCACTCGTCCAGGGTGCGGACGCTCTGGCCGACCTCGGTGCCGATGTCCCAGAGGAAGGTGATGAAGGCCTCCAGCGGGCCATCGAGGGCGGCCCGGCCTTCGCCCGCCTCCTCGCCCAGGAGGATCAGGATATCCAGGTCCGACCCGGGGTGCAGCTCTCCCCGGCCGTAACCGCCGACGGCGACCAGGGCGAGGGGCAGGGCTCCGGGGCTGGTCGGGGGCAGGTGACGCGCCCAGGCGCGGGTCAGGACGCTATCGACCAGCAGGCTGTGGGTCCGTACCAGATCGGCGGCGGGGACGCCCTGGTCAAAGGCGTCAAAGAGGCGTTGGCGACCCTCGCGCAGGGCCTGGCGAAAGGCGGGAATGGGCTCGGAACCCGCGGTCAGGGCCTCGTCGAGACGCGCTTGGGCGAAGGCCACCAGGGCCTCGGCCTTGGATCCCATCATCATGGCTGGCTCGGCCCCCCGCGCTCCTCGTGACGCAGGGTCAGGACCTCGTGGCCATCGGGGGTGACCAGGACGGTGTGTTCCCACTGGGCCGAGAGGCCGCGATCCTTGGTGACGACCGTCCAGCCGTCCGGTAACAGCTTAATGTAGCGTTTGCCCGCGTTGACCATGGGCTCGATGGTGAAGCACATGCCGGCACGCAGCACCATACCCGCGCCGCGCTTGCCATAGTGCAGAACCTGGGGCTCCTCGTGGAAGTCGTGGCCGATGCCGTGGCCACAATATTCCTCCACCACGGAGAAGCGGTGGCTCTCGACGTAAGTCTGGATGGCATGGCCGATGTCGCCCAGGGTCGCCCCGGGGCGGACCTGGTCCAGGCCGATCCAGAGGGCCTCGTGGGTCACCTTTACCAGGCGGCGGGCCAGAATGGAGGGTTCGCCGAGGCAGAACATCTTGCTGGTGTCACCGTGATAGCCATCCTTGATGACGGTGATGTCGATGTTAAGGATGTCGCCCCTCTTGAGTTGCTTGTCGCTGGGGATGCCATGACAGACCTGATGGTTGACCGAGGTGCAGATGGAACGGGGAAAGCCGCGGTAGTTCAGAGGGGCAGGGATGGCCCCCTGTTCCTGGACGATGTAGTCATGACAGCGGCGGTCGAGTTCCTCGGTGGTGATGCCGGGGACCACGTGTTCCTCGATCATCTCCAGAACCTCCGCGGCCAGGCGTCCGGCCACGCGCATTTTCGCGATTTCGTCCGCGGTCTTGATGGTCACGCTCATGCTGGGGCTGGTACTTCCGGAGTGGCGAAAGGTGGGAATGGGGCGGGAGACAAGCCGGGATTGGCTTGAAATTGCTCGAATCCAGTCGCTTATGGTATAAAAGGCGACGCTGATCGGCAAACCGATTCGCCATTTTTGGCGGTCGGGTGTTTGCCGTTAGGCCCCAAGGCGCGAGAAACAAAGGTTTTTCGCGCTATTTTTTGGTTCGCGCTCGGCGCGGGCCTTGTCATCGCCACACACGCCTCGTCACCGGGATAACCGGGTGCCCGCTCGCGCGGGTTGTTTCCTGGGGAGACGTGGAGGTTTAACCCAATCCATCGAGGTTTTGATCATGAGCCAAATATCCATGCGGGACATGCTGGAAGCTGGCGTCCACTTCGGACACCAGACCCGTTACTGGAACCCCAAGATGGGGGCCTATATCTTCGGCCATCGCAATAAAATTCACATCGTCAACCTGGAAAAGACCCTGCCCCTTTTCCGCGAGGCCCTGAATTTTATGGGCTCCCTGTCCGCCAACGGCGGCAAGGTGCTCTTTGTCGGCACCAAGCGCGCCGCCCGCGACGCCATCCGCGAGGAGGCTATCCGCTGCGGCATGCCCTTCGTCAACCATCGCTGGCTCGGCGGTATGTTGACCAACTTCAAGACCATCAAGCAGTCCATCAAGCGCCTCAAGGACCTGGAGGCCATGTTCGAGGATGGCTCCATCAACCGCTTCAATAAAAAGGAGGCCCTTGGCCTGAGTCGGGAGAAGGAGAAGCTGGAGTTGAGCCTGGGCGGTATCAAGGAGATGAGTGGCTTGCCGGATGCCATCTTCATCATCGATGTGGGCCACGAGAAGCTGGCCGTGACCGAGGCCAACAAACTGGGCATCCCGGTGGTGGGCGTGGTGGACACCAACAATGATCCCGGCCCTATCGACTATGTGATTCCTGGCAATGATGACGCCATCCGCGCCGTGCGACTTTACATCTCCGGCTCCGCCAACGCCATCCTGGACGGCCGGCAAAGTGCCGCCGCCATGGCAGGCCGGGTTGATGACTACATGGAGTCCGCGCCGGCGGCGGTCGCTGGCTGACGTTCTGGCTCCGGCCAAACCTCATCAGGGGCTAACCCTTTGCCCGGCCCGTCGGGCAGGTGCCCCTGAATCCAGTTTTCGCCCCGCGCCGGGCACTTTCGCGATACCAGATTTTCGGAGATTTGTTTGATGGAGATTACCGCCTCATTGGTCAAGGAGCTCAGAGAGCGTACCGGGGCCGGCATGATGGAGTGCAAAAGGGCCCTGGTGGAATCCCAGGGTAGTATCGAGGCCGCCATCGAGGCCATGCGCAAGTCCGGTCAGGCGAAGGCCGCCAAGAAGGCTGGCCGCATCGCCGCCGACGGCGTGGTGGTCATCAAGGTCGCCGCCGATGGCAAGACCGGCGTCATGGTCGAGGTCAATAGCGAGACCGACTTCGTCGCCAAGGATGCCAACTTCAAGGATTTTGCCGATGCCGTGGGCGAGGCCGCCCTGGCCGCCCGAGTGGCGGATGTGGAGGCCCTGAGCGCCCTGCCCATTCGCGCGAGCGAGGCGACCACCATCGCCGAGGCCCGCGAGGCCCTGATCGCCAAGATTGGCGAGAACATCCAGGTGCGCCGCCTGGTCCGGTTCGAGGACGCCCAGGGCCAGTTGCACAGCTATCGCCATGGGGTACGCATTGGCGTCCTGGTGGAGATGGCGGGCGGTGACCCCGAGCTAGGCAAGGACATCGCCATGCATGTCGCCGCCAGCAACCCCCTCTGTGTCGATGCCACCCAGGTTCCCGCCGGGGTGCTGGAGAAGGAAAAGGACATCTTCCGCGCCCAGGCTCTGGAGAGTGGCAAGCCGGCGGAGATCATGGACAAGATCATTGATGGCCGCGTCCGCAAGTACATGGAGGAGATCACCCTGCTGGGTCAGCCCTTCGTCAAGGACGTGGAGGTCACGGTCGAAAAGCTGCTCGGTCGCGCCGGCGCCAAGGTCCATCGTTTCTCCCGCGTCGAGGTGGGCGAGGGCATCGAGAAGAAGCAGGAAAATTTCGCCGACGAGGTCATGGCCCAGGTGCGTGGCGACTAGCCAGGCGATGGGGGGGCACGCAAGGGCGTAAGTCGGCGTGGACCCCCTCCCTGGGACCAGGCGGCCGCTGGAAGGGCGCCGCCCTGGCCCCTCCGCCCCTGTCGCGGCGGTCCACTCTACTTACGCGGATCACCCTACTGGAGACTTCAACCCGTGTCCCAACTAGCCTATCGGCGGATTCTGCTCAAACTTAGCGGCGAGGCCCTCATGGGCGGCGGCCAGTTCGGTATTGATCCCGGCATCATGAGCCGGCTCGCCGCGGAGGTGAAGGGGCTGGCCGACACGGGCATTCAGCTCGCCCTGGTCATCGGCGGCGGTAACATCTTTCGGGGCGAGGGTCTGGCCGGAGCCGGCATGGACCGGGTCACCGGTGATCACATGGGCATGTTGGCCACGGTCATGAATGCCCTGGCCATGCAGGATGCCCTGGAGCGTATCCAGGTCCCCGCCCGGGTCATGTCTGCCCTCCCCATCGCCGGGGTCTGCGAGGCCTTCATCCGACGTCGCGCCATGCGGCATCTGGAAAAAGGGCGGGTGGTGATCTTTGCCGCCGGCACCGGTAATCCCTTCTTCACCACGGACTCCGCCGCCAGCCTCCGCGCCGTCGAGATCGGCGCGGAACTGCTCATCAAGGCCACCAAGGTCGATGGCGTCTATTCCGCCGATCCCATGAAGGACGACCAGGCCGTTTTCTACCCGCGCCTGACCTACGATCAGGCCCTGCGCGAGAATCTCAAGGTCATGGATACCACGGCCATCGTCCTGTGCCGGGATAACCGGATTCCCATACGCGTCATGAACATCCATCAATCCGGGGCCCTGATGCGCCTGATCCAGGGCGAGGCCATCGGTTCCCTGGTCGCAAGCGGAGACTGAGATGATCAACGATGTCAACAAGGACGCCGAGACGCGGATGGCGAAAAGCGTCGAGGCCCTGGGTCTGGAGCTGGCCAAGATCCGCACCGGTCGTGCCCACCCCTCCCTGCTGGACCACATCCGGGTCAATTACTACGGCAACGAGGTGCCCATCAAGCAGGTGGCCAACGTCACCGCCGAGGATGCCCGCACCCTGGCCGTGGCTCCCTGGGAAAAGAGCATGGTGACGGCGGTCGAGAAGGCCATCATGCAGTCCGACCTGGGGCTCAACCCCAACACCGCCGGGGCCGTGATCCGGGTGCCCATGCCAGCGCTGACCGAGGAACGCCGCCGGGATCTCATCAAGGTGGCGCGCTCCGAGGCGGAGCAGGGCCGGGTGGCCATCCGCAATATCCGGCGCGAGGCTAATAACGAATTCAAGGAGATGGTCAAGGAGAAGATGATTTCCGAGGACGACGAGCGCCGGGGCCAGGAAACTATCCAGAAGCTGACCGATAAATACGTCAAGGAGGTCGATCAGGTCCTGGAGGAGAAGGAAAAGGACCTCATGGCCATCTGATCCGACGGACCAGGACACGAGTACGGCATGGCCGAAAACACGAACGAGAAGGGGGGCACGGGCGCTGTTCCCCGGCATGTCGCCATCATCATGGATGGCAATGGCCGTTGGGCGCGGGCCCGTCATCTGCCCCGTGGCGCCGGGCATCGCGCGGGAGTTAAGAGCGTCCGGGCCGTGGTCGAGGAGAGCATCCGCCAGGGGGTCGAGGTCCTGACCCTCTTTGCCTTCAGCAGCGAGAATTGGCGGCGGCCCAGACCCGAAGTCGATTTCCTCATGCAACTCTTCCTCACCGCCTTGAGATCCGAGGTGAAAAAGCTCAAGCAGAACGGTGGGCGCTTGCGGGTCATTGGCGATCTCGCGGCCTTCCCCGAACGCCTGCGGCTGGAGATCGCCGAGGCCGAGGTGGCGACAGCGGCCAATACCAAGCTGACCTTGCAGATCGCCGCCAACTATGGCGGCCGTTGGGACCTGACCGAGGCAACCCGGCGGATCGCCCAGGACGCCGTCGCGGGGCGGCTGGACCCGGCGGCTCTCAGCGAGACCAGCCTCGCCACCCACCTGGCGACCGCCGGCCTGCCGGACCCCGATCTCTTCATCCGTACGGGCGGCGAGCGGCGGTTGAGCAACTTTCTGCTCTGGCAGTCGGCTTACGCCGAACTTTACTTTACCGATCTCATGTGGCCGGACTTTGGCACGGCGGCCTACGCCGAGGCCCTGGCCGACTACGGGCGGCGCCAGCGTCGCTTTGGCCAGACCTCCGAGCAGGTGATGGGACAGGGCTCACGAGCGCTCGATTCGGCGCCTGAATCGCCCCACGATCCGGACCGAGTATCCTCGTGGCCCTGACCAGCCTCCAGCGGCGCGTCCTGACCGCCTCGCTCCTGGCCCCGGTCGCCATTCTGGCGGTGCTGGCCCTGCCAACCTGGGGCTTCGCCCTAGCCCTGGGCCCGATCCTGTTGGGCGGTGCCTGGGAGTGGTCGGCCCTGGGGGGCTTGACCAGGCCCGCGGTGCGGCTGGGCTATGTCGCCCTCATCGGCGCCGCCCTGAGCCTGCTCTGGTTTCTGCCCAAGGCGGGGGTGGCGCCCCTACTCCTGCTGGTCAGCCTCTGGTGGTGGCTGGTCGCGGTCTGGCTCTTTCGACTGAAGCAGATCGAATCGGGCGCGGGGCCCGCTCCGGGACGCTTGCTGGCGGGGCTGCTCGCATTGACCGGTCCCTGGCTGGCCATGACCCAGCTCCACGGTGTCTCGTCCCGGGGGCCCGCCCTGGTGCTCTTTCTCCTGATCCTCATCTGGACGGCGGACATCGCCGCCTACTTTACCGGCCGCCGCTGGGGCAGGACCAAGCTGGCGCCCGTCCTCAGTCCGGGCAAAACCTGGGCGGGGGTTCTGGGGGCCGGGGCGGGCGCGGCCCTGCTGAGCCTGGTGCTGGGCTACTGGCTGGATTTGGCACCCCTTGCCACCCTGGGGGCCCTCCTGCTATGCCTGGCCACCGCCTTCATCTCCGTGGTGGGCGATCTGTTTGAAAGTCTCCTCAAGCGCCGCCAGGGGGTGAAGGATTCCGGCCATCTCCTGCCCGGTCATGGCGGCCTCCTGGATCGCATCGACAGCCTGACCGCCGCCGCGCCCTTTTTCGTTCTGGGTCTGATCTGGCTGGGAGTCCCGACATGAAGGGGATCTGCGTTCTGGGGGCCACGGGCTCCATCGGCATCAGCACCCTTGACGTGGTGGGGCGTCACCCGGAGCTTTATCGGGTGGTGGCCCTGACCGCCAACCGGGATGCGGAGCGCCTGGCCGAGCAGTGTCGCCGCCACCGGCCGACCCTGGCCGTCCTGGCGGATGTCGGGGCGGCGGAGCGCCTACGTGGCCTGCTCGCGGACATGGATGGGGCCCCCGAGGTGCTGACGGGTCCCGAGGCCCTGGCCCAGGTGGCGGCCCTGCCCGAGGTGGACATTGTCATGGCCGCCATCGTCGGCGCCGCCGGTCTGCTGCCCACCCTGGCCGCCGCCCGGACCGGCAAGCGGCTGCTGCTGGCCAACAAGGAGGCCCTGGTCGTCGCCGGCGAGATCCTGATGTCCGCCGCCGCCGCCAGCGGCGCCCTGCTGCTCCCCATCGATAGCGAACACAACGCCATTTTTCAGTGTATGCCCGCGGGTTACGAGCATGGCCTCGACCAGGTGGGCGTGGAGCGGATTCTCCTCACCGCCTCTGGTGGTCCCTTCCGTGATCGGCCCCTGGCGGAACTCGAACGGGTGACGCCGGACCAGGCCTGCGCTCACCCCAACTGGCGGATGGGGCGCAAGATCTCGGTGGATTCCGCCACCATGATGAACAAGGGCCTGGAACTCATTGAGGCGTGCTGGCTGTTCGGCACCCGGCCGGAACGCATTCAGATCGTTATTCATCCCCAGAGCGTCATTCATTCCCTGGTGCAGTACGTGGACGGCTCGGTACTGGCCCAATTGGGCAACCCAGACATGCGAATCCCCATTGCCCACGCCTTGGCCTGGCCGGAGCGTCTGAGTTCCGGCGTGTCGCCCCTGGATCTTTTCGCTGTCGGCCGCCTGGACTTCGAGCCGCCGGGGCTGGATCGCTTCCCCTGCCTGGCGCTGGCAATCCAGGCTGCCGAGTCCGGGGGTACGGCCCCCACCATCCTCAATGCCGCCAATGAGGTGGCCGTGGCGGCCTTCCTGATGGGGCGCATCCGCTATACCGCCATCGCCCGCCTGGTTGGCGCGACCCTGGAGCGGCTGCCAGCCCAGGCTGTCAGCCGGAATGGACTGGAGAGTCTCTTGGAGGCGGATCGCCAGGCCCGCGCCATGGCGGAACAATTGCTGCCAACCCTGGTCGGATAAAGGGCCATGCCAGACATGCTCCATACTATCCTCTCCTTCATCCTTGTCCTCGCCATCCTTATTGCGGTGCATGAGTTCGGCCACTTTTGGGTGGCTCGGCGTCTGGGGGTCAAGGTTCTGCGGTTTTCCATCGGCTTCGGACGACCCCTGGTACGTTGGGTGGGCCGGAGGGATGGCACCGAATACGTTTTGGCGGGCATCCCCTTGGGCGGCTACGTCAAGATGCTCGATGAGCGCGAGGAAGAGGTTGATCCGGCGGAGGCCCATCGGGCCTTCAACCGCCAGAAACTCTGGAGGCGCGCCGCCATCGTGCTGGCCGGTCCCCTCTTCAATCTCTTCTTTGCCGTCCTACTCTACTGGGGCATTCTGGTCATCGGGGATACCGGCAGCCGCGCCCTGATCGGGACCGTGGCCACCGGCTCCATCGCCGCCGAGGCGGGGCTGGAGGCCGGGGACGAACTGCTGCGGGTGGGTGATCGCCCCACCCCGACCTGGGAGGCGGCGGTCTTTGCCTTGATGGCCGAGGCCCTGGACGGCCGGGATCTGCCGGTGCGGATACGGGATGCGGAGGGGGACGAGCGGACCTATGTGCTTAATGGCCGGGCCTTGGCGGCCCTGCCGGAAGATCCGGCCATCCTTGGCAATCTTGGCCTGGCGCCCGCCCGCCCCCTGCTCCCGCCGGTACTGGGCGAGGTCATTCCCGGCGAGGCGGCCGCGGCGGCCGGTCTCCAGACCGGCGATCGGATTCTCGAGACCAACGATAAGCCCGTCACCAGTTGGGACGCCTGGGTCGCCATGGTGCGGGACCATCCGGGCCAGACCCTCCGGGTGCGGATTGCCCGCGGCGGCCAGGAGCTGAACCTGGCCCTGACCCCGCGCACCACCCCAGGCCCCACCGGGGAGATTGGCCGGGTCGGTGCCGGGGTGGAAGTATCCGAGGAACTGCTGGCGCAATATCGCGCCGTGGTGCGGCTGGGGCCGGTCGATGCCTTGGGCGCCGCCGTCGCTAAGACGGCGGACATGAGCTGGCTGATGCTCAAGGTCATGGGCCGCATGCTGACGGGCCAGTCCTCCATCGAGAACCTGAGCGGTCCCATCTCCATCGCCGAAAGCGCCGGGCGCAGCGCCAGTCATGGCTGGAGCTATTTCATCAAGTTCCTGGCCGTCGTCAGCATCAGCCTGGGCGTGCTCAACCTCCTGCCGATCCCCGTCCTCGATGGGGGGCATCTGCTGTTCTTCCTGGTTGAGGCGATCAAGGGCGGACCCCTGTCCGAACAGGTCCAGATGCAGGGTCAGCGTATCGGCGTCGCCCTGCTCGCCGCCCTTATGTCCCTGGCCTTCTTCGTCGATATTCAACGCCTGCTGAATTAAGAGGACCCGGCTGGCGCTCCTCGCCCGCCATTTAGGTCCCCGCCGGGGGTATTCCTTGGCTGCGGGGCCGCCATGGTAGTTTTGTTCGTGATTCCCTTCGCCTATACTAGCCCGTCATTATTTTGGCCGTCGCGGCAGGCGGCTTCTCCGCACAGGGGGATGAGCTTTGGGCGTTTCCAAGAGAAGTTTTTCAGGGGTGGCCCGCCATGCCCTGGTCCTGATCGTCCTGGCGCTGGGCCTGCTGTTGAATGGGCCCCTGACCGCCTTGGCGGACACCTTCAAGGTGACCGACATCCGCATCGAAGGCCTCCAGCGTATCTCCGCTGGCACCGTCTTCAGCCTACTCCCCGTCAAGATTGGGGATAGCACCACGGATGAAGTCACGGCCAAGAGCATTCGCGCCCTTTATGCCTCGGGATTCTTCGAGGACGTCAAGGTCGAGCGAGACGGCACCGTCCTGGTCGTCACGGTTCAGGAACGGCCCGCGGTCTCGGAGATCATTTTGACGGGCTACAAGGATATCGACGAGGAGGCGCTGCGTGCTGCCCTCAAGGAGATCGGTCTGGCGGAGGGTCGGGTCTTCAATAAATCCATCCTCGATCGCATTGAGCAGGAACTGAAGAATCAGTATTTTTCCCGCGGCAAATACGGGATCGAGATTCAGACCACGGTATCCCCCCTGGATCGCAACCGGGTGCGGGTCACGATTGATATCATCGAGGGCCTGACGGCGCGCATCAAACAGATCAACGTCATCGGCAACGAGGCATTCCCCGAAAAAGAATTGCTGGGACTTTTCAAGCTGGGTAAGTCCAATTGGGCCTCCTGGTATTCCAAGAACGATCAGTACTCCAAGCAGAAGCTGGGCGGCGACCTGGAGACCTTGCGCTCCTTCTACCTGGACCGGGGCTTCATCAAGTTCGAGATCAAGTCCACCCAGGTCTCGATCAGTGCCGACCGCAAGGAGATCTACATCACGGTCGTCATCAATGAAGGCGACATCTTCATGGTCAGCGATATCCAGCTCGCCGGCCAGCCGACCCTACCGGTCGAGGAGGTCTTCCCCTTGATTCATATGCGCCGCGGTGAGCCCTTCTCGCGCAAGGCGACGACCCAGAGCGCGGAGCGGGTATCCCGCCGCCTCGCGGACGAGGGCTATGCCTTCGCCAATGTGAATACCATCCCCGAGATCAATGACGAAAAGAAAGAGGTCAAGGTCATCTTCTTCGTCGATCCTGGCAAGCGCGTCTATGTCCGACGCGTGAACATGAAGGGCAATACCCGTACCCGCGACGAGGTCCTGCGCCGGGAGATGCGCCAACTGGAAGCGGCCTGGTTCTCCTCGGAGCTGGTCAAGGAGTCCCGCGAACGTCTGCAACGCCTCGGCTTCTTCGACGAAGTGAATATTGAAACCCCGGCCGTCCCGGGTTCCCCGGATCAGGTGGACGTGGATGTCACCGTCAAGGAGAAGCCCTCCGGCAATCTTATGGCCGGTGTAGGCTATTCCCAGACCCAGGGCATTCTCTTCAATACCAGCGTGACTCAGAATAACTTCATGGGCACGGGTAAGCGGGTCTCCTTTGCCTTCAATACCAGCGATGCCAATACGATTTACGAATTGGGCTACACCAACCCCTATTACACCATCAACGGTATCAGCCGCGGCTTCATCCTGTCTTACCGGGAGACCAATTATGAAAATCTGGATCTCGCACCCTACTCAACGGATCTGGGTGTTGCCGGTATCAACTGGGGCCTGCCCATTTCCGACGTCAGCCGCGCCGGACTGGGCATCCAGTATCAATACATCAAGTTGAAGCCCGGCTTTTCGACAGTCGCCGAGGAATTCGTCCTCCTCAATGGCGATATCTACAACGATTACGTCCTGAATGCCTCTTACACTAAGGACTCGCGGGATACCACCATCTTCCCCACCAAGGGCTTGCTACAAAACCTCGCCCTGGAAGCCGCCGGGCCCGGCAGTACCCTGGAGTACTGGCGTCTTACCTATCGCCACCGCCACTATTACCCCCTGGCGCGGCGCTTTACCCTGTCCATGCGCGCGGATCTGGGCTACGGGGATGGTTATGGCGACACCACCTCCATGCCCTTCTTCGAGAACTTTTACGCCGGTGGCCCCCGGTCGGTGCGGGGTTGGGAGGAGAATACCCTGGGCCCGCGGGAGACCGCTGGGGAAGGCGATCCCATTGGCGGCAACATCAAAATCGTGGGGGGCATGGAAATCTTCGTACCGCCGCCCATCTCCGGCGACTTCGCCGATACCATCCGGCTCAGCGCCTTCTTTGACTTTGGCAATGTCTGGACCACCTCCTCCATGAATGGTCTGATCGCGCCCGATGGTTTTGCCCTCGAAGACCTGCGCTATTCCACGGGGGTGTCCGTGGTCTGGCTGTCGCCCGTAGGCGCCATCTTCGCTAGCGTTGCCTACCCCATTAACGAGAAGGAGGGTGACCAGACCCAGGTCTTCCAGTTCGGTTTGGGCTCTGCCTTCTAGGGTGATGAGCATCATGTCGAGGTTTTACTTTCTCCTGGCCGCGGCCTGTCTGCTGGGGTCCACCGGTGCCCAAGCGCTGGCGGCGGATTATGTGGTGGCCGCGATCGATCCCGACCGGATCGTGGAACGATCGCCGCAGTACGAGCAGGCACGCAATGAGTTGCAGCAGGCGGTCGCCGACCGCGAGAGGAAGTTACGCGAACAGCAGGAAGAACTTACGGCTTTACAGGCGCGCCTGGACCGGGATGCCGCCCTCATGAGTACCGAGGAGGCCCAGCGCCTCTCCAACGATATTCGTAACCGGGATCGCAAGCTCAAGTACGCCCAAGGGGAGGCGCGGGAGGATCTCACCCTCCGCCAGAACGAGATGCGCACCAAGCTTGGCAAGCAGGTGGAGGAGGTGGTGACCGAACTGGCCAAGCAACGCGGCATTGACCTCATCGTCAGCGGCAAGGACGTCTTCTATTTCAGTGAACGCATCGACATCTCCGACGAGGTGGTGGAACGGATGCGGGCCAAGCACCAGGCCAAGTAGGCATAATCCTGCCCTTTCCCCGTTCCGGCGATCATTATCTTGGAATATTCCCTCGGAGAACTCGCCCAGCAACTTGGTCTCGCGCTAGAGGGAGACCCGGATGCCAGGGTTGATCGTATCGCGACCCTGGCCGATGCCGGTCCAGGAGACCTCTGTTTCTATGCCGACAAAAAATATCGCGCCGCCCTGGGCCTGACCCGCGCGGGCGCGGTCATCCTCGGCCCCAGTGACCGCGAGCATTGCCCCGTTCCGGTCCTGATCGGCGACAACCCCTACCTGGCTTATGCCAAGGCGGGCTGGCTCCTCCATCCCCCACCCGCAATGCCCGCGGGTCGCCACCCCAGTGCTGTGGTGGCGGTCTCGGCCCGGGTGGACCCCAGCGCCTGGATTGGCCCCGGTGCGGTGGTGGAGGAGGGCGTCGAAATCGGCCCCCGTGCCTTTATCGGTCCCGGTTCCGTCGTGGGGGCCCACTGCCGCATTGGCGAGGAGGCACGACTGGTGGCGCGGGTCACCCTCTGCATCGGGGTGCGGGTGGGCCGCCGCGCCCTGCTCCAGCCCGGTTGCGTCATCGGTCGGGATGGCTTTGGTTTCGCGCGGGATGGTAAGCGCTGGTTCCGCATGCCCCAACTGGGGGGGGTGGACATCGGGGATGATGTCGAGATCGGCGCCAATAGCTGCGTGGATCGCGGCGCCCTGATGGACACCATCATCGAAGCCGGGGCTAAGCTCGACAACCTGATCCAGATTGGCCACAACTGCCGCATCGGCGAGAATACCGCCATGGCGGCCTGTTCGGGCATTTCGGGTTCCACCCACATTGGCCGCGATTGCACCATCGCCGGGGCCGTGGGCATGGCCGGGCATCTGGAGATCGGCGATAACGTGCATTTCACCGGGATGGCGATGGTCACGCGCTCCTTCCCGGAACCCGGCGTCTATAGCAGCGGCATTCCAGCCATGTCGAACGCGGACTGGCGACGCAACGCCGCGCGCTTTCGTCATCTCGACGATCTGACGCGGCGCGTCAAGTACCTCGAGGCCGAGCTGGCAAAATTGATCCAGGGAGTGGAACAGGACTCCGAATAGCCGGCCCCCCGCCGCGTCTTTTCCCCTGCCAGCCCTCCTTCACCCAAGGGAGACAGCCTTGAACACGATGGATATTCACGAGGTGCTCAGTCATCTGCCGCACCGCTATCCCTTTTTGCTGGTCGACAAGGTGCTGGATTTCCAGCGCGACGATTATCTCGTGGCCTTGAAGAACGTGACCTTCAACGAGCCCTTTTTTACTGGCCATTTCCCGACCCGGCCCATCATGCCCGGCGTTCTCATCATTGAGGCCATGGCCCAGGCCACGGGCCTGCTGGCCATGGAATCCCGGCCCGATGAGGTCGGCTCCAAGCTTTACTATTTCGTCGGCATCGACAAGGCCCGCTTCAAGCGCCCGGTGGAACCTGGCGATCAGCTCATCATGACCGTCAAGCTGCGGGCCGTGCGGCGCGCCATCTGGATGTTCACGGGCGAGGCCCATGTGGATGGCAAGCTGGCGGCCTCCGCCGAGATCATGTGTACCGCGCGGGATTTCTAGGCATGATCCATCCCACCGCCATCATCGATCCCGCCGCCGAGCTCGACGAGGGCGTTGAGGTCGGGCCCTATGTCATCATCGGGCCCCGGGTGCGGATTGGCCGCGGCACCTCGATCGGCCCCCACGCCGTCCTGCGTGGACCTACCGACATCGGTTGCGATAACCGCATCTTTCAGTTCGCCTCCGTGGGCGAGGACCCCCAGGACAAGAAATACGCTGGCGAGGAGACGCGGCTGGAGGTGGGGGATCGCAATGTCATCCGCGAGTTCGTTACCCTGCATCGGGGCACGGCCCAAGGACTGGGGGTGACCCGGATCGGCAGTGACAACCTCTTCATGGCCTATGTCCATGTGGCCCACGATTGCCTGATCGGTGACAACATCATCATGGCCAATGCCACCACCCTGGCGGGTCATGTCAGCGTCGAGGACTGGGCCATCCTCGGGGGCTTCACGATCATCCACCAGTTCTGCCGCATTGGCGCCCACTGTTTCTCCGGCGGCGGTTCCGTCGTGGCCCAGGACATCCCACCCTTCGTCCTGGTCAACGGCCATCCGGCGCATCCGCGTGGCATCAACTCCGAGGGCCTACGCCGGCGAAACTTCAAGCCCGAGGCCATCGCCGCCATCAAGCAGGGTTTTCGCCTGCTCTACAAGTCCAAGAAAAGGTTGGCGGAGGCCCTGGTGGCCATGCGCGCCCTGCGGAGCCCCGAGGTCGATCATCTGGCGGATTTTCTCGCCAACAGTCCGCGCGGCTTTGTGCGCTGAGCCCGTCGCGCCGATGCGCATCGGCATCGTCGCCAACGAGCCCTCCGGCGATCAACTGGCCGCTGGTGTCATCCGGGCCCTGCACGAGGCGCGGCCCGATATCCGCTTCATCGGCGTGGCCGGGCCGCGCATGGCCGAGGCGGGCTGCGAGACTCTGCTCGACCAGGAACGCCTCTCCGTCATGGGGCTGGTGGAGGTCCTCAAACACCTGCCCGAGGTCCTGCGCCTGCGGCGCCAACTCGGCGACTATTTTCTGGCCCACCGCCCGGATCTCTTCATTGGCGTGGACGCCCCGGACTTCAACCTGACCCTGGAGCGGCGCCTGCGCCGGGCGGGTATCCCCACCGCCCACCTGGTCAGCCCCACCGTCTGGGCCTGGCGGCCCGGGCGGGTCAAGGGGCTGCGCTCCGCCGTCGATCTGGTGCTGAGCATTTTCCCCTTTGAAGAGGAATTTCTCCGCGAGCGGGGCGTGGCCGCCCGCTACATCGGTCACCCCCTGGCGGACGAGATCCCCCTCGCAACCGACTGCGGCGCGGCCCGTCAGGCCTTGGGTCTGCCCCTCGCTGGGCCGGTGATCGCCCTCCTGCCGGGCAGTCGCGTCAGTGAGGTCAAGCTGCTGGCGCGTCCCTTCATCGAGACGGCCGCTTGGTGTCAGGGGCATCAACCCGGGCTCGCCTTCGTGGTGCCACTGGTATCGCCGCGCCTGAGGGACCTGTTTGAAGAGATCCTGGCGCGGACTGGCCTCAAGATCCCCCTGACCCTGGTCGATGGCCGGGGGCGGGAGGCCATGATTGCCGCCGATGCCGTCCTCACCGCCTCCGGCACCGCCACCCTGGAGGCCTTACTGCTCAAACGCCCCATGGTGGTGGGCTACCGGCTCGATGCCTTCGCTTACCGCCTGGTCAAGGTGTTCAACCTCATCAAGGTCCCCCAGGTCGCCATGGCGAATATCCTGGCCGGCCGGGAACTGGCCCCGGAATTCATCCAGGACCGCTGTCGGGCGGAACTGATGGGGCCGGCCCTGCTGGCGCTCCTGACGGATGAGCCGCGGCTGGTCGAGATCCGGGAGACCTACGCCGGCATTCATCGGCAACTGCGCCGGGACGCCGGTCGCCAGGCCGCCCAGGCCCTGCTGGAACTGGCCGCAGCCCCTTGATGGCGCCAGGCCCGGCCAGGGGGCTAACCACAGTCCTGATCGCCGGCATTGACGAGGCGGGTCGCGGGCCCCTGGCCGGCCCCGTAACCGCCGCCGCCGTCATCCTCGATCCCGCTCGGCCCATCCCGGGCCTGGATGACTCCAAACGCCTGTCCCCCGCCCGGCGCGCCCTCCTGGAGCCCGAAATCCAACAGTTTTCCCTGGCTTGGTGTGTGGCCAGCGCCAGCCCCGAGGAAATCGATACCCTCAACATCCTGCAAGCCACCCTGCTGGCCATGCAGAGAGCGGTCCAGGGTCTGGCGTTCCCGCCGGATCGTGCCCTAGTGGATGGCAACCGCTGCCCCGTGCTGAGCTGTCCCGTCGCAGCCATCGTGGGCGGCGATGCCAAGGTGGCCGCCATCTCCGCCGCCTCCATCCTGGCCAAGGTAGCCCGGGACCACGAAATGGCGCGGCTCGACTTCCTTTATCCTGGCTATGGGCTCGCCCTGCACAAGGGCTACCCGACTCAAGCTCACATCGCCGCCCTGCGGGTCCTGGGTCCCAGTCCCATCCATCGCCGCTCCTTTCGCCCGGTGCGCGAGGCCCTGGAACTGTTGTTGGCCTGACAGGGATCGAGGGGTAGCGGTCCGGGCGGCGAAAATCTTTTCTCAGAGCGTACCGAGCTGATCGGCGAGGTCCTTGAGGGTCAAGCCGGACAAGGCCTGGTAGCGGGCCTCATCCAGGCGGATCTCGATGGCGCTGGCCGTGGGGGCGGGTGGGGTCGGGAGGGTGCCCAGGGTTTCCGGGTAGCCCCGGGCGAATTCCAGCAGTGAAATGAGACTTATGGTGTCGGGGGCGCGGCTTGGGACATAACGGCTGGGCTCCCCGGCGGTGGGCACCAGGTAGCCACCGGCCTCCAGCATCTCGAGCTGATTTCTGACGACGTTCCTCGGCAGGGCCAGGGCGTGGGCCAGACTATCGCTGTCCCAGGGTGACTCGCCGTGGTAATGGCGATGCACCACCTGCCCCACCACCGCCAGGGTCCAGCGCTCCTGGCGTTGGCAACTGGGCCGCGCGTCCCGGTCGGCGGTCGCCAGGTATTCGGGATGCTGAAGGTAAAAGGCCAGACTGGCGCCGGCCAGGAGAATGAGCCAGGCAATATGGACCCACATCATGAAGAGGATGGGGATGGCGAAGCCGGAATAGATGGCGGTGAAGTGGGTGGAACCGACCATGAAATAGGTGAAGCCCCAGCCCGTGACGCGCCACAGGACCACCGTCACCAGGGCCGCGATCAGGGCGGGGCGGAATTGGACCTGCGTGTGGGGTAGGGAGACGTAGATAAAGGTAAAGGCGGCGGCGAGGAGGAGGTAAGGGATCATCCAGCCGACGAGGGCTATCAGACTCGACCCGTGGGCGTTGGCCAGCAGGCTGGTGAAGGGGACGCTGGCCCGGATGGAACCGGCGAGACCCGAGGCCGAGAGGAAAAGCACCGGGGTGATGAGGATAACCGTCAGATAATGGCTGAAGCGATTGGTCAGGGACCGTGGCCGGGCAACATGCCAGATATAGTTGAAGGCCTCCTCGGTCTTCTCGATCAGACTGACCGAGGTATAGATGAGGAACACCAGTCCCAGGGTGCCCAGCACGGCGACCTGGGCGTTTTCGACAAAGAGGATGAGTTGGGTGCCGATGATCTCGCCCGTTTGCCCCAGCGGTACCAGCGCCTCCAAGAGCAGGGGTTCCACGCGGTTGTGGACGCCGAAGCCCTTGAGGACGGAGAAGATGACCGCCAGCAGGGGCACCAGGGAGAGGAGGGTGGTATAAGCCAGGCCCATGGCCCGCAGACCGAGCTGACCCTGGGTGAAGTCGCGCACCAGGGCCCGGGGGAGGGGCGGGAGCCCCATGGCCAGCCGCCCGAGGAGATCCTGGTCTGGTCGACGACTCCCAAGGGTCTCAGCGCCAGGGCTGGCGGTTTCAAGGGGCTGGGTCATAGGGGCGGGTCCAAAGGGCGTTTGAGGTGGCGGGGCGCCGAAAGGATAACCCGCAACAGGCCGTCACTCTATAGCAATCAAAGGGGCAAAAGGCTCGGTTTTGGCCCGGTGGGGCTACAATAGGGGCCCTATCGTCACCAACTATTTATCTGCCACTGGTCCTTGGCGGTCATCGCCAGGTCAGTTTCCCTCTACCGGAACCCACGAACAAATCAAACATGCGTATGCCCCGGACCCTTTTCCCCGTTCACAAACGTCACTCCCCCGGTCAAGTGGGCCGGGCGCTGCAAGTGGTCGTGACCGCCGCCCTTCTGGCCCTGAATGGGCTCGCCCTGGCCGCACCCAGCGGCGAGGCGCGGTTGAAGGACTATCTCAAGGGCTTGAACACCCTCACCTCTGAATTTCACCAATATACCCTGAGCGCCGATGGCGGGCGCATGATCGAGTCCGAGGGCACCTTCTACCTGCAGCGGCCCGGCCGCTTCCGGTGGGAGTACCGGGCGCCCATGGAACAGGTCATCGTGGCGGATGGCGATCGGGTCTGGCTCCATGATATCGAGCTGGATCAGATCTCCCACCAGAGTCAAAGCAGTGCCCTGGACGGCACCCCGGCACAGCTACTGGCATCCAACGAACCTATTGATCGCTACTTCGAAATTTTCACCTGGGACCCCGGCGATGGGCGGGACTGGGTGGAACTGCAGCCCAAGAAGGCGGATGGGCAGGTCACGCGTATCCGTATCGGCTTCATCGGCGAGGCCCTGGACACCCTGCTCATGGAAGATAGCTTCGGCCAGATTACCCGCTTCAGCTTCCTGGACACCAAGCGCAACACCAAACTGGATCCCAAGCTTTTCAAGCTGGACCGGCCCATCGGCGGAGACTTTCTCGAGATCCAGTAGATGGCGGCCCCTGTCTCCACCCGTCAGGCCGCAGTCCACGCCATGGCCCCCCTGGCGGAGCGTATGCGTCCCCGCGCCCTGGCGGAATTCCGTGGCCAGGCTCATCTCCTCGCCCCCGGCAAGCCCCTGCGCCGGGCGATCGAGATGGATCGGCCCCACTCCATGATCTTCTGGGGACCGCCGGGTACCGGGAAGACGACCCTGGCGCGGCTCCTGGCGGGCTCTTCCGGTTGTCACTTCATGCGCCTCTCGGCGGTCCTGTCTGGGGTCAAGGACATCCGCGAGGCGGTGGAGGAGGCCCGGCGGGTGCGCGCCGCGGATGGGCGGGGCAGCATCCTTTTCATCGATGAGGTCCATCGCTTCAACAAGGCCCAGCAGGATGCCTTCCTGCCCCATGTGGAGGAGGGGACCCTGGTCTTCATCGGCGCCACCACCGAGAATCCCTCCTTCGAACTCAACAATGCCCTCCTGTCCCGCGCTCGGGTCTATGTCCTCAAGGCCCTAGAGCTTGAAGACCTGGAAGGGGTCATGGACCAGGGCCTGGCGGATCGGGAACGGGGCCTGGGTCAACTGGGTCTGACGCTGGCCTCCGAGCATCGACGGGTGCTGGCGATGGCGGCGGATGGTGATGCCCGTCGTGCCCTGAATCTGCTGGAGTTGGCGGCGGACCTGAGCGAGGGCGGACAGATCGGCGAAGGGGTGGTGATGGAGGTCATTGCCGGCCATGCGCGGCGTTTTGATAAGGGCGGTGATATCTTCTATGACCAGATCTCCGCCCTGCATAAATCGGTGCGCGGTTCGGCCCCGGACGCGGCTCTCTATTGGCTGGCGCGCATGATCGACGGCGGTTGCGATCCTCTCTATATCGCGCGGCGGGTGGCGCGCATGGCGAGCGAGGATATTGGCAATGCGGATCCCCGGGCGCTGGAGTTGGCCCTGAACGCTTGGGATGTGCAGGAGCGCCTCGGCAGTCCCGAGGGGGAACTGGCCATTGCCCAGGCGGTGGTTTATATGGCCTGCGCGGCGAAGAGCAATGCCGTCTATCTGGCCTGGAAGGCCGCCCAGGAGGATGCCCGCCAGTCCGGCTCCCTGGAGGTCCCCGTCCATCTGCGCAATGCCCCGACCCGGCTGATGAAGGAGCTGGGGTATGGTCACGACTATCGCTATGCCCATGATGAGCCGGAGGGCTATGCCGCCGGCGAGGTCTATTTCCCCGACGGTCTGCGGCCACGACGGTATTACGCACCGGTGGATCGCGGGCTGGAGATCCGCATTCGGGAGAAGCTGGGGCATTTGCGGGAGCTGGATAGGCTGGCGCGGGCGGGTTCTGATGCTCCTGTCCGGGGGACGCCGTAAATCCATCCCTGGAGGCTCGGGCATGGCATCCCTGCCATGCACGCCCCCGGACAGGAGCACCAGAACCCGCTCATGAGGATCTGGCGGCTGGGTACGCTGGAAGAAACGGCTGCCTGGCCTTGGCGAGAGCCTTGATCACGGGGGTTGCCCTCAGTCATCAAAGCGCATGGTCACCGTGCATTGACCATTCTGTTCTTCAACCTTGAGGCCGTCGGCCTGGCGTCTGATCAAAAAGCCGGCCAGCTCCGCCAGGGCATCCGGATCATCCATCAGCCGCTCGGGGTTTGGGGGCTCATTGGCAAGGCGCAGCGGTCTGCCGGCATAGATGACACGGATTTGGCATTGGTATTCATCGAAGCGGGCCACGAGTTCGACACGGGGATCGTCCCTGTCCGCCAGTAGTCCATGGGCATAGACGGCATCCAGCAGTTCATGGGTGGCATGATCCAGGCGCATCACCACCTCCGGGCGGGCACCCCACTGGTGCCCGAGGTGCCACAAGTGTTTGTTGACCGTTGCTGGCCATTGGGCATCGAGTGGAACGCTATGGGCCACGAACTGATGAACTCCCAGCCGGAATAGGGCGTTGAGCCCGATGGCAACGATCACTGCCAGCGCGACCATACTGGACAGCGAGGTATCGATTATCCCCACGGAGTTGCTCGCATTCACCAACACCGTGTCGTGACCGATGGCGGCGATGAGCGCCAGGCCCAGGGTCAGGGTCTTGCGCGGGTCGAGCAGGCGCGAGGTGATGATCTTGATGCCGCCCAGGATAATGAATGACGCGACGAACATCAGTACGGCCCCGATCACCGGCGGCGCCAGCAGGGTCCAGAGGCTGGCCACGGGGGGGAAAAAGGCGAGGGCGATGAAGACCCCACCCAGCGCAAAGCCAACGATACGACTGGAAACACCGGTCGCCAGGGAGAGGCCGATGGCGCCGCCACTGGCGGTCTGGGCGACGCCATTGATCAGCGAGCAGGCGGCGTTGGTCAGGCCTTCGGCCATGAGCCCGCGGCCGATGCCGGCCATGTCCGGGCGCTTCCAGCCGGCGTCGTTGGCCCGCTGGGCGATGGTGAGGACGCCAAAGCAGTTGAAGGAGAGCGCCAGGCCGACGAGGAGAAATTCCGGCAACAGGGTCCAGTCGAAGGCCCAGCCAAACTGGCCGATGGGCGGAACCGCGAAGAGGGGGGCTTG
>JBASIS010000216.1:0-32778 GCA_049654905.1 Chromatiaceae bacterium
ACGGGATAACACCATGCCACTCGCGTAGAAGAGGACCGAGCAAATACTGAAAGGGGCAAAAACAGCCATTTTTGCCCCTCGCCCACCTGGGGCTCAAACGCTACCGGCAATTTTGCAATTGGCTCAGCAGGCAAAACCACTCAGCGGTAAGGAGGGCGGGCGGGGCTCGCTTCGCGCGGGGGTTATATTAGAGTAAGGGCAGAGGCATTGCGATTCTCTCGACCACGGCCCTACGCACTACCGACCTTGCTGTCTGTCCGCAGGACTTGCAAGCACCTTAAGGTAACAGATTGCATGCCCTTGCGGGCAACCGCCAAGGCCAGTACGCCATCTCGATCAACGACCAATGGCGGATCTGCTTTCGTTTTGAGGGTGGCGCTGCCTATGACGTCATCGAGAAAGAGGTGCGCCGAATCAGGCCGTTGGCTGCGGCATAAACCCGGACCACGGCCTCGGTCGTTATCAAGGCGCTGGACGACTCTGTTTTCCTTCTTGGCGCCATTGCGCCCTGACCCGTTCGGCAGCCCTGTTTGCCATATCCACCAACCTATCGATGCGGTAGTCAGCGGCCTTGTTGATCTCGCGCTTGACTTCCCAGAGCTCGCCCAGGATCGGATCGGGGGCCTTGGGCAGGCCTTGGCGTTCGGGGGGTCGGGTCATCTTGCAATCTCCAAAAGTTCTTCGGGCGTGGTCAGCAATGGCGGGCGATGGCCGAGAGTCCGTAGGCCGTCGAGGAGCCTTTGCTTGGCATCGGGTCCCGCCAAGTGAGCGAAGTTCCAGGTCACTAGATAGTGCATCCGCGCCACCGTGGCAATGGCCACATGCAAAGCATCCTCGGGCTCGCTGGCTGGGACGATACCGACCTGAACCAAGGTTGATGCCAGGTCGCGGGCATGAGTACCGATGGGTAGCAACGGCAGGTCGCGCAACGCCTGTGTGCGATGCCCAGCCGCCGTTGGGTCACCCCTTGCTGCCTCCTCGATGACCAAAGCTGAGATGGCGAGGTCCCAGCGTTCCGGGGCACGCTCCCACCAGTCGTGGGTCACTAGACGGACGGATAGGCAATCCGCTCCGCGGAATGTGTCAGTGAAAATGAGGCACCGGGTACATGACGACCTGTGTCTTTCATGTCAAGGCTGGGGACCGCGCCTCATCGCTTGAGGGAGGCACTGGCTTAAACCTGACTTGCTCCCCCGCGCTCCCGTAACCAGAGAAAGATGACGGGCGTGACAATGAGGATGTGCACCAGGCTGGAGATCATGCCGCCGACGACGGGGGCGGCAAGGGGCTGCATGATTTCCACGCCCGTGCGCTGGAGCCAGAAGATGGGGGTCAGGGAGGCGATGGTGGTGGCGACCGTCATGACCTTGGGGCGCAGGCGCAGGCGGGCGCCCGCCTTGACGGCCTGGGTCAGCTCCTCGCGAGTCAGGGCCCGGCCCAGGCGCTGGCGCGCCTCTTCCACGGATTCCTCCAGATAAGTGACCATGATGATGCCGGTCTGGATGGCGGTACCGAACAGGGCGATGTAGCCGACCCAGACGGCAACGCTGAAGTTAAAGCCCATCCAGGCCTGGAGCAGGACGCCGCCGGTGAGGGCAAAGGGCACCGCCAGCAGGACATGGGCCGCCTCCCCCACCGAGCGGAAGGTCATCACCAGGGCCCCGAAAATAATCAGGATGACAGCGGGGAAGACATAGAGGAGGGTCTGACGGGCCCGCAACTGGTGTTCGTATTGACCCGAGTATTCGATCGACATGCCCGGGGCCAGGGTCACCTCGGCGGCGATACGCGCCTTGATGTCCTCGACGAAGCTGCCCAGGTCGCGGTCGCGGACATTGGCCTGGACGAAGACCCGCAGCCGGCCGTTCTCGCTCTGGATCTCGTTGGGGCCGACCACCCGCTTGATGTCGGCCACCTGGCGCAACTGGACGGTGGCCCCGGCCGGGGTGGTCACCAGGATCTCGCCCAGTCGGTCGATGTCGCCACGCTCACCCTGCTCCAGGCGCACCTGCAGCGGCCAGCGCTCGCGGCCCTTGAGGGTGGTGCCGACGGTGGCCCCGCCGATGCCGGCCTCCACCTGCCGGAACACCTCCTGAACGCTCAGCCCATAGCGGCCGAGCTGGTCGCGGCGCACGGCGATCTCCAGATAAGGCTTGCCCTGCACGCGCGAGGGTGCCACCCCCACCGCCCCTCGCACCCCGTTGATCACCCGCTCGATCTCAAAGGCCTTCCGCTGGAGGGCGTCCAGGTCATCGCCAAAGAGCTTGACCCCGACCTGGGCGCGGATGCCGGTGCTGGTCATGAGGATGCGGTTCTCAATCGGCTGGAGAAAGCCGGGCACATAGCCGGGCAGGTTCATCAGCTCCGCCGAGAGGTCGGCAATGATGGAGGCCTTGGTGGTCCCGGCTGGCCACTGGTCGCGGGGCTTGAGCTGGATAGTGGTCTCGATCATCTCCACCGGGGCCGGGTCGGTGGCGGTGGTGGCGCGCCCCAGCTTGCCCGCCGCCGAGACGACCGCCGGGTGGGCGCGGATCACCTGGTCTTGCCAGGCCATGATGCGCTTGACCTCGGTCAGGGCGGTCGCGGGGAGCAGGACCGGCATGAAGAGCAGGGAGCCCTCCTCCAAGGTGGGCATGAACTCGCTGCCGAACCCCTGGGTATGACGCGCGACGGACTCCGGCAGCCGATCGTTGACCGCCCGGGGCAGCCCCAGGGCGATCACCAGGCAGACGGCGAGCAGGCTGGCGGCGAGCCCCAGCACGGCCTTACGGTGGCCGAGGGCCCAATCCAGCGCCGGGTCATAGAGCCGCAGCAGCCCCTTCATCAGCCAATTCTGGTCCTCGGGCTGGAGCGGACCCCGCACCAGCAGGGTGCAGAAGACCGGCACCGCCGTCACCGCCAGCAGGGTGGCGCCGATTAGGGCGAAGGTCTTGGTGTAGGCGAGGGGATGGAAGAGCTTGCCCTCCTGGCCGGTCAGTAGGAAGACCGGCACGAAGGCCAGGATGATGATCAGCATGGAGAAGACCAGGGGCCGGCCGACCTGGGTGGCGGCCGTCAGGGTCTGGGCAAAGACCTCGGCGGGGGTGAGCCGCCGGCGCAAGGCCGCCTCGGCGCGCTCGCAGTGCCGGATCACGTTCTCGGTCATGACGATGCCAGCATCGACCAGGACGCCGATGGAGATGGCGATGCCCGTCAGGGACATGATGTTGGCGGCGATGCCAAACTGGTCCATCAGGATGAAGGCGATGAGGATGGAGGCCGGCAGCGGCAGGGTGACGATCAGGATGCTGCGGAAATGGAAGAGAAAGAGGATGTGCATCAGGATGACGAGGAGGATTTCCTCGGTCAGGGCTTCCTTCAGGGTGGTGATGGCACGCCCGATCAGGTCGCTGCGGTCGTAGAAGGCGACCAGGCTGACGCCGGGGGGCAGGCCGGGCGCCAGAGTGGCGATCCGGGCCTTGACGTCCTGGATGACCTGGTAGGCATTCTCGCCGTAGCGCATCACCACGATACCGCCGACCACCTCCCGCCCATCGACATCGAGGGCCCCGCGGCGGAAATCGCCACCGATCTGAATGGTCGCCACATCGCGCAGATAGAGGGGGGTGCCGTTGCGGGGCAACACCGGGATCTGCTCCAGGTCGGCGATATCCCGCACCAGGCCCACCCCGCGCACCACGAACTCGGCGCCATTCTCCTCGATGGTCTTGCCGCCGACATTGAGGTTACTCGCGGCCACGGCGTCCATGACCTCGCCCAGGGTAGCGCCATACTGCTTCAGCTTGAGGGACGAGACCTCGATCTGATACTGGCGCACGAAGCCGCCCATGCTGGCGACCTCGGCCACCCCCGGCACGGCGGCGAGCTGATAGCGGACATAGGTATCCTGGAGGGTGCGCAGCGAACCCAGGTCCTGAGTGCCCGACTCGTCCTTGAGATAGTACTGAAAGACCCAGCCGAGCCCGGTGGCATCGGGTCCGAGCCGCGCCGTCACGCCCTGGGGCAGCAGGTCACCCAGGGAATTGAGGCGTTCCAGGACCCGGGTGCGGGCAAAATAGACATCGACCGCATCGGCGAAGATGACGGTGAGAAAGGAGAAGCCGAACATCGAACTGGCCCGCACCGTCTTGACCCCGGCGAGGCCCTGCAAGGCGACCGAGAGCGGGTAAGTGATCTGATCCTCGACCTCCTGGGGTGAGCGCCCCGGCCAGTCGGCGTAAACGATGACCTGATTCTCCGAGAGGTCGGGGATGGCGTCGATCGGTACCCGGTTGATCGCCACCAGGCCCCAGGCGCACAGGGCGAGAAAGCCGCTGATGACCAGAAAGCGGTGGCGCAGGGACCCCTGGATGAGGCGGGCGATCATGGGCAGCGCCTACTTGACCTCGTCGCCGCAGCCCAACATGGCGGGACCAAAGAAGGGGTTGCGCAGTTGCGGGATGCGCGAGGGCCAGCGCGCGGTACCCAGCACCGGACTCATGGGGCACTGATAGATCCAGATATCCCCGCGATGATGCAGATGCTCCTCCTGGGCCAGGTCCGCCACGGCGGTGCTGAAGGGCTCGAAGGCATGGCGCGCGGCCTCCAGATCGGGGGCCTCGGTCAGCTTGCCGGTCAAGGCGGCCAGGCCCGCGCGGCTGGCCGGGGGATGGCCCGCCAGATAGGCGGCGAGGGCCTCCCGCAGGGCGGGCACCTGTTTCTGGTAGCCGGCCAGGTCATCGCCAGCAAGGGCGCTGGCGGCATCCGCGGTGACAAGCACCAGGGTGCGCAGGAGCCCGGTGGCGGTCTCGTCGTGGCCTGGGGTGCTGGCGTCCACCTTGGCGGGCAGGACCGGGACCGGTTCGGCCGCCGCGACCTGGATGGCGGCATGGGCGAGTTGCGCCTGGGAATCGAGGATCAGGGCGGCCTGGGTCACCAGCCGATCGCCCTCTTGGAGGCCACTGAGGATTTCCACCTGAGTATCGCCCACCCGCCCGAGCCGGACCTCCCGCGCCCGATAGCCCTGCCCGGCCTCCTCGACATAGGCGATGGGCCGCTCGCCATGTTGCAGAATGGCGGCCCGCGGCGCGAGCAGGGTCTCCGGGGCGGTGATGGCCACCGCCGCCTGGGCGGTCTGGCGGTAACGGAGCTGGCGTTCAGGGTTCTCCAGGGTCACCCGCACCCGCGCCGTGCGGGTCATCTCATTGAGGCTGGGATCGATGAAGCTGATGGGGGCGGTCAGGACCTGGCCGGGCTGGGAGGGGATCGAGACCTCGACGGTCTGGCCGACGCGCAGCCAGGCCAGGTCCGGCTCGTAGGCGTCGAATACGAACCACATGCGCGAGAAGTCCCCGATCTCGAAGAGGGGATCGTTGGTCTTGACGTATTGGCCTTCGTAAACCGCGCGGCTGATAACGGTGCCGGACAGGGGAGCGCGGATGTTGACCATGGCGGTGGGCTTGTGGGTGCCCTCCAGAATGACGATCTCCTCCTCGGTCAGGCCCAGTTCCAGGAGGCGCTCGCGGGCGGCCGCGCGCTCGGAGAGGGACGAGGCGACGGCGCCGGCCCTGATGCGCTCGACATACTGGCGCTGGGCGGTAAGCATCTCGGGGCTGAAGACGGTGGCGAGGGGAGCCCCGGCCTCGACCTCGGCACCCACATAGTTGACCTGGAGCTTTTCGATCCGACCCGGCACCCGGGCGGCCAGGATGCGGTGGCGGGTATCGTCGTCCTCGATGACCCCGCTGACGCGCAGGGTCCGGGTAAGGGTGCCCCGAATTACCGGGCTGGTTTGCACCCCGGTGACGGCGGCCTGGGCGGCGTTGAGGGTGACCCGATCGGGATCGATCGTCCCATCGCCCTCCTGGGCGACGGCGACCAGTTCCATGCCGCAGATGGTACAGCGGTCGCCCGGTTTATCCGATTTGATCCAGGGGTGCATGGGGCACTGATAGACCGCCGCCTTGGGGGCTGGGTCCGAGGTGGCGTGCAGGTGGGGGGTGGCGGCCAGGACCCTGGACGGGCCACCCAGCAAGGAGAAGACGACCATAAGGATGCAGAGGCCGAGGCGGGACAAAGTCAGACTAGGCATGGCGGCACCTTACAAGAATCAGCTATCCAATCAGGGCACCGATTTCTGGGGCTTGGCAAAATCCGTCACGATCTTGCTCAAATCGGCGGGAGTGAGACTCTCGTCATAGATGCCGGCTCCGACCTGGATATCCGACTTGAAGGAGACCGGCGCGCTATGAACGTAGGAGATCTTGCGGGAGGCCTTCGCCTCGCCTGGCTTGGGCCACCAATACTCGACCCAGCCGCCGTCCCGGTTCTCGCCCGCCTTGCACATGTCCTGGAACAAGGGGTGATCCTTGTCGTCGCGCATTTGCAGGATGGGTTTGCCTACCAGGTCGGGGCGCAGGGGGTGGGCGATCATCACATCGTCGCGGCAGCTATAGACGAAGACATAGCTGTCCTTCCAGACCCAACGGGCATCCTTGTTATTGTTGAAATCCGAGAAACCGGCCAGGCCTTTGTCTTCCAGATATTTGGCGGCCTCCCGCACCTTGGCTACGACCTCCTCGGCGGAGGCGATGGCGGGATCGGCGGCCCAGGGGGAGGCGGGGGTAAGGCCCAGGGTCAGGATCAGACTGGCCAGGGCGAACGGAGTTTTTCCCATCATTGAGGTCCTCTTGAATCGAATTTTGCCGATCAGGGATAAATCTGGCGCTGAAAAGGCGCCCTCAGCCTAACCAGGCCTTACCCGCGGGCAGGAGCTCACGTCCATAAAGCTCGTTCAGGATGATACGGGCCATCATGTACCAGGCCGACAAGGCGCACAGGATCAGGGTATAACCGGCGACGACCGTCATTTGTGGGTAGCCAAAGTGCGCCAGATCCAAGAGGACGAAGCCGGCCAGCAGCAAGCTGAAGGTGACGGCCATGGCGCCATGGATACGCAGGGAGCCCACCCAGAGGATCGCCGTGAACAGGGTCCAGGCGACGAGGAACCAGCCGACGTCCTCGGTGCTGGCTTTGAAGAGATCGAACTTGTTGGCGATCAGCATCAGCGCTAGGGCAATCCAGAAGGCGCCGTAGGAGGTGAAGGCGCAATAGCCGAAGTTGTTGCCCGTCTTCTGCTCCTGAAGTCCGGCTATCAGTTGCGCCAGGCCACCGAAGATGAGTCCCAACCACACCACGGGCCCAATGCTGGGCATCCAGCCGATGTTGTGGAACTGCAGCACCAGAGTCGTGAGACCGAAGCCTGCCAGGCCAACAACCGCCGGGTTACCAAGTTTTTGTTCCGCCATGGTTTCTCACCTGAATGCTTATTGTATTTTGGTTAAGGGGCGGGGATCGGGGAGAGATACACCCTGCCCCACGGACAGCTTAAGCTTTGACTACAGCGTGCCCAGGAGAGACCTGGGCACGCGCTTGCGGATGCGGAGGAATTGGCTGGCGGGACCCGCCAGCCCTAGCCAGAGGCCAATCGTTAGTCGGCCAGGGTCACGACGCTGACGCGGGCCGTGCCGCCCATGGCCAGCTTCCGCGCGGCGGCTCGGGAGAGATCGATGATGCGACCGCCCCGGTGGGGGCCCCGGTCATTGATGGTCACCTCAACCTGCTTGCCATTCCTGAGATTGGTGACCTGGGCCCGGGTCCCCAAGGGCAACCGGGGATGGGCGGCGGTAAGGGCATTTTGATTGAAGACGTGACCACTCGCGGTTTTCTTGCCATGGAATCCGGGGCCGTACCAGGAGGCCTTACCTACCTGGTGACTCTCCGGGGACTTAGCGCCCTTGGTCCACTTCTTGCTGCCCGCATCCGCGCTGGATGAAAAGCCGATGGGCAACGCCAGGGCTATCATCAGCGTGAATGGAGAAATTCCGGAAATCCTGAAGCGAGAAAACCGAGCCTTCGAGCGGGGTTCATGTCGTGTATTCAAGAGTAACCTCGTTAATCAGTCGGGATAAAAATCAATAATTTGCTTTAAAAAGCAGATATTTACCCCGATTAGCCAATAATGTGAAAGGCAAGGTTACCATGAGTGGGGGACAAAAGGCCAGAGGGCCCGCCTAGGCGACTGGCTCCTCGTCTGGCAAGGATATGGATTCGGCGAGTCCGATGGTGCCATCCTCGGCGGTCGCCAGATCCTGGAAGAGGACCTTGGTGATGCGGTGTTTGTCCATCTCCAGCACCTGCAGGCGGGCACCTTCCAGGGGCACCTCGTCGCCAATCTGCGGGATGCGCCCCAGTTGGTGGTACACCAGGCCACCCAGCGTGACAAAGTCACCGTCCGGGAAGGGGAAGTTCACCAGGGATTCCAGATCCGAGGTCCGGATGCCCGCGTCGATGGCATATTGGCTGCCGCTTAACTTTTTAACGTAACGGTGTTTGTGCTTGCTGAATTCATCCGAGTAGTCGCCAACGATCTCCTCCAGGATATCCTCCAGCGTAATCATGCCGGCGGTGCCGCCATATTCGTCCACCACGATGGCAAGCTGCTGACCCGTGCGTTTGAAATCCTTGAGCAGTTCGCTGAGGGCCAGGGTCTCGGGGACAATATGCAGGGGCAGCATGATATCGCCAATGAGGTGCTGCTTGATGGGGACAACATCATCCGTCTCGGCCAGGCTACTGAGGAGCTCCTTGATGGCGATCATGCCCACCATATCGTCCAGGTTGCTATCGTAAACCGGATAACGGGCGTGACGGCCCTCTTTGAACATGATCAAGGCCTCCGCCACCGTGGCATTCCTGTTCATGGCGGTAATATCGGTACGCGGCACCATGGCATCCCTTACCTGCTGCTCGTCGAGGTCGAACACCCCCCGGATCATCTGGGTCTCCTCCGGGTTGAGCACGCCGTCGTGTTCGCTCGCCGTCAGGATGGTGCGGATTTCATCCTCGGTAATGGAGAAGTGCCCGGCGCCCTCCTTGGCCAAATCACGCTGACCGAAAACCCAGAGCAAGCCCTCGGAGGACTTGTTCATGACCCAGATCAGGGGCTTCAAACTCCGATAGAGGAAGTTCATGATCCCGGCCACGGCCAGACTCAGGGTCTCGGCCTTGTGGAAGGCCAAAACCTTGGGCGCCAGTTCGCCACCGACGACATGCAGGAAGGAAATAACAACAAAACCAAATATATAGGCCGCCGTATGGGCGACATCGACCAGGGACTGACCGCCGGCGAAACCGACGGCCATGGCCTCGAACACGGGATCGATCAGGTGTTCCATGGTGGTAATGCCGATGGCACCCAGGGCGAGCGACACCAGGGTGATGCCAATCTGGGTGACCGAGTAGAAGCGCTCCGGCTCCTTGTGGAGCAACTGCACGGTGCGCGCGGCTTTGTTCCCGGTATCGGCCAATTGCTTAATGCGGCTGCGGCGTGCCGAGGTCAAGGCAATCTCGGAACCGACGAAGAAGGCGTTGCCCATCACCAGCAGGAGAACGGCGAGAAGATTGAAAATCAGATGGCTTTCCATTGAAATTTAAGGTCTATCAGGTTGCCGGTCATAGCCGGAAGAGAACACCTCGATCATTCCTAAGGGGTTCGCGATTGGCGGGGACTCGTCACCCCTCCGCCACCTCAGGGCGGACGGGACGAGGCCAAGCCGAGACACTCAATCCATTGACGGAATGGAGACGAGCGCGCGAGCGCCCGGGAGACGGCAAGCGGGGAGGCACCCCTTAACCGAGCGGGGCGCACCCCGCTAGACCTGCGCCCCCGCGCCATCCCCTTCCTTCTTGACCAGGGCCAGATTGGCGGGGCTGACGCCCAGGAGGATCGCCACGTTGCTGGCGATGTAGATGGTGGAGAAGGTGCCCGAGATGACGCCCACGATCAAGGCCAGGGAGAAGCCACGGAGGGTCTCGCCACCAAAGAAATAGAGCGCTATGACGACCAGGAAGACGGTGCCCGCGGTAATGATGGTGCGGGACATGGTCTCGTTCACCGACTGGTTCATGATCTCCAGGGGTGACCCCTTGCGCACCTTGCGGAAGTTCTCCCGCACCCGGTCGAAGATGACGATGGTGTCGTTGAGTGAGTAACCGATGACCGTCAGGATGGAGGCCAGGACATTGAGATCAAAGTCGAGCTGGAAGACCGAGAAGACCCCAAGGACGATGATGGCGTCGTGGATGGTGGCGGCCACGGCGCCCACCGAGAAGCGCCACTCGAAGCGCAGGGCGACATAGAGCAGGATGCCGAAGACCGAATAGAGGACGGCAAGCCCACCCTGCTCGGTCAGTTCCTCGCCCACCTGGGGTCCGACGAACTCCACCCGTCGCAGTTCCACCTTGCTGCTTACGGCCCCCGCCAGGATCTCGTAGACCTTCTGGCTCAGGGCGGCGTTATTGGTCTCGCCGCTGGGGGGAATGCGCAGCAGGATGTCGCGATTGCTGCCGAAGTGCTGGACCGTGATGCCCGACAGACCGGCGCCCTCCAGGGCGGCGCGGACCTCGACGTTGTCGGTCGGCTCCTGGTAGCCCAGTTCGATGACGGTACCGCCAGTGAAGTCCAGACCGTAGTTAAGCCCCTGAACCGCCAATGAGATAAAGGTGATGGCGATAAGCACGCCGGAGAAAACCAGCGCCTTCCAGCGCTGGGCCATGTAGTCAATGCTGACAAGCTTGATCTCACGCATGGGGTTGGTCCCTTAGACTGGCAGGCGCTGCAACCGCCGACCGCCCCAGATCCAGTTGATCATGGCCCGGCTGCAGGTGATGGCGGTGAACATGGAGGCGATCAGTCCCACGGTGAGGGTGACCGCGAAGCCCTTGATGGGGCCGGTACCGAAGCTGAACAGAACCACGGCGGCAATCAGGGTGGTCACATTGGCGTCGATGATGGATGACAGGGCCTTGTCATAACCCGCGGCGATACTGGCCTGGGGGGTATTGCCATTGCGGATCTCCTCGCGCATCCGTTCAAAGATCAGGACGTTGGCGTCCACCGCCATACCAATGGTCAACACCATGCCCGCGATGCCCGGCATGGTCAGGGTCGCCCCCAGCAGGGCCATAACCGCCACGATCAGCACCAGGTTCAACAGCAGCACGATGTTGGCGACCACGCCGAACCAACTGTAATAGAAGGCCATGAAGACGACGACGGCGAGGAAACCGATCGCCACCGACAGCAGACCCTGGTCGATGTTGTCCTGACCCAGGCTGGGGCCCACGGTGCGCTCCTCCACGATCTGGATGGGGGCGGCCAGGGCGCCGGCGCGCAGCAGCAGGGCCAGGTTGTGGGCCTCTTCGGAGCTATCCAACCCGGTGGTCTGGAAGCGGCGACCAAAGGGCTCGCGGATATTGGCGACGCTGATTACCTCTTCCACCTTCGCCGTGGTCTTCACCGGCTGGCCGTCCACCTGCTTGGTGGTGGTCCGGTTCTCGATAAAGACCACGGCCATGGGCTTGCCCACGTTCTCGGTGGTCATGTCGAGCATGCGCCGACCGCCAGGGGCATCCAGGCTGACACTGACCATGGGGGTGCCGCTCTGGGAGTCGAAGCCGGAGGCGGCGTCGGTGATCTGATCACCGGTCACGATCACCTTCCGTTTGAGCAGCACCGGGCGTCCATCCCGATCACGGTAGAGGCGGCTGGCGGCGGGCACCTTGCCGGCCTCGGCATCCGCCACGCTATGTTCGGTGTCCACCAGACGATATTCCAGGGTCGCGGTGGCCCCCAGGATCTCCTTGAGACGCCCCGGGTCCTGGGCGCCGGGCAATTGCACCACGATGCGCCGATCGCCCTGACGGGCGATATTCGGCTCCGCCACGCCCAAGGCGTTGACCCGGTTACGCAGGGTCGTGACATTCTGCTGGAGCGCGAAGTCCTGGAGTTGCTTCTGCTGCGTCGGGGTCATGGCCAGGGTGACCAGGAAGTCGCCGCCCTGCTCCAGGACATTCATCTTCAGGTCCCCGAACTGTTTGGCGATGACCTTCTCGCCCGCGTCGCGGGCCGCCAGGTCCGCAAACTTGACGATGACCTGACGCTGGACCCGGCTGACCGTAACATAGCGCGCCTTGGCATCACGCAACTGGGTGCGGATGTCCTCGACATAGCGATCGAGGGCCTGGTCCACGGCGGCTTCCATGTCCACGTCGATGAGCACATAGACACCCCCTCGCAGATCCAGTCCCAGCGTCATGGGCTTGAGACCCAGGGCCTTGAGCCAACCGGGCAGATCCGTGGACAGGGTGAGGGCGCTGCGGTACCGGGCGGAAAGGCTGCTCTCGATCGCCTCCTGGCCACGCAGTTGATCGCCGGAGCTATCAAAGCGCACCAGGATCTTGCCACCCTCCAGGGTGTCGATCCGCTTGAAGGGGACCTTGGCATTCTCCAGGGTGGCGCGGATCTCATCGGCGCTGCCGGCGGTCATCTCGGTCTTGCGGGCGGCCGAGACCTCGATGGAGGGGTCCTGGGGGAAGAAGTTCGGCAGGGCCAGCACCAGGCTCACCAGGATGACGCCCAGGATCAGCAGGTTTTTCCAGAGGGGGTAACGATTCATGGGGATCGGTTCTCGCGGGGATCACGGCGGACCCAGGGTTAGAGAGGCAGGTCCGGAGCAGGGATCGGGGTGGCCGCTTCAGGCATTCCTCCCAGGCACCGGGCCGGCGTGGGGCCGACCCGGCGACGGTGAGGACCGGGATTACAGTTCCTTGAGGGAACCCTTGGGCAGCACCGTCTCCACGGCGACGCGGCGTACCTTGACCTGGACGCCCTCGGCGACCTCGACCAGGGCGAAATTCTCGCCCAAGTCCAGGACGCGGCCAGCGATGCCGCCAGCGGTGACGATCTCATCGCCCTTGGCCATGGCCTCGACCATCTTCTTGTGTTCTTTCTGGCGCTTGACCTGGGGACGGATCATGAGGAAATAGAGCAGCACCACCAGACCGATGGGAAAGAGCAGGCTCAAGAGGGGATCGCTCTGTGCCGCGGCGCCAGCGGCCTCCTGGGCCAGGGCGTCGGAGATAAAAAAGCTCATGGTTAGACCTCGACTAGGGATGGCGTCGCCAGGCAACGCTAGGCTAAAAAATTCAATGGGCATTATGCCATGGATGAGAAAGGGGATGTCCCGAAAAAATTTGCCGCCAAGGCAAGGTTGGTTGCTCTGGATAGTGGCCGGTTTCCGGGCCTCGGCTGATAATGGCTGGGGTCGTCTTGATACCTGATTCAGGCCACCCCGGTATGCGTCGTCACGCCCTAACGCCTCCTTCCCCACCCGGACCCAGCCCGTGAAACCCCTACTCAGACTCCTGGTCCTCGTCATCCTGATCGCCCTCGGCGCCATCGCCTGGTGGCTCTGGGGCTGGGCCGGCAAGGGTGACGCCGGGCTGACCCTTTACGGCAATGTGGATATCCGCGAGGTCGAACTGGCGTTCCGGCAACCGGGACGCCTGGAGTCCCTGATGTTCGAGGAGGGCGCGCGGGTTCACCAGGGCGACCTGCTCGCCGAGCTGGACGCGCGCCCTTACCGGGATGCACTGGCCGCCGCCGACGCCGCCTATCGGCGCGCCGAGGCCGAACTCGAAAAGCTGCGTCACGGCAACCGCCCCCAGGAGATCCGGCGCGCCGAGGCGGAGGTGAACCTCTTCACGGCCCTGGAGAAGCGGTTGGCCGCCGAACTCAAGCGACAACGCGAATTGGCCGCCTCCGCCTTTGCCAGTCAGCAGGAACTGGACAAGATCCACGCGGATTACGACGAGGCGGTCGCCGGTCTCGTCATGGCCCAGCAGACGCACTCCCTGCAGCGGGAGGGTGCGCGCGCCGAGGATATCAGCGCCGCCGAGGCCAGCCTCGCCGCCGCCGTCGCCACCCGCGACCAGGCCCAGACCGCCCTGGACGACACCCGCCTGCTCGCCCCCACGGACGGCATCATTATGAGCCGGGTTCTGGAGCCGGGCAGCATGGTAACCAGCCAGACGCCGGTCTATACCCTGTCCCTGCCAGATCCCGTCTATGTGCGCGCCTACGCGGCGGAGCCCCAGCTGGGCCAGGTGGCGCCTGGGACCCCGGTAGAGGTGACCACCGACAGCTCCCCCCAGGTGTACCAGGGTCACATCGGCTTCGTCTCGCCCAAGGCGGAATTCACGCCTAAGACGGTGGAGACGACCGCCTTGAGGACGGACCTGGTCTATCGCCTGCGGATCATCATCCCCAAGAGCGACGAGGGTCTGCGGCAAGGGATGCCCGTCACGATTCAGGTAGCGGCCCCGGCCACCCCCGCGGGCCCGTGAACATGACACCGGAGCCCCCGGCGGCCGCGGTGCTGCTGGCAGCGGTCACCAAGCACTTTGGCGCCACCCGGGCCCTCAAGGGGCTGACCACCGAGATCCACGCCGGCCGCCTGACGGGGCTCGTGGGCCCCGATGGGGCCGGCAAGACTACCCTGATGCGCCTGATGGCGGGCCTGATGGCGCCAACTTCGGGACGGATCGGCATCCTGGGACGGGATACGCAGCGCGATGCCGGGGACCTCGCCGCCCTCGTCGGCTACATGCCCCAGCGTTTTGGGCTCTATGAAGACCTGTCGGTGATGGAAAACCTGCGCCTCTATGCCGCCCTGCGCGGCATGGTCGCCCGCCAGCGGGACCAGGCCCTCGATCGGCTCCTGACCTTTACGCGGCTGGGGCCCTTCACCCCGCGGCTGGCGGGCAAGCTCTCCGGGGGCATGAAACAAAAACTCGGGCTGGCCTGCGCCCTGCTGGGCACGCCCCAGGTCCTCTTGCTGGACGAACCCAGCGTTGGCGTGGACCCCGTGAGCCGGCAGGACCTCTGGGACATGGTCGCGGCACTGACCGGCCAGGGCCTGGCGGTGGTCTGGGCCACCGCCTACCTGGACGAGGCCGAGCGGTGCGAGTCCGTGCTGCTCCTCAACGAGGGCGAGCTGCGCTTTGCCGGCCCCCCCGCCGCCTTGACCGGGCGCATCAGCCACCGCTGCTTCCGGATACGCGCCCCCCGGGGCGATCGTCGCGCCCTGCTCCAGCAGGCCCTGAACCTGCCCTCCGTCTGCGATGGGGTGATTCAGGGCGAGGCGATCCGCCTGGTCCTGCGCCAGGACCAGTCCCCCGACAGCATCCAGGCCCTGGCCAGGGCGGCGGGGGCCCAACTGGAGGCCGTGACGCCCCGCTTCGAGGATGCCTTTGTCGATCTGCTGGGCGGTGGACCCGGTGGGACATCCGCCCTGGCGGAGCGCATGCCGCCCCAGGACCTGGGCCTGGACTACGCGGTCGAGTGTCGCCACCTGACCAAGCGCTTCGGCGCCTTCGTGGCCACGGACGAGGTGACCTTCCAGGTGCGACCGGGGGAGATCTTCGGCCTGCTCGGGCCCAATGGGGCGGGCAAGTCCACCACCTTCAAGATGCTCTGCGACCTGCTCAAGCCCAGCTCCGGCGAGGCCCGGGTGGCGGGACTGGATCTGCGGCGCGCCAGCGGTCAGGCCAAGGGGCGCCTGGGCTACATGGCCCAGAAATTCTCGCTCTATGGACTGCTCTCCGTGCGGCAGAACCTGGCGTTTTATGCCGGCGTCCAGGGTCTAGAGGGCCCCCTGAAACGGGAGCGCATCGCCGAGATGGTGGAGACCTTCCAACTCGCGGCCTTCCTCGACCGGGCTCCGGAAGAACTGCCCCTGGGGTACAAGCAGCGGCTGGCCCTGGCCTGCGCCCTGATGCACCGCCCGCCCGTCCTCTTCCTCGACGAACCCACCTCGGGGGTGGACCCCCTCACCCGCCGGGAGTTCTGGACCCACATCAACGGCCTGGTGCGCAAGGGCGTGACGGTGATGGTGACCACCCACTTCATGGACGAGGCCGAATACTGTGACCGGATCGCCCTCATGGTCCAGGCGCGGGTCATTGCCCTCGACACCCCGGACGCCCTCAAGGCCGCGGTGGCCTTGCACCCGGGGGAAGAGCCGACCATGGAGCAGGCCTTTATCCGCCTCATCGAGAGGACGGACGCGACCCTGGCGGCGGCCCCTCGGCGGGAGGTGGCATGAGCGCGCCCACCCCCGGGTCATCACCGGGCTTTTCCGGGCGGCGACTCCTAGCCCTGGTACGCAAGGAGGGGCTGCAGGTGGTGCGCGACCCATCCGCTATTCTGATTGCCTTCGTGCTGCCCGTGATCCTGCTGTTTCTCTTTGCCTATGCCGTCTCCCTGGACATCCGCCAGGTCCCCATCGGCCTGGTGCTGGAGTCGGAGGATCCCAGCGCCCAGTCCCTGGCCGCGGCCTTTTCCGGGACCCGCTATTTCCAGGTGACGCCGGCCCGGGACCGGCGCCAGGTGGCCGGCGCGGTGGCGGCGGGCGAGTTGAAGGGCTTCGTGGTGATTCCCGCGGACTTCGCGCACCGCCGCGCCGAGCCGCTGGCGGGGCCCCTGGTGGAGATCATCACCGATGGTTCCCAGCCCAATAACGCCGGGTTCGTCGCCCATTATGCCGAGGGGGTGGTCCTGGGCTGGGCTCAGGCCGAGGGCTTGGTGCCCGCCCCCCGGGTGGATCTGCGGCCACGCTTCTGGTTCAACCCGGAGATCGAGAGCCGCCGCTTCCTGGTGCCCGGTGCCATCGCCATCATCATGACCATGATCGGTACCCTCCTGACCGCCCTGGTGCTGGCCCGCGAATGGGAACGGGGCACCCTGGAGGCCCTCTTCTCCACCCAAGCCCGGGTAGCCGAGATCCTCATCGGCAAGCTGCTACCCTATTTCGGTCTGGGCCTGCTGGCGACCCTGGGTTCGGCGGCGCTCGCCATCGGCGTTTTTGGCCTACCCCTCCAGGGCTCCTGGGGGACCCTGCTCCTGGTGTCGGCGGTCTTCCTGGTACCCGCCCTGGGTCAGGGGCTGGTGATCTCGGCGATCGCCAAGAACCAGTTCATCGCGGCCCAGGTGGCCCTTTTCACGGGCTTTCTGCCGGCCTTTCTGCTCTCGGGTTTTCTGTTTGAGATCGACTCCATGCCTACCCCGATCCGCGCTATCAGCCTAATCGTCCCGGCCCGCTATTTCATCGCCTCCTTGCAGACGGTCTTTCTGGCGGGGGACACCTGGCCGGTGCTGGTGCCCAACATGGCGGCCATGCTGACGATTGGGGCGGTATTTTTCGCGCTAGCGCGGCTCAAGACCCGCAAGAGCCTGGACGCCTGACGCGGGAGCCCTGACCGATGCACCCGATCCCGCCCCGCCTGCGCGCCCAGATCGTCAAGGAACTGCTGAGCATTCTGCGCGACCCGCGCGACCGCTTCATCCTGATCGGCCCGCCCCTGATTCAACTGCTGGTCTTCTCCTTCGCCGCCACCCTGGAGGTCAGCAACGCCACCCTCGCCGTTTACGACCGCGATGGGGGCCGCTGGGCCCAGGAACTGGTGGCGAGCCTGGGGGCCGCCAGTTTCGTGGGCACCCTGCGCCAGGTGCATAGCCGGCAGGCCCTCCACGCGGCCATCGAACGGCGGGAGGCGGTCCTGGCCCTGGAGATTCCCGATACCTTCTCGCGCCAGATGACGGCCGGGGAGCCCGCCGCGCTCCAGGCTATCGTCGATGGCCGGCGTGCCAACTCCGGCCAGGTGGCCCTGGGCTATGTCGAGGAGGTGGCAGCCAATCTGGGGGCGGCCTTCGCGCCCGCCGCGCGACAGCCCCCGGTGCGCATCAGCATCCGGCACGCCTACAATCCCAACCTCATCTATCAGTGGTTCGTGGTGCCCAGCCTGGCGGGCATCCTGGTGATGGTCGTCTCCCTCACGGTCACGGCCCTGTCCATCGCCCGGGAACGCGAGCTGGGGACCTTCGATCAACTGCTGGTGTCGCCCACCACCTCCACCGAGATCATCCTGGCCAAGACGGTGCCCGCCCTGCTGATCGGCGGTACCCTGGGCCTCCTCATGGTCGCGGCGGGGATCGCGGGCTTTCGGGTCCCCTTCCAGGGTTCACTCCTGGCCCTCGCCGCCGCCATGCTCCTCTTCATCCTCTCGATCGTCGGGGTGGGGTTGATGATCTCCGCCATCAGCGCCACCCAACAACAGGCCATCCTGGGCGCCTTCGCGGTCGTGGTGCCCATGATTCTCATGTCCGGCTTCGCCACCCCCGTGGAGAATATGCCCCCGGTGTTGCAATGGCTGGCGGAAGGCATCCCCCTCAAGCACTTCCTCATCATCGTCCAGGGCTCCTTCCTCAAGGGCATGCCCCCCGGGGAGGTCTGGAGCCATGCCTGGCCCCTCATCATCATCGCCCTGGTCACCCTGGGGCTGGCCACCCTGCTGGTGCGCAGTCGGCTGTAATGACAGGGATTTTTCCTGATTTTCAGCCCCGAGCACGACCAAGGGCCATCGGATCAGAAGCGCTACCGCACGAAGAGGGCGTCAGAATCGGTCAGGACGAGGCGAGCCATGACTCCAGGGTATCCATGTCACGATTCGCATCGTCCGCATCCAAATCCACCACCACAATGCCTAAGCGGGAGACATGGGCAACGAACTCGCCCAAGATTAGCTCCGCCAGCCGGGCGGCCCGCGCCAGGGACAGGTTGCCGTCGCGGGACAGTGCGGTAGCCAACGCCAACTTGACACCATTGACACCCAAAACGCCAGCCAGATCAACCCCCATCATCAGGGGATCGGGCTGGTCATGGCTGAGGACCAATACGACATCTTGGTGCGCCTTGCGTAGCACCTCGCCGGGGTTGTTCTTAAGCCCAGTTACGTTGACCGTTTCCATGACTGGTGCCCATGGGAATAAAGGATCTCAGCAGACAGCGCGGTGCGCTGCTGTGCGGTGGCGATCCGACGCAGCCACAGTCTTGACGGCGGGAGTTGGATCGATCTTGGCGCGCCGTCTGGTTGCCCGTCGGCAGCGCAACTGCAAGAAAAGGCGCTCCGGGGTACTACGAATCAATGAATGGGATCCAGCGCCAGAACCCACCGATACCGTCCCCCTGGGCGTGGTGAACCCTATCCTATCGGAGGGATGTTCGCCAGGCCAGATGGTGGTTAGGCTTGTTAGCCGTTGCGGCCGTGCTTGCCCAACAAAAGTACCATGCAGCGGGAGACCATAACCCATGACCTTATCGCGCATCCACGGGAGGCTACTCATCCTGGGCATGGTTTTCATTGTAGCTTTTGCGAGCCTGGTCCAACTCATTCATCGTAAGGCCGACGACTATGCCGTTAACGAGGCCAAAAAGCAGGCTCTGAACGCCTTACTCGTGCACCGGGCGATCCACGCCTACGTCACCAAAACCCAGCGGCCCGAGATTTACCGGCTTAAGGATGAGCAGAAGCTGTATCGCGACTATTTCGCACCCCAGACCATGTCCTTCACCTATATCTCCCGCAGCATCAAGGACCTTCTCAACGATCAACGCCAGCAACACGGCATGGAGCCGATCTATTTCAAGCTGGCCAGTGAAAACCCACGCAATCCGATCAATCAAGCCGATGTCTTTGAGACCGCCCTGCTCCGACGGATGAACCGGGAGAATTTGACCGAGTATCAGGATGTGGTCCAGGTGCAGGGGCAGGAGGTTCTCTATCTTGCCGTGCCGATCGAGCGCTCGACTCCTGGCTGCATGAAATGCCATGGCAACCCCAAGGATGCCCCCCAGGAATTGATTGCCCTGTATGGCGACAAGGCCGGCTTCTTCGAGAACCCCGACGACATCCGGGCCCTGATTTCGATACGGGTTCCCCTGGCCGGGGTGTTCGCCAGCGCCGACCAGATGGCCAACGTCATCATTCTGGTCACCTTGGCCGTGCTCACGGGAATCTATGTCCTGATCGCCGTTTTCTCTCTGCGCCTAGACGCCCAGCAGCAACGAATCGTCGGGCAAAACATCGAATTGTCGCGGCTATCCGTAACCGACAACCTCACCGGAACCCTTAACCGCCTGGGCGCTATCGGCCGCCTGCAAGAGCTCGCCAGCCTGGCCACGCGCCACGGGCATACCTTTGCCCTCATGATGCTGGATCTGGATCATTTCAAAATTATCAACGACCAGTATGGCCATGCCACGGGCGACGAGGTTCTGAAAGGCTTCACCGAAACCGTGCGCGCCCATATCCGGACCTCGGATTTCTTGTGCCGCTGGGGTGGCGAGGAGTTTTTGTTGGTATGCCCGCATCTTGACCTGGACAATGCCGACAGGCTCGCCGAGAAACTGCGCCAGGCCGTGGAAAGTGTCTCATTCCTTGCGGACATCCGCCTGACGACCAGCATCGGCATTGCCGGGTTCAAGCCGGACGAGTCGGTGACGCGCTTGATCGAACGCGCCGACCAGGCGCTCTACTCCGCCAAGGAGGCAGGCCGCAATCGCATCGCCAGCGCGGCAGACCCCGTTTAATCGATCTCCATCGACCCGGCAACTTGGGGGTAATCCAGGTTAATCCGCGCACCCAGACTCCCCCCACACGACGGTAAACCTCAAGGCTGCGCCAGCGTGGTTTCGGACCAGCCAGGCTCGACGCCAGGGAAATCCCGTACGAAGCTTTCCAGCCGGCCGGCCGCGATGGCTGACCTTAGATCGGCCATCAGGCTCTGGTAGTAGCGCAGGTTGTGGATAGTGTTGAGCCGCGCCCCCAGGATCTCGTGGCAGCGATCCAGATGGTGCAGATAGGCGCGGCTGTAGTTCCGGCAGGTATAGCAGTCGCAGTCCGGGTCCAGGGGGCCCGTATCGGTGCGATGGCGGGCGTTGCGGATGCGCACCACCCCGGCATGGGTGAAGAGGTGGCCATTGCGGGCGTTGCGGGTAGGCATAACGCAGTCGAACATGTCGATGCCGCGCATCACCGCCTGGACGATATCGGCCGGGGTGCCGACGCCCATGAGATAGCGCGGCCGGTCCGCCGGCAGGCGGTCGGCGAGGAAGTCCAGGACCCGCAGCCGGTCCGCCTCCGGCTCGCCCACCGAGAGGCCACCGATGGCATAACCGTCGAAGCCGATTTCGGTCAGGCCCGCCAGGGACTCGGCGCGCAACGCCTCGTACATGCCGCCCTGGACGATGCCAAAGAGGGCTGCGGGATTATCGCCATGGGCCGCCTTGCTACGCGCCGCCCAGCGCAGGGAGCGCTCCATGGAGGCCTGGGCCTGCTCCATGGTCGCCGGATAGGGGGTGCAGTCGTCGAAGATCATGACGATGTCGGACCCCAGGGCGCGCTGCATGGCCAGGGATTCCTCGGGGCCCATGAAGACCCGGCTGCCGTCGATGGGTGAGCGGAAATGGACGCCCTCCTCCTTGATGCGGCGCAGCTTGCCGAGGCTGAAGACCTGGAAGCCACCCGAGTCGGTGAGGATGGGCCCGGGCCAGTGCATGAAGTCGTGAAGATCGCCATGGCTGACGATGACCTCGGCGCCGGGGCGCAGCAGGAGGTGGAAGGTGTTACCGAGGATGATCTGGGCGCCGACCTGCCGCAGCTCCTCCGGCGTCATGGCCTTGACGGTACCGTAGGTGCCCACCGGCATGAAGGCCGGCGTCTCCACCACCCCGCGGTCAAAGGTCAGGCGCCCGCGGCGGGCCTGGCCATCGCTGGCTAATCGCTGAAATTCCATCCTATTTCATCTCCTCGGTCGCGCCATAGCCAGCGCCTTGCCGCCCTACCTCGTCGCTCCCCTGCCCTCTGCCCTGCCCCACCGCCTGTCCCCTCAGCCAGCGCGCCAGGCCATGCAGGTCGGCGATCTCCACCTGGGGCGGCTCCAGATCCTCCGGCCAGGTCTGACCGTAGCGATTGACCCAGAGGACCGCCATGCCGTGATCCCGCGCCGCCTGAACATCGTAAACCGGGTGATCGCCAATGTGCAGGACCTGATGCGGCGCCAACCCTGCCCAATCAAGGGCCGCCTGGAAGAGGGCGGGGTCGGGCCGCGCCGCACCCACCGCGCCGGCGGTCAGCGACAGGTGGAAGAGGCCGCGCAGGGGGGTGCGGTCGATGTCCGAGTTGCCGTTGGTCACGGAGACCAACCGGTAGTCCGCCGCGAGGGTGCGCAGGATTGGGATGACGTCCGGATAGGGATCGACCTGGTTGCGGTGCTCGAGAAACAGCGCCATGCCCTCCGCCGCCAGGGCGGGATCATGGCCAAACTCCGCCAGCAGGATTTCCAGGGAGGTGCGCCGCACCACCGTCACGTCGTGGGCGATGGCCGGGCATTGCGTCATCAGGTCGCGCCGATGGGCCCGCAAAGCCTCCAGATCCATGGCTTGCGCCAGGGCAGGCGCCCGCTCGGCAAGCCAGGTGACCATGGCGGCCTCGGCGCGCTGAATAGGCTCCAGACAGGGCCAGAGGGTATCGTCCAGGTCCAGGGTGATGAGTTCGATGGGGTGCGGGGTCACGGGCAAGCCTGTGGATGCTAACAAGTGCCGCCATTTTGCCCCAGGCGGGCGGTTGCGGGAATCAGGAAGGGCTAACTGGCTGTCTCAAGCCACACCACGCCAGCCAGGACGAACACCTGCTGGAGAGCATGGACAGCTAACGAATAAGGACAAGTGGTGTGAGCGCAGCGAACCACGAGTTGTCCTGATCTCCGTCGGGCTTGATTTCCCATCGCTACCACCAAGATGGAGATAAATTTTTCCTCCCCACGCCCCGAGGTTTAGATGTTCACTTTTCGTCGCCAGATTCAGTTACCTGCCCCCGGCGAGGCCCTGCCCGGCCGCGACCAGGTCATGACGGTGACCAACCGCCACTGGGTGCATGGGCGCCTCCTGCTGCCGCCTTTCCCGGCGGGACTGGAGTTGGCCCTTCTGGGCCTCGGCTGCTTTTGGGGGGCGGAGCGGCGTTTTTGGCAACTCGAGGGCGTCTGGACCACCGCCGTGGGTTATGCGGCGGGCCTCACCCCCAACCCCCATTATGAGGAGGTCTGCACCGGCATGACCGGCCACAACGAGGTGGTGCGGGTGGTCTTCGATCCGGCCAGAATCGGCTACGAGCAGGTGCTCAAGACCTTCTGGGAGTCCCACAATCCCACCCAGGGCATGCGCCAGGGCAATGACGTCGGCACCCAGTACCGGTCCGGCATCTATTACACGAGCGAGGCTCAGCGCCTGGCCGCCGAGGCCAGCCGGGAGCGCTTTGCCACGGCCCTGGCCGCCAACCGGCGGGGCACCATCACCACCGAGATCCTGCCCGCGCCGGAGTTCTACTATGCCGAGGACTACCACCAGCAGTACCTGGCCAAGAATCCGGGCGGTTACTGCGGTCTGGGTGGCTGCGGCGTGGCCTATCCGGACTGAAACAGTTTAAGCTTTACCCCCTTTGGCGAGACCACACGCAACGACCTTGGGTTTTAGGCTGGCGACGCCCGTACAATGGCGACTTCAGGATGCTAGCCTTAATGACCACCCCGAACTGACCAGCGACCAAGACAACCTGGTGGCACCTGGCTAAATGAGCCGAGCCGATACCCACCCTAAAGGCCGGGTCCTGGCAGATCACTACCCGCCGTTACTAACCTCCGCAACCACAGACGCGCCCATGAACGACACCAACGATTTCGCGGCCCTCCTGGCCGAGTTCGACCAGACCCATAAAACGGCCGCCGAGAAGGGCGCCAAGCCCGGCGATCAGGTCAAGGGCCGGGTGGTGGCCATCACCGAGGACCAGGTCTTCATCAATCTGGGTGGCAAGGCCGAGGGCATCATGGACGCCGCCTCCTTGCGCGACCCGGAGGGTCAATTGACCGTCGCGGTGGGCGACGAGGTGACGGTGACGGTCGCGGGCATCGAGGAGGACGGTACCCTGCGCCTGGGCAATCAGCAAGCCCGTCAACTCCATGGCGTGGCGGAACTGGAACAGGCCTATCGCGAGCAATTGCCCGTCCATGGCCGGGTGACGGCCGTGGTCAAGGGTGGCGTCGAGGTCCAGATCGCTGGCCAGCGAGCCTTTTGCCCGGCCTCCCAAATGGATCTGCGCTTCATCGAGGACCTGTCGGAGTTCATCGACCAGCACCTGGACTTTCGCATTACTAAATACGAGGGTGGCCGCCACATCAATCTGGTGGTCTCCCGCCGGATGCTGCTCGAAGAGGAGCAACGCTTGCGCGCCGAGGCCATCCGCGCCAATCTCAAGGAGGGCGCCGTGCTCCAGGGCACCGTCATCTCCCTCCAGGACTATGGCGCCTTCGTCGATCTGGGCGGGCTGGAGGGCATGATTCACATCAGCGAACTGGCCTTCCACCGGGTCAAGCACCCCAGCGAGATACTTAGCGTCGGCCAGCCGCTGGAGGTCACGGTGCTGCGGGTCGACAAGACCGACAATCCCAAGCGCCCGGAAAAGATCGCCCTCTCCATCCGCGCCCTGTCCCAGGACCCCTGGACCGAGGTGGCCCAGCAATTCCCCGTCGGCTCCCGGGTCCAGGGCCACGTCACCCGGCTGCAACCCTTCGGCGCCTTCATCGAACTGGCGCCCGGCGTGGAGGGCCTGGTCCACATCAGCGAACTGGGCGCCGGCAAGCGCATCGGCCATCCCCAGGAGGTGCTGAGCCCCGGCCAGAAGGTCGAGGCCAGCGTCCTCGGCATCGACCGTGAGCAACGCCGCATCAGCCTGACGCTCGACGAGGCCAAGGCCGCCGAGGCCGCGCCGGACCTGGCCAGTTACGCTCCTGGCCTCAAGACCACCACTGGCGACCTGGGCAGCTTTGGTGCCCTGCTCAAGCAGAGCATGGCCAAGCCCCGCTGATGCCCAGGCCCTGACGCCGTGGCGTCGGGGCCAGTGGCGGCGGTCAACGGTGCCACCACTCCCCCCACCCATCCTGCCTCCTGTCGCCAAAATTTTTTGGCGGTCACCCCTTGACGCTCGCCGATCCGGTACTATTTTTCATGTCGAGGACGCTCCCCGGAGGTCCTCGCAACCGCGTGATCCAATCGGGATACGCTCACTGAAACATATTGCTCATTGAGGATATGACCATGTCAAACATCGACTTCTCTCCCCTGTTCCGCTCCATGATCGGCTTTGATCGGCTTTCGTCCGCCCTGGAGAACGCCTATCGCTCCGAGCCGGGCGGTTATCCTCCCTACAACGTGGAGGTTAGCGGCGAGAGCGACTACCGCATCACTATGGCCGTCGCCGGCTTCTCTCCGGGCGAACTCGCCCTGGAGGTCAAGGAGAACATCCTGACGGTCTCCGGCTCACGTGCCGAGGATGAAAAGGAAAGCCGTTTCCTCTACCGGGGAATCGCCAATCGGGGCTTCGAGCGCAAGTTCCAGCTTGCGGATTATGTCCGGGTGGTGGATGCCCGGCTCGAGAATGGCTTGCTCCATATCGAGTTGCGCCGTGAAATCCCCGAGGCCATGAAGCCCCGCAAAATCGAGATCCGGGGTGATGCTGGACCGCTCTTGGAAGGTGAGAAGCTCAGGGCCGTCGCCTGAGCGACGCGACGCCGGACCTGATGTCCGGTAATCTCTGAAGACAGGCCGGGTAGCCCCCGGCCTTTTTATTGATGTCCCACCCGCTTCAGGTGCCCCCCCATGAAAGCCATCGGTTATCAAGCCTGCCTGCCGATCCAAGATCCCTCCTCCCTGGTGGACATTGACCTGCCCGTGCCCGTGCCCGGCCCGCGTGATCTGCTGGTGGAGGTTGAGGCCATCTCCGTCAACCCCGTGGATACCAAGATCCGCCAGCGCGCGGCCCCACCCCCCGGCGAATACCGGGTCCTGGGCTGGGACGCCTCCGGACGCGTTCAGGCCGTGGGCGCCGAGGTGACCCTCTTCCAACCGGGCGACGAAGTCTGGTATGCCGGGGCTCGTGACCGGCCCGGCAGCAACGCCCAGTGGCAATTGGTGGACGAGCGCATCGTCGGCCACAAACCCCGGAGCCTGAGCCATGCCGAGGCGGCGGCCCTGCCCCTGACTTTGGTTACGGCGTGGGAACTCCTCTTCGACCGGCTCCAGGTCACCCGCCGAACATCCGGCGAGACCGCTGGACCGGGGGGGGATGCCCTCCTGATCATCGGTGCGGGTGGTGGCGTGGGCTCCATCCTTACCCAACTGGCTCACCAACTCACAGGCCTGACCGTCATCGGCACCGCCTCCCGGCCCGAGACACGACAATGGGTCCAGGACCTGGGCGCCCACTTCATCGTCGATCATAACCAGCCCCTGGCGCCCCAGTTGGCGGCCATCGGCCATCCCCAGGTTCGCTATATCGCGGGCCTGACCCAGACCGAGCAGCATCTGCCGGCCATCATCGCGGTCATCGCGCCCCAAGGCCGCTTCGCCGTCATCGACGACCCGCGCCAACTGGACGTCATGCCCTTCAAGCAGAAGTCCGTCTCCATCCATTGGGAATTCATGTTTACCCGCAGCCTGTTCGCCACCGCCGACCTCCAGACCCAGCATCTGATCCTGGAAGAGGGGGCCGGTCTGGTCGATCAAGGTCAGCTCAGAACGACCCTAGCCAGCCATTTCGGGCTCATTAACGCCAGCAACCTGCGGAGGGCCCATGCCCTGATCGAGAGCGGCCAGTCCCGGGGCAAGATTGTTCTGGAAGACTTTGGGGCCTGACTCGCTTCGAGCCCCGAAGGCAGCGCGGTAAAAAATCTTGCGGAATTCTTCAGAATTCGGCATCATTAACAACGTGCAGTGTTGTCTTGTAGTGTTCCGGTAGTACCTCCTCCCCGTAGTGCGTGGCAGATTCTTCCGTGATTACCCAACAGTTGTCTGCATATACACACGTTTAGTTCAATCCAGAGATTTACCGTAATGGCTATAGGCACAGTTAAGTGGTTCAGTGACGAAAAGGGCTTTGGTTTCATCGCCCCTTCCGACGGCAGCAAGGACGTTTTCGTCCATCACAGCGCCGTTCAGGGTAGTGGCTTCAAGTCGCTGGCCGAGGGTCAAACCGTTTCTTATAACGTTGAGCAAGGGCAGAAAGGCCCGAGCGCGACCAACGTCATACCCCAATAAATCCAGGGGGCCTAGGCCCGCTACCTGGTAAGAAAAAAGCCCCGCCCTCAAGCGGGGCTTTCGCATTTCCGGGCCTTCACACCCAGAGGGTGCGGGCCCTCACCGGGCCAGACTGGCCTGGGTCGCGCCTAAGCCATGCCTCTGCTGGCGAGGTTATGCGGCCCCATTGGCAACCAGCACCGCCATGCCGCGACTCTCCAAGCGATAGCGGTGGCTATCCAGGAGAGGCTGCAGCGCATCCAACTCCTGGATGGCCTCGTCACCCGCCTTACCCGTATCGACAAAACCGCACCAGGCACCCTCGTCAAGAGGAGGCAACTCGAAGTCGTGAGCCTCCCAATGGGCATTTGCTATGAGGAAGATATCCTCGGCGCGGCCGCCCGGGGCATTGCCCCTAAGATGCATGGCCAGACTATGGGAGTCATGACTCCAGTCCGGCTCTCCGAGCCTGAAGCCGTGCCAATGAATCTCGGCGCCCAGCCCCTCCCGAACCGTAAAGCTGTCGTATCTCAGTAGGTTGTGAGACCTCCGGAAGGCGATCAACAACCGGAAAAAGCGCATCAGGCTCCGGTGGCTGGCACCCCGTTCCCAGTCCAGCCAACTGATGCGGTTGTCCTGGCAGTAGGCGTTATTGTTGCCACCCTGGGTGCGTCCCAGTTCGTCGCCGGCCAGAATCATCGGCACTCCACGCGCCAGGATCAGGAGGGTCGCGAAGTTGCGCACCTGCCGCTCGCGTAGCCGTCGGATTTCGGGATCATCCGCCGGTCCTTCCTGACCGCAGTTCCAACTCAGATTGTTCGGATCGCCATCGCGATTCTCCTCGCCATTGGCCAGATTATGCTTGTCGTCATAACTGACCAGGTCCGCCAGGGTGAAACCGTCGTGGCTGGTGACGAAATTGATGCCATGACCGGGCTCGCGATCGCTCTGAAAAAGATCCGAGCTACCCGCCAGCCGCGTCGCCAGGCTGCCCACCATGCCCGGTTCCCCCCGGATGAAACGCCGAATGTCGTCACGGAACCGGCCATTCCATTCCGCCCAGCGCCCCCAGTTGGGGAAACTGCCCACCTGGTAGAGGCCGGCGGCATCCCAGGCCTCCGCGATCAGCTTGGTGTCGGCGAGCACCGGATCGCCGGCAATCTGCTCCAGCAAGGGCGGGCTGGCCAGGACATTGCCATCCTGATCCCGACCCAGAATCGAGGCCAGGTCGAAGCGAAAGCCATCCACGTGCATTTCCGTGACCCAATAGCGCAGGCTGTCGAGGATGAAATGGCGGACGTAGGGATGGTTGCAGTTGATGGTATTGCCACACCCGGAAAAATTCATGTAGCCGCCATCGCTGGCGAGCATGTAGTAGGTGCTGTTGTCGATCCCCTTCATGGAGTAGGCCGGGCCCCGCTGATCGCCCTCGCCGCTATGGTTGTAGACGACGTCGAGAATCACCTCGATGCCGACGGCATGCAGCGCCTTCACCAGATCCTTGAATTCGTTCACCTCCCCGCCCGGTCCGCCATCCGCGGCATAGCTGGCCTTGAGGGCAAAGGCTGCCGGACCTGGGAAGAGGGGTCCTGGGTGAAGCCGCGGACATGCAGCTCGTAGATCACGGAAGAGGCAGGTCACGGGGCTTGACAGAGGCCCGCTCGACGATTATTGTGCACTGCAACAATTGCTGCACTGCATCAATTGCCCACTTACCCACCTACTCTGGAGATTGACCATGAACACGACCGAAACCCTGAACACCGTCAAAGACCTTTCCATCAAGGGCATGGAGCGGATCAACAGCCTGAATGAGCTGAACATGAGCCTGTTCGAGCGCATGGCCGCCCAGCAGATGGATACCCTGAAAATGCTGATGGAGCACGGCAAGCGCACCATGAGCCTGACCCTGGCCACCGACGCCAAGGGCTACAACACCTTTCTGAAGGGCCAGATCGAGGCCGCCAAGGACCTGAGCGAGCAGGTGATGGCCAAGTCCAAGTCCAGCATGACCCTGGCCGGTCAGTTCAGCGAAGACTACCGGGCCTGGTACCTGCAAAACCTGACCGAAGTCAGCGCCGACCTGCGCAAGGTCGTCCCCGCCGTCTAAGTGGTTGCATGAAAAGTCGCCGGGTCCAGGGAGGGACCCATCCACCCTTGCACCAGCATCAGTGGGAAGACGCGAATTTGAGGCCAAGAATCCCGACCAGGATGAGGCCGACGAAAAAGAATCGCCCCAGAGTCGCCGGCTCACTGAACAGCCAGATGCCCAGCAAAAAGGTGCCTACCGCACCGATGCCGGTCCAGACCGCATAGGCCGTCCCCATCGGAATGGTCCGTTGCGCCATAAGAAGTAAGGCCCCGCTCGCCACCATGCAGAGGATGGCGAAGCCGATCCAACCCCAGCGCGGACCCGCCTCCGTCATCCCATACTTGAGACCGACGGGCCAGCCCCACTCAAAAACACCCGCTACGACCAGATACACCCAAGCCATACGCCCACCTCGTGATGTCCGCCAGGATACGCAACCCCTGGGGGCAGGATACCCACTTGATCAATCCATAGGTTAGCCGATCGGGCTACTCCCGCAGAGTGGGTGCCGAAGGGCTGGCCACCGGTCAATAAAGCAGCTTCTACCCCCATTAATATATTAGAACTTGCTTATATACCGATCTTATCCCATACTGAAGTCAACCCCATGAAGAGATCCTCTGATAACCTATCTTCAAGCAGTAAATCAAGGAGATAAATCACATGAACTTTGACGCTTTAACCATCGGTGGCTTTGTGCTTACCATCCTGGTGGCTGGCCTGGTGATCGCCATCCAGCGCGGTAACGAGACGCTATCGGAACTGCATCGCCGTATGCGGGGATGCGGGACCTGTTGACCACCCCTTCCCCCAGCGGCTGACAGGAACCCTCCTTGGAGTGTACCTTAACCCCAAAGGCTGATCGCCCCCCACACCGCCCGAACGGCCATCACCGTTCTGGCGGTTTTTTTATGGCCGGCAATCCCCTCCCCCTCAAGATCACAACCACCCGGCCAGCAGGTAAGCTAAGCTTGGATTGTCTCTCGCAACCAACTGCCCACTGGAGAAACCCATGAAGCCCATCACTACCGACACCGCCCTGGCCACCCTCCTCCTCGCCGCCGGCCTGACCCTGGGCGCGACCCCCCTGGTCCTGGCCGAGACGGCGCCCACCTGGACAGGCTGTTACGCCGGGCTCAATGCGGGCTATGTCTGGTCAAATGTCTCGGGAGATTTTTTGGGATATGCCGGAGAACCCCTGGGTCCTTACGACATCGGTTCCGCCACCCTGACGGGCGGGGCGGTTGGTGGACAACTGGGCTGTGACTACCAGAGGGACAAGATCGTCATCGGGGGGCGAGTCTCCATGGACTGGACGAATACCTCGGGCAGCCATGTTTTCCGCGATGGCACCTCCCCCAACGACCGGATGGCGTATGACCTTCAGTATTTCGGCACCCTGACCGCGCGGCTCGGGTATCTCTTCCAGCCAGCGACCCTGGGTTACCTGGGCGGCGGCTATGCCTGGGGCAGGACCGAACACACCGACTCCGATCCGACCCCCGGTTACGGTTTGAGTCCCTACAGCACCCGCTTTGACCTCGACCGCAGCGGCTGGACGCTGGGCCTGGGTGTGGAGCATCGCTTCCAACCCAACCTGTCCCTGTTCCTGGCCTATGACTACATCGATTTTGGCAACAAAGACACCCTGGTCTCCTGCGCCTGTAGTAGCGACCTGGAACGCTATGAGTTTGATCAGAACATGAGCCTGTTAAGCCTGGGACTCAATTACCGCTTCTGAACAGGCCGGGGCTAACCGCTGACATCCTTGCGAAAAAGCCCCTGCAGGTAGCATCAAGGTGATCCCTGACTAATAGGGGTCATCGCGATGGATACAGGTCGATCAAGGAGAATATTGCGTGGTTTCTCACCGGGAAGGAGGTGAGCCGGCGGAACGGGCTCATCAAGCAAACAGATGGTGTTGAAGCGGAGGATCTCTTGAAGCATCCAGATTCAAGAAAAGGAGCCTATTCGCTTGATGGATAGAGACCGCAAGATTCGCTTGGCGGCTTTTGCCCGCTGTGCGCAACTCATGCACCATTACGGCGGGGCAGTTGCCTGGGACGCGATTCAGGAGGGCTTCGAGTTTGACGGCGAGCGAGTTTATCTCGCCGGCAAGGCTCGCGGCATTCATCGACCGCGACAGATGAAACGGGGTGTCCTCAGCATCAAGACCACCAAGCCCCGGAAAGGCCGCACCGCTCGCTATGATGACGCACTCGTCGGCGATGGCTATTTTTCTTATGCGTTTCAGGGCGACGATCCCGCCAATCATGACAATACCTGTCTGCGCGAGGCGTTCGAGGATCAGTCACCCCTGATCTATTTCTACGCGCTGGTGCCGGGCATCTATCAGATTCTCTACCCCTGCTATCTGATGGAATGGAATCCACGCAACCTCTTTTGTACCGTGGCGATCGGCAGCCAATTTGAGCTGACCCAGCCCTCTGCGGTGCGCGATACTGCGGGACAGTATGAGTCGGTGCAACCGCCTGCAACACGAGAGTCAACTCCGCCCATCGAACGCCGCTACAGCACGATCGAGGCGAAAGTCCGTCTGCATCAGGCCGAATTCCGCGAACTGGTGCTTTCCGCCTACGACCGGCGCTGCTCGGTTTCGGGGCTGCCAATCCCGGAACTGCTGCAAGCCGCCCACATCATCCCGGACCGGGATGAGCGCGGACAGCCGGATATCACCAATGGCATCTGCCTCTCGATATTGCACCACACCGCTTACGATCGAAACCTGCTGGGCATTGATCCAGACGGGCGCATCATCGTCGCCGACTACGTACTCGGGCAGCATGACGGGCCGACATTGGAGACGGCGATCAAGGCATTGCATGGCCAAATGATCCGCCTTCCACATCATGACAAGGACCGGCCAAATCGAGACTATCTAGCTGAACGGTTCGATGCGTTTCGGCATTCGTCTTGATCGTATAGAGACCATTTAGGACGCGCCGCCCAGTCCGCAAAAGACCGCGCTTCCAGACAGATTTTTCCTTGAAAATCTTGAGCCTTCTTCTGGATGAAGAACCTCCACTCAGTTAGCCATCCGCGTACATCCCAGCTGACCTGCGAATATCATTGGGCATGATCGTGCTTGGCTGATATCGGAAGCAATATTAGGCTTTTCTACCAGCAAGCACCCCTCACGGATAGGCACCTGAAGCGCAGTGATCCGAACCGGAATCGTCCGGCGACACCCGGCGGATCGATCTGCGCTGGGAGACCTTCGACCAACGTGAGGTTTTCCGTCTGGATCAGGAGAACGGCTGTCTGCTGCTAAACCGGCGGTACCGCAACCCTATTCTGGCCGGCCTACCGCCATCCAGGGATGATGTGCCGCTCTTCAAGGCGTTGCTGTTCTGCCTGCTCGGGCCGGATTTTCAGACCGGGAAACCCTCGGAACGCCGCCGTCGTGAACTCGTGCGTATCAATCGAATCCTAGTCGCGGCGTCCGCGCTTGAGCAGGGATGAAACCTGTCGGTGACGTGAAAAAGCCTGGCGATGTCCTGACCCCAGAGCAGCGTTCGCGCTGCATGTCACGCATCCGTTCGCGCGATACGCAACCGGAAATCCTGATTCGTCACGCCCTCTTTGCCCGAGGTTACCGCTACCGTCTTCATGATCGCAAACTGCCCGGTCGCCCCGACATCGTCTTTCCCGGACGTCGGGCGCTGATCATGATCCATGGCTGTTTCTGGCACGCCCACGGCTGTCATCTGTCCGCCACCCCTGTCACGCGCCGTGAGTTCTGGGAGAACAAGCTCGGGGAGAATCGCGAGCGTGACTGCCGGGTGCTCAGCGCCCTGAGCCTGGCCGGCTGGCGTGTCCTGA
>JBASIS010000217.1:0-9893 GCA_049654905.1 Chromatiaceae bacterium
AACTAAACCCGCCCACTGGCCAGGAGGCGCCGCGCGCGAGCCCATCGCGCCGGCGCCAATTCTTTTCGACCTGCGTCGGGTGCCGCCGCCCAACCATCGCCTGGCCCGCAAGCACGGCTTTGTTGAGTGAGGGCAAGGCACGGGTTCGGTTGGTTCGTGTATGGTTAGCGTTTCCGCCTACCTTGGAACGCCCGCGATGGACGTAGAACTGCTCGAAATACGTGATTTCCTGGCTAGCCATCATCCCTTCGACCTGCTGCCGGGGGGGGCGCTGGACCGCCTGCCCAAAAAGCTGTCGGTACGCTATTTTCGGCGGGGACTGGAATTCCCCCCCAAGGACGCGGATCAAGCCTACCTTTACATCCTCCGTCGGGGCGCGGTGGAGTTACGCAACCCTAGTGGTGACCTGCTGAGCAAGCTCGCCGAGGGCGATCTCTGCACCACGGACTGCCTGAAGGTTGACGTGACGCTGACCCTCACGGGTTCGACCGCCGAGGATACCCTCTGCTACCTCCTGACTTGCGCCGACCTCGCCAAGTTGCGCGCCGATTACCCGGATTTCGCCACCTTCTTCGATCACTCCCAGCGCGAGCGGCTGCGCAAGGCCCTGGACCTGATGCAACTGGAGCCGACCACGAGCGGCGGCACCCTGATGACGGTCAACATCCGCGACTTCGTCGCCGGTCGCAAGGTCACCAGCGTCCCACTCGAGGCCAGCATCCGCGCGGCCGCCACCGCCATGAGCGAGGACCGCGTCGCCTCCATTTTCGTCATGGACGGGGAGCGCCTGGCGGGCATCATCACGGATCGCGACCTGCGCACGCGCTGTATCGCGGCGGGCCTCTCCTTCGAGGAGCCGGTTACCCGCATCATGACCACCCAACTCCATACCATCACCAGCGGCACCCTGGCCTTTCACGCCCTCATCACCATGACCCGGCTGAATGTCCATCATCTGCCGGTGCTGGAGGACGGCCGGGTCATTGGCATGCTCTCCACCTCCGATCTGGTCCGCTTCCAGAGCGCCAACTCGGTGTACATGGTCGGCGACATCCGCAAGGCCAGGGACCTGGAGGCTCTGGTCGCCCTCAGCGCCAAGGTTTCAAACCTGCAGGTGCAGCTCGTCAGGAGTGGCGCAACGACGGATCAGGTGGGGCAGGCCGTGAGCGCCGTCACCGACGCCATCACCACACGGCTGCTGGAGATGGCGGAGCAGGAACTGGGGCCCCCGCCCGTGCCCTATGCCTGGATGGCCGCGGGGTCTCAGGCCCGGCGCGAGCAATCGTCCCATTCCGACCAGGACAATGCCCTGCTCATCGCCGACCACATGAAGCCGGATGATGACGCCTACTTCGCCGCCCTGGCCCGCATCGTCAATGATGGCCTCAACGCCTGTGGCTATGTTTACTGCCCGGGCAACGTCATGGCCTCCAATCCCAAATGGCGCCAGCCCTTGCGCATGTGGCGCAAGTATTTCAATTCCTGGATCGAGCGGCCCGAGCCCCTGGCCTTGATGCATTCCAGCATCTTCTTCGACCTGCGGGCGATTCACGACCCGGAGGGCATGGTCGGAGAACTCCGCGAACATGTCCTCGATCTCAGCCGCGCCAACCGCATCTTCATCGGCTACATGGTGGCCAACGCCCTCAAGCATCGGCCACCCTTGGGGTTTTTCCGCAATTTCGTCCTCGTCAGTGGTGGCAACCACGACAAAACCCTGGACCTTAAGCATCGCGGCACGGTACCTATCATCGATATGGCCCGGGTCTATGCCCTGACGACGGGCCAGCCCGCCGTCAACACCACCGAACGCCTGGAGCAGGCCGCCAAATCCCAGGCCGTGAGTCAGGATGGGGCGGCCAATCTCATTGATGCGCTGGAGCTGATCGGCGCCCTCCGCCTGCGCCACCAGGCCGAGCAGTTGCGCCAGGGACAAAAAGCGGACAATTTCCTGGCCCCAGACTCCCTGTCCGGTCTGGAGCGAGGGCACCTCAAGGATGCCTTCTCCCTGATCAATACCATGCAGGACTATCTCGAGCAGCGCTATCAGGCTGGACGCTTTGGCTGACGATTGACCATGACCTGGCCCCTGACCCCGGACTTCCGCCGCCGCTGGCACCTCCGCAAGTTGCCCGTGGGGCCCTTGCGCGACTATCTGGCGAGGCCCTTTCCCGACCCGAAGACGGACTATCGTCAGGTGGATTACCTGGCCGTGGACCTGGAGACCACGGGACTGGACCCTAAACGGGACAGCATCCTCAGCTTTGGCTATGTGGCCCTCCACGGCTACAGCATCGATCTGGCCACCGCCCGCCACCGCCTGGTTCTCACCGATCGCGCCATCCCCGAGGCCAGCGCCATCATCCACCAGATCCTGGATGACGAGGCGGCCACGGGCGAGCCCCTCGCACAGGTGCTGACCGAATTCCTCCTGGAACTGGCGGGCAAGGTCATGATCGCCCATCATTCCTACATTGAGGAGACCTTCATCGACCTGGCCTGCAAACGGTACCTGGGGGGACCCCTGATCGTGCCCATCGTTGACACACAAGCCGTGGCCTTACGCAACTTCCATCAGCGCCAGATGCCTTTCAAAGGCTCCGACCTGCGTCTCCATAATCTGGGCGCCCGCTATAACCTGCCCCGCTACGGCGCTCACAATGCCCTCAGCGATGCCTTGGCGGCGGGCGAACTCTTCCTCGCCCAGGCCGCCCAGCGCGACAGCGGCAAGGGCTTTGCCTTGCGGGAATTCCTCGTCTGAGGGCCCGGGCGGCCCAGGCGGGGCTAAGGGCTGGCGAAGGCCGCGACAAGCGTTTAGACTTGGGATACTTTCCGTCCAGGGATCGGTGTCGACATCGCCCTGGCTAGGGATGCGAGGAGGACAGTCCCCATAACGACCGCCGAACCCCGTGTAATCGGGGGTGACGAGGATCACCTATGCGGCACTAACCCCGCCGCGGCGCTAAACCAAAAAGAATGCGCGCTCGTCGCGTCAGGAACATCGGTCGCCAAGCCCCACCCGGACTGGCCGATAACCCAAGGCAAGCTCTTTATCTCCGGCCCCTTCCCAAAGCCGGCGGATATTAATCACCACCCCAGAATAGGAGATTGGTTCCCATGTCGGAAATCAAGACTTACGAAATTCCCGCCGCCATCGCCGCCAAGGCCCATATCAACGCCGAGCAATACGCAAGCATGTACCAGCGCTCGGTCGATGACCCGAATGGCTTCTGGGCCGAGCAGGCGGAGAAATTCGTCACCTGGAGTAAAAAGTTCGACACGGTGATGGACTACAGCTTCAGCCCCGAGAATCTCTACATCAAGTGGTTCGAGGGCGGCCAGCTCAATGTTTCCTACAACTGCCTGGATCGGCATCTGGCCACGCGCGGTGATCAGGTCGCCATCATCTGGGAGGCCGACAATCCCGCGGAGGACAAGAAACTCACCTACCGCGAGATGCATACCGAAGTCTGCAAGCTGGCCAATGTCCTCAAGTCCAAGGGCGTCAGGAAGGGCGACCGGGTCTGCATCTACCTGCCCATGATTCCCGAGGCGGCGGTGGCCATGCTGGCCTGTACCCGGGTCGGCGCCGTCCACTCGATCGTCTTCGGCGGCTTCTCCCCGGACAGCCTGCGCGACCGTATCCTGGACTCCGACTGCCGCGTCCTCATCACCGCCGACGAGAGCGTGCGCGGTGGCCGCAACGTACCCCTGAAGAAGAACGCCGACACCGCCCTCAACGAGTGCCCGAACGTCGGCACCGTGCTGGTGGTCCAGCGCACCGGCGGCAAGGTGGCCTGGACCGAGGGCCGCGATGTCTGGTACCACGAGGCCATGGCCAGTGCCTCCGCCGTGTGCGAGCCCGAGGCGATGGACGCGGAAGACCCGCTCTTCATCCTCTACACCTCCGGCTCCACCGGCAAGCCCAAGGGCGCCCTCCACACCACGGGCGGCTATCTGGTCTTCGCCGCCATGACCCACAAGTACACCTTCGATTACCAGGAAGGCGAGATCTACTGGTGCACCGCCGACGTCGGCTGGGTCACGGGCCACACCTACATCGTTTACGGCCCCCTGGCCAACGGCGCCACCTCCCTGATGTTCGAGGGCATTCCCAACTACCCGGATATGTCGCGCTTCTGGCAGGTGGTTGACAAGCACCAGGTCAACATCTTCTACACCGCCCCCACCGCCATCCGCTCCCTGATGCGGGCCGGCGAGGAGCCGGTGAAAGCGACCTCCCGCCAGTCGCTCCGCATCCTGGGTTCCGTCGGCGAACCGATCAACCCCGAGGCTTGGGAGTGGTACTACCGCGTAGTTGGCGACGCCCGTTGCCCCATCGTCGATACCTGGTGGCAGACCGAGACCGGCGGCCATCTGATCACCCCCCTGCCCGGCGCCACCCCCCTCAAGCCCGGTTCGGCCACCCGGCCCTTCTTTGGCGTGGTCCCGGCCCTGGTGGACCCGGCGGAAGGCACCCCCATCCTGGGCGCGGGCGAAGGCGCCCTGGTCATCACCCAGCCCTGGCCGGCGCAGATGCGTACCGTCTATGGCGATCACCAGCGCTACGTCGACACCTACTTCCGCCAATATCCGGGCAAGTACTTCACCGGCGACGGCGCCCGCCGCGACGAGGATGGCTACTACTGGATCACGGGCCGCATCGATGACGTGCTCAACGTCTCCGGTCACCGCCTGGGGACCGCCGAGATCGAGTCCGCCCTGGTACTGCACCCGCATGTCGCCGAGGCGGCGGTCGTGGGTTACCCGCACGATATCAAGGGTCAGGGCATTTACGCCTACGTCACCCCCATGGCCGGCATCGAGCCGACCGATGCCCTGAAAAAGGAACTGGTGGCCATGGTGCGTGGCGAGATCGGACCCATCGCCATCGTGGACCTTATCCAGTGGGCCCCGGGCCTGCCCAAGACCCGCTCGGGCAAGATCATGCGCCGCATCCTGCGCAAGATTGCCGCCAACGAAATCGACAGCCTGGGCGATACCTCGACCCTGGCCGATCCGACCGTGGTCAACGAATTGATCGAGAATCGGGCCAACCAGTAACCACAAGACCGGGCCCGGGCGGTTCACCGCCTGGGCCCCTGTGGGGATCGAAGGGCCCCGGCTGATCGGATGTGACAGGGACTGCAGGGGCCCTAATTAACCAGGGAAGTAGCCTTTAATCTAGCGTGAACGACGGGGATGCCAGCGCCTCCCCGTCGCTTTTGTTTAAGGAGATGATAATTTTGAGTGCACAGATGCGAATTGGCGTCTTCGTCGACGCCGAGAATGTCCGCTACAACGGCGGTTATCAGATGCGCTACGACGTCCTGCGCCGCTTTGCCGCGCGCGAGAAGGGCATACTCCAGCGCCTCAATACCTATTTGGCTTTCGATCTCGAACGTGCCAGGGAAGATCAGGAATACGCAAAAAAATCCCGTGCCTATCAGCAGATGGTGCGGGACTTCGGTTGGAAGATCACCGTCAAATATGTCCGCCGCTACACGGACGAAAATGGCAATGTCACCACCAAGGCCAACGCCGATTTAGACATGGCCGTGGATGCCATGCTGCAGGCCGGCAAGCTCGACCAAGTGCTCCTCGTCACGGGTGATGGCGATTTCCTACAGGTTGTCAACGCCTTGCAGAATACCGGCTGCCGCGTCGAACTCATCGGATTCAAAAACGTCTCGCGCCAACTCCAGCAGGAGGTGGATGCCTACTACTCCGGCTACATGATCCCTGAACTCCTGCCCGTCACCTACGAGCCCCGCAACGAATGGGGCAAGCCGAGTTCCTGCGTGCGCGGCGTCTGCACCAAGTGGTTCCCGGAAAAGGGCTACGGCTTCCTGCGCTTCATGAATCACATCTCCCCCAATCTCTGGATCACGGACCCTCGCGACGAAGGCTCCCCCTATACCAGCGTCTTCTGCCACGCCAATGAGATCGCGGACGAGGTGAGCGAGGACATGCTCATGAACCGGGAGACCGTCCTGGAGTTCTATCTCAACGAGAGCGAGCAGAAGGATAACGGCCTGGTGGCCAATAATGTCCGGCTCGCCTTTACCGTGAATCGCTGACCGGCATGGCCAGGGCCTTTTAATACCTGAAATCGGTCTGGTTACCCACCGGTACGACAGCCCCATGGCCATCCCCGCCAGCGCCATTCCTCTTTCTGGGCTCGCCTCCTGCCTCATTCGGGAAAAGCTCATCTCGGAGGCGAGGGCCCAGAGCGCCTTCACCGCCGCCGCCAAGCGAGGCAAGCCGTTCGTCCAGTACCTGGTTGAGGAGAAAATCCTCGACAGCCGCCGTATCGCCCTGGCCACCCGCGAGGAACTCGGCATCCCCCTGCTGGACCTGAGCGCCATCGACACCAGCAACCTGCCGCTGGACATGGTCAATGAAAGGCTGGTGCGCAAGCATCGGGCCCTGCCCATCCACCGCCGTGGCAACCGCCTCTTTGTCGCCCTATCCGACCCGACCAACCACCAGGCCCTGGATGAAATCCGCTTCAACACCGGCCTGACCACGGAGGCAGTGCTGGTCGAGGAGGATAAGCTGGCGGTGGCGATCGAGAAGGCCATCAATCGTGCCCTGGAGTCCACCCATTCGGTTATGGGCCAGATCATTGCCTCGGATCTGGTCAATCTCGAACAGGCCGCCGCCGAGGAGCGCCCGGTAACCGAGGAGGAACTCAATGTTGACGAGGCGCCCGTGGTGCGCTACATCAACAAGATCCTGGTGGATGCCATCTCCAGCGGTGCCTCCGACATTCACTTCGAGCCCTACGAGAAGACCTTTCGCATCCGCTTCCGTCAGGATGGCATGTTGCACGAGATCGCCTCCCCCCCCGTCAATATCTCGCACCGTCTGGTGGCGCGTCTCAAGGTAATGTCGCGCATGAATATCGCCGAGCGGCGTGTTCCCCAAGACGGGCGCATCAAGCTCAAGCTCAGCCGCACCCGCGATATCGATTTTCGCGTCAACACCTTACCAACCCTTTACGGGGAGAAGGTGGTGCTGCGTATCCTGGAGACGGGCACCACCCTGGTCGGGGTGGAGCAACTCGGTTTCGACGAGGAGCAGAAGAATGCCTTCCTCGCCGCCATCGGCAAGCCCTACGGTATGATCCTGGTCACGGGTCCCACCGGTTCGGGTAAGACGGTCACCCTCTACACCGGCCTCAACCTCCTCAACCAGCCGGAGGTGAACATCTCCACGGTCGAGGACCCAGTGGAAATTCAGGTGACGGGCATCAATCAGGTCAACATGAACCTCAAGACCGGCCTGACCTTTGCCGCCGCCCTGCGCGCCTTCCTGCGTCAGGACCCGGACATCATCATGGTCGGCGAGATCCGCGACCTGGAGACGGCGGAGATCGCCGTCAAGGCGGCCCAGACCGGCCACCTGGTGCTCTCGACCCTGCACACCAATGATGCCCCCCAGACCCTGACCCGCCTGTCCAACATGGGCGTCGCACCCTTCAATATCGCCTCCTCGGTCCTGCTGATCATGGCCCAGCGCCTGGTCCGGCGCCTCTGCCGTCACTGCCGCAAGCCGGACAAGATCCCCCGCCAGGCCCTGCTAGTGGAGGGCTTCAGCCAAAAGGAAATAGACAAGGGGCTGATCGTTTACAAGCCCGTCGGCTGCGAGCATTGTTATCAGGGCTATCGGGGCCGCGTCGGCATCTACCAGGTCATGCCGATCTCGGAGGCCATGGGCCGCCTCATCATGGAGGGCGGCAACGCCCTCCAACTAGGCGACCAGGCCCGCGCCGAGGGTATCCTCGATTTGCGCCAATCCGGGCTGCGCAAGGTCAAGGCCGGCGTCACCAGCCTGGAGGAAATCAACCGCGTGACCAAGGAATGATGCCCATGGCCCTACCCGCCAGAAAACCCGATCCCGATAAAAATCTCCTCTTCGCCTGGCAGGGCATGGACCGGCGCGGCCAGCGCGTCAAGGGGGAGACGCCGGGGTCCGACGAAGCCGCGGTGCGCGCCGATCTGCGCCGCCAGGGTATCAACCCGATCAAGATACGCAAGAAATCCAAGGGTCTGGGGGGTGGTAAGAAGAAGATCACCAGCAAGGACATCAGCGTCTTCAGCCGCCAGCTTGCCACCATGATGTCCGCTGGCGTCCCCCTGGTGCAGGCCTTCGACATCGTGGGCCGGGGCCACGACAACCCGGCCATGCAGGACCTCATCCTGTCGGTCAAGAACGACATCCAGAGCGGCACCGCCCTGACCCTGGCCCTGGCCAAGCATCCCCTCCAGTTCGACGAACTCTTCTGCAATCTGGTCCAGGCCGGCGAGCAGGCAGGCGTCCTGGACACCATGCTGGACAAGATCGCCACCTACAAGGAAAAAACCGAAAGCATCAAGGGCAAGATCAAAAAGGCTCTCTTTTACCCGGCCGCGGTCATCATCGTCGCCGTGGTGGTGACCACCATCATCATGATCTTCGTGATACCCCAGTTTAAGTCCCTGTTCGATAGTTTCGGCGCCGACCTGCCGGCCTTCACGCTCCTGGTGGTCGGTATCTCGGACTTCATGGTCGAATGGTGGTGGCTGATCGGCATGGCCCTGGGGGGCGCCGGCTACGCCCTCGCCCAGGCCTTCAAGCGCTCGCCCAAACTCCGTGAGGGGCTCGACCGGACAATGCTCAAATTTCCCATCATTGGCCCCATCCTCCACAAGGCCGCCATCGCCCGCTTCGCCCGCACCCTCGCCACCATGTTCGCCGCCGGCGTACCTCTGGTGGAGGCCCTCACCTCGGTGGCCGGGGCGACCGGCAGCGTGGTCTATGCCGAGTCCATCCTCCAAATGCGCGAACAGGTCGCCACCGGTCAATCGCTCCAGTTATCCATGCGCCAGGCCAACCTCTTCCCGCACCTGGTCATTCAGATGACAGCCATTGGCGAGGAGGCCGGTTCCCTTGACGATATGCTGGGCAAGGTGGCGGATTTTTACGAGGAAGAGGTGGATAACGCCGTCGATGCCCTCAGCAGTCTGCTGGAGCCCATGATCATGGTCGTCATCGGCGGCCTGGTGGGTAGCCTGGTGGTCGCCATGTACCTGCCCATCTTCAAGATGGGCGCCGCAGTCTGAGCCAACCCCATGTCAGCCTTTGAACTCTTGATCGAAACCCCCGCCCTGCTCTACACCACGATCGGCCTCTTTACCCTGGCGGTGGGTAGCTTCCTCAATGTGGTCATCCACCGCCTGCCGCTGATGATGGAGCAGGCCTGGCGGCGGGAATGCGCCGATCTGGCTGGCGAGGAGGTCCCGGCGGCGGAACGCCTATCCCTGGCTCTGCCTGGCTCCCGCTGTCCCCACTGCGGACATGCCTTGCGAGCGCGCGAGAATATTCCGCTCCTGAGCTATCTCTTCCTGCGGGGCCGCTGTTCGGCCTGCGCCAAGCCCATTGGGGGACGCTACCCCCTGATCGAGGTGGGGACCGCCCTGCTGTCTATCCTGGTGGTCTGGCAATTGGGGGTGACCTGGGAGGCCGCCGCGGCCCTGATCCTGACCTGGGGCCTCATCGCCCTGGCCTTCATTGATATCGACACCCAACTCCTGCCGGACAGCATCACCCTGCCCCTGCTGTGGCTGGGGCTGCTGCTCAGTCTTGATGGCGGGTTCGCCAGCCCCCGGGACGCCATCCTGGGAGCCGCTCTGGGCTATCTCTTCCTCTGGACCATTTACCAAGCCTTCAAACTGGTCACCGGCCGCGAGGGCATGGGCTACGGTGATTTCAAGCTCTTCGCCCTCTTCGGAGCCTGGCTCGGCTGGCAGGCCCTGCCCATGATTCTGATCCTGTCCAGCGTCGTCGGGGCCATTATCGGCCTGGCCCTGCTCGCGCGGCGGGGGCAGGATCGCCACACGCCCCTACCC
>JBASIS010000218.1:0-14330 GCA_049654905.1 Chromatiaceae bacterium
CCCGACGACTGGGGGTGATCGCCCAGGCCGAGGATGTGCGCCACGCAGTGTTCGATCCCGAGGTAGCGGCCGCGGCGGCGGTGGCCCAGGACACCGCTCTGGCGGATCTGGGCGAGGGGCTGGCGACCTGCCCGGAGCGGTTCCGTGATCCGCGCTCCAGCGATGCCGATCTCTTCGCCATGACCCTGGCCGCGGCGGGGTTGATGACCATCACCGATGGGGTGGTGGCGGGGCTGCCCCCGCTGCCGATCATGATCGTGGTGGCCGGGACCCTGCTCGTCGGGTTGGCCCTGGGCTGGATCCTGGGTTGGCGGCGCTGGCTGGTGGTAACCCTGGCGGCCCTCTTCCTGGCCATTCTCCTGAGTAATGGTTTAGCGGTGCCGGAAGGCCTGGCGGCGCTTGCCATGGACGGGGTCTCGGGCCTGGTGGTGGGTCTGGCCTGGGGCGTGGCCTGGCGGCAACGGCGCGCCTCCAGGGTCACCGGCGGCCTGGGGGGGGGGGCCTGGGTGGTGATGGCGGGCTCCCTGGCGGGGGCGGCCTTCGCCTGGGGCCTCCTCGGCGATCTCCTCACCATTAGTGTCGGCGCGATCCTGCTGGCGACGATTTCATTAGCGGGAGCCCTGACCGCTCCGGGGCGCAGAGGATGAAGATGCCACCATGCTGCTGAGAACCCGCATCATTGTCTTTGTCCTGCTGGTGGTTTCCGCGGTCGCCGGGCTGGTGTTTACGGTGGGCTCCCTGCGCGAGGAGGAACTCGGTCGCCGGATCACCGAACTGCGGTTGCAGCAACTGGAACAGGCCTGGAACTTTGCCTTAATGAGCGCCGCCGATGACGTCGCGGAGCAACTCATTAGCCAGGCGTCCTTGTCGGAAACCCGGTTGATCGACGCCATTCAACACGGCGATCAGCAGGGGCTGGCCCGCCTGGCCGAGGCTACCTTTGTGGATGACGCCTTCCTGCGCGTTGACATTCTGGGTGAGGGCGGCCAATTGCTGTGGGCCAGTGGGGAAGGGATGGAGCATCCGCCGCTTCTGGGGGCTGGCCGGCTGGCGGAGCTCCGTCAGAAGGGCCACACCCTCAGTGGCGCCCGGGCCCTACATGGCGGCGGTTTGGGGGTCGTGGGGGCGGTCTCGGTCGTGGAGCCGGAAACCGAACGCCTGGTGGGCGGGCTCGCCGCCGCCATTCACCTGACCGCGGTGCTGGAAGTCTTTCAACAGGGGACCGGCGGCCGACTCTATGTCCGTGATGCCGCGGGCCAATTGGTTTTCGGCAAGGACGATGGTTTGTGGCGGCGGGCGCGGGATGCCTCGGCCTCCGGCCGGCGGGGTCTGACCCTGATCGATTACGACGACCGGTATCAGGAGGTGGCGCTGTTGCCCATCGCCGATCTGATGGGGGGGCGGCTGGCGACGCTGTTGCTGGTGCGTGACGTGACCGAGGCGGTGGAAGGCCGGATGCTCTGGGACAAGGTCCTGGGCGGGGTGATCGTCATCGTCTTCATTGCCGCCATGCTGTTGCTGTTCTTTTATCTGCGGCGCAACTTTTCGGTACTGAATGACGCGGTGGCGGCGCTGCATGATTTGTCGCGCGGCCAGCGGGGCGGCTATGTTGAACTGCCCCATGGGTCCGACGAGATCGGTCGCATTGCCGAGGCGGTCGAGGCCTTTGGCCAGGCGGTGGGCGAAGTGGCGCGGGTGGGCGCCCAGCGCGAACGTCGCCAGCATCGGCAGCAGCGCTTTATCCGTCGCCAGATGGAGCAGTTGGCCGCGACGCTGCAGGATGAGGCCCGCCGCGAGTTGCTGGATGAACTCAGACAGATGGAGACGGCGGCCAGCGATCTCCAATCGGCCCAGTCCAAGGGGGTGGGGGACGAACTGGGCCTGATCGCCCTGGGATTTTCGCGGCTGGCCACCAAGGTCAGCGTGCAGCAGGTCCAGTTGACCCAATTGGTCCGCGACCTCCGGGAGTCGCTGGAGGATAAGCGCAAGCTCATCAGCCTGCAGCAGGAATTGGCCATCGCGGCCACCATGCAGTTGTCCATCCTGCCCCGCCAATTTCCGGAATTGCCGATGCTGGACATGATTGCCAGCATGGACCCGGCCAAGGAAGTGGGCGGTGACTTCTACGATGTCTTCGAGGTGCGGGAGGGCGTTCTGGGGGTGGTGGTGGCGGACGTGTCGGGCAAGGGTATTCCCGCCGCCTTCTTCATGCTCATCAGCCGCACCATGTTACGCACCGTCGCCGTGGGGGGCGAGGGTCCCGCGGTAACCCTGTCGCGCCTGAACGACCTGCTGGCGGCGGAAAATGAACAGACCATGTTCGTCACGGTGTTTTACGCCGAAATCGAACTGGCGACGGGGGTGATCACCTATTGCAGCGGGGGACATAATCCGCCCTACGTGGCGCGGGCCGGAGGGAGCGTGGAAATGGTGGTCCCCACGGTGGGCCTGGCGCTGGCGGCCTTCCCCGATATGCCCTACGGCGAGAAGACCCTGACCCTGAGCCGGGGAGACACCCTCTTTATGTACACGGATGGGGTCAACGAGGCCTTCGCTCTCGATGACACCATGTATGGGGTCGAGCGCCTGCAACAGGCCCTGGTCGCCGGCGGGCCACCGGCCTCGGCCGCGGAGGCCCTGGACCGGGTGATGTCCGATCTCACGGTCTTTACCCGCGGGGCGGCCCAATCCGACGATATCACCGGCATGGTGGTGCATTGGAAAGGGGGAGCCCCTTGCCGGCCGGCCCGACCTGAGTCCATCCAGACCAGGCGGACTTCGATCGGAGTGGACCCCGGATATCGGGACATGAGGGCGGCCGAGGCCAGGATGAACCGGGTTGGGGTTCACCCGGTCGGGATAAACTGCGCGGACCATGACGAACATCATCCTGCTTGAGGACGATCGCGAGCTGCGCGAGGAGGTGGCGGACTTTCTGCGCGGCCAGGGGCATGAGGTGCGGGAGGCCGGCAGCAAGCGGGAGTTTCGTACCTTCCAGGCCGAGCAGCCCTGCGAGATCGCCATCCTGGATCGCCGCCTGCCCGACGGCGATGGCATGAACCTGATCGCCGAGGGTCACGCGGCGGCCTGGCGGTGCGGTTTCATCCTCGTCACGGCGCGCGATGCCTTCCAGGATCGTATCGAGGGCTATGATGTCGGGGCCGACCACTATCTCACCAAGCCGGTGCGTCTCGACGAACTGGCGGTCATTCTCAAGTCGCTGGCCCGCCGTCTGCGCCTGGTGCCCCATTGGCGGCTCAATCTGACCCTGGGTCTCCTTCACACCCCGAATGGGATCCGCGTTGAACTCACGGGTCTGGAGGCAGCCTTCCTGGCCGTTCTGGGGGTCCACCCCAATCAGCCCCAGGATCGTCGCCAACTCGTCCTGGAACTGGGCAAGGATTATCGCAGCTATGACTCCCGCAACCTGGACGCCCTCCTGAAACGTCTGCGCAAAAAGGTGCGGGATGCCTCGGGTCTGGAGTTGCCCGTGCAGACTCGCCATGGGCTGGGTTACATGCTGGTCGGCCTCTTGCGGCGGGAAGGCGACTGAAGGGGCCTTCCCCGCGGGTGTCAGTGGCTATCCACCTGGGTCCCCGCCGGCAACCAAAGACTGAACTCGCAGCCGCCCTCTTCCAGATTCACCACCCGCGCCGCTCCGCCATGGCGGAGCGCCACCTTGTCCACTAGATAGAGACCCAGGCCGGCGCCGGGCTCGGCGGTGTTGTGACCGCGTCGAAAGCGCTTGAAGATCACCGGCAGGTCCGCCGCCGGCACCCCGGCCCCCGCGTCCTGGACCCGGATGGCGATGCCCTGGCCCGCCGCCTGGAGCCGCAGATAGACCGGACTGGCCGGGGGCGAATGCCGCCGGGCGTTCTGCAGCAGGTTACGGATGGCGAGGCGGATCAGATCGGCATCGCAGGGGCAGGGTGGTAGGGGTGACGTCTCCAGAATGATCCCGGGGCCTGGGGCCCCCTCCAGGTCGTCCATGGCGGCACGGCAGATCCGCTCCAGGTCGCTGGGCACCCGGCGCAGGGGCTGGTCGGCGCTGGCCAGCCGCTCCGCCGAGAGATAATCGTCCATGAGCCCCGCCAGGCGCTGACTGGCGCGGCGAATCTTCTCGCCCCGGGCCCGGCCCTTGGCATCCAGGGCCGGGTCCAGCACCAGGTTGTAGGCCGCCGCCTCGATGATACTCAGGGGGGTGCGCACCTCGTGGGAGACCAGGGCCAGAAAGTCCTCCTGCTCCTCGCGCAGCCGGCGCTCCGCCGCTGCCCGGGCCTCGGCCTCCGTCTTCTCCCGGCGCAGTCGTTTATGGTCGGAGAAGATGGCCAGGCTCATAACCAGGGCCTGGGCCAGGGCGCCGATGGCATAGCTGTTATCCCTTACCAGTCCGGGGGCGATCCAGCCCTGGTTGCGCGCCAGACTGACCGCCAGGCCCAGGCCAAGGAGGCCGAAGGCCAGCAGAAAGATGCGGGTGCGCTCATGGCCCCGCCAGGCGGCGGGGGCGGCCAGGACCATGGAGATGAGGATGAAGAGCAGGCTGGCCGGTTGGACCAGGGTCATGGCCAGACCGTAATGGCCGGTCAGGACCAGGGCGAGGCCCAGGGCGGCGACGAGATTCGCCGCGCTGATCAGCATCCGCCCCCGGGAGCCGGCCCCCGCCGGTATGGCCGCACAGACGAGGATGAAGCCTTGCATCACCGGCAGGGACAGGCAGGTCAGGGCCCCCATGGTGGCGTTGGCCAGCCCCGGAATCCAGAAGCCCGGCTGCGCCTGCTGGAGCCAGCCGCTGGCGAGCAGGGTAACCAGCAGGTTCATGGCCACATAGAGGCTATAGAGGTACTGCAGCCGCTCCTGGGTCCACATCCAGAAGAGGGAGTGGAAGAGGACGATGAGGGCATAGATGCCAAAGTAGAGTCCCCAGACGCGGGCCTCGGCCATGGCCGCCTCGGTGAAGGCGAGGGGCGGCCAGAGGGTCAACTCCGGGGTCAGGGGGGTGCGGGATTGGAGGCGCAGGAAATAGGTATTGGGCCCTGGCGCCAGGGCCAGGCGGAAGAGGGGCTGACGGTAATCGATCTCCCGCTCCGCCCAGGGCCAGGCCTGACCCGAGCGGCGTTCCACGAAGCCGCCAGCCGCCTGGGGTGCGTAGAGACGCACGTCCTCAAGGGCGGCGGGGGCGACTTCGAGCCAGGTCTCCGGGGGCGAGCGGGGGTTGGGCTCCAGGCTGAAACGGAGCCAGACGGCTCCCGGGGTGATGCCGCCCAAGGCGCCTTCGGCCAAGGGGGCAAAGACGCCGGCCCGTCCATCGGCGACCTCGGCGATGTCCCACCTGGATTCCGGATCGAGGAGGACCTCCAGATGTCCAGCCAGGTCCAGCTTACCGGGGACGGGCAGGGCGGATGCCGTCAGTGGCAAGGTCGCCAGCCACAGCCACAGGAGCCAATAGCGGGAGTGAAGGGGAGGAGGAGCTAACCACATGACCCGGCATATTAGCCGCCGGGCGTCATGCCGTCATGTCTCCCCCGGTCCTCTCACCCGGGGACGACCACCAGGATAGCGGCCCTCAATGGGCCCGCATCCGCGCCATCCGCTCCAGGTCCTGGGCCTCGAAGTCCATGCCAAAGCTTTCGCCGGGGTTGAGGCTGATGGCGAAGCCGATGCCGAGTTTCTCCAGAATCCAGGTGAAATCCACCACCAGGCCGCCGCCGTAGCCGGGGTAGTCAGTCACAAAGTGCTTGGCCCGCTCGGGGCTGGTAAAGAGCACCAGCACCTCGCCCGTATCCGTCTGGATTTTGAGGGGCAGGGCGGCGCCACCATCCGTCTGGAGGCCACCAATCTGATGACGCTCATAGATGGGCATGAAGACCTCGGAGCCCAGCAGGGTGGCGATGAAGTCCTCGGCGGGTAACAGGCCTTCCTGGGCGGCGATGAGCTGACGTTCCAGGTCGTTCTGAGGGGAGAAGAGGGACATGAAGAGGGCTTCCTGGGCCTGGGAGTAGTCGGGCAAAACTGGGGTCATCCGGCCTGTCTTCAAGCCATTCCTGGAGAGTTTCGGGCTGCACTGTTGGCAACAAATAGAACTGTCCGGTTTAGTAGCACATAAACTGTCCGCTCTGATTGGCGCGGGGGGAAGGCGCGAAGGGCGATAGCCCGAAGCGCCCCCCCGCGCGGCGCGCGTCGGACCTCCGCGACCGCCTGGATTTTGGGCGGTATCAACCGTCCCTTCGCATCAAAGTGCACCAGGCAGCGGGGACCATGAAACAGGGCGAGCCGCCCATCGGGATAGCGGTGGACGCGCACCTTGACCTTCACGTAGTGCCTCCGGTGACGATCCTGGGGGATCTGCAGGGCCATCCCCTCAAAGGTGACACCGTTGTCTTTGCCCACCACCCGCTCATCGGTCTCGCACAGGAAGTCATCCAGGTCGCCACCGATCCAGGGCACGCAGGCCGAACCCTCCGCCAGCGCCGGCGGCATGAACTGGGCGTTGAAGGCCGGCCGGTAGATCTCCTCCAAGTAGCCGTTGGCGCCCTGCCGCTCCGTGATGCCGGCGCGGGTGAGTTCCTGCACCAGCCGCCCTGGGTGGGTGCGGAACCTGCGCGCCGAGCGCCCCCGCGCCTCCGGGGAGTAGGCCGCGATCATCTCGATCCCCAGTCGCGCCATCGCCTTGCCGAACGGGGTGGGGTTGCGCTTGTCGACCTGGCCCCCCGCTTCGGGGGTGTGCCAGTCATGGCTGCCCCGGTCCGTGTAGCGCGCAGCGAACCGGCCGCGCCGCTCGATCACGTCCCGTACCCCGAGCAGGCTGGAGGCCGTGCCTGCTTCTGCTACGAAGCGTATGGCGTCGTGTTCGTGGGTGGCGTCATCCATCGTGATCACCCGGTCCCACTTCACGCCAGGCACCCACGCGTGGGTGCTCGCGTCCTGGTGCAACAGCATCCCCGGCCACGCCGCTCGCTCCCGGCGCTGGCGATGCTTGCCGCGCGCGGACGCCTTCTGGACCTCGCCGGCCGCTTGCAGCCGCTCCTTGACCCAGGTGTAGCGGCGTGTGCCGCCCTCCTTGCGGTACCAGGCGTGGCAGTGTTTGACGTTCCAGCCCGGGTGCCGGCCTCGGTACCGATCCACCAGCGCCATCACTTCGTCCACCCGCGCCTTGCGCGGCGAGACCTGCTCCAACCGCTTGTCGATCAGCCCTGGCAGGCCCTCGTCCTCGTAGCGGTCCACAGACCGACGGAACGTCCGCTCGCATACCCCCAGTAGCCGTGCTGCCTCTTCCTGCCGCAGCCGACCTCCCTGCCAGCCCGCATACGCCTCTGCAAATCGCATCTTCCGGATCTCCTGTAGCAGTTCTGTTCGGTTCATCTCGTACCTCCTCGGATACGAAATAAACCGGACACCTCACGTGCTACAACACCGGACAGACTATCTGCTCTCTACAGGATAGGGGCCCCACCTTTATTGGCCGGCAATACCGGGTGATGTCCAACAACAGCCAACCGCATTGGAGAAAGAGCGGGTCCAAAGCCATCGAGCGATTCGACATTCGCGTGCCCGCCAACGCCAAACAGATACTAATGCAGGCGACGAACATCAGTGGCAGCACACTGATGTAGCCTCGTCCTGAACGCCGCCCTGGACAAGGCGCGGGAAATCTTGCGCAGCCATCAGCACTTCATGCTAAACGCCGAGGAATGGCGCCGGTTCACCGCTACGCTGGGTAACCCCCCCGAGCTGGATTACGTTCTGCAAGTCGCCTGGCGTGATTACCAGGATGCGTGGCTGGACAGTTATGCAAGCCAAGCTCTGCGCACTCACCTGGCACGGGTTTAACGGCAAGGTGCTGACGTGGTGCATTTTCTCTTTAACGTCTGATTTCGGATTCAACCGGTTCTCGTCGGATAACAAAAAACCCAGCATTGACATGAGTCTGCTGGGTTTTTTTGTCCTCAGCCATCCCTGAGTGTTTCCACGGATAGTCAACTTTACGAATCCATTCCACCATTTAAGCGTGCCGAAACTTCGGCTACTACAAAAGGTTTTCATCACCCCGGCGCAGCCGGTACCAGACGTTTTGAATGGTAATCTGCCCAGTAACCCGGCAGTAAAAAAGGGAGGCAAACCCGATGGCCACAGAAATATCTGATGCGCATAGCCCGCAGCAAAATCACCTTCTGGCGGCCTTGCCCATAGAGGTTCAGCAGCGCATTTTCCCCCTACTCGAATTGGCCCCCATGCCCCTGGGCCGTGTTCTGCAAGAGTCCGGGGCTGTCGCGCGGCACGTCTATTTTCCGACGGATGCCATCGTCTCCTTGCTTTATTTAACGACAAATGGCGCTTCTGCGGAGATCGCCGTGGTGGGATACGAGGGCATGATCGGCATGGCCCTCTTCACGGGCGGCCAATCCACTACCTGCCGCGCCGTCGTCCAAAGCGCCGGTTTCGCCTACCGGCTCCCAGGGAAGCGCTTCAAGGATGAAGTTAACCACTACGGCAGCCTGTTGGTGCTCTTGCTGCGTTACACCCAGGCCTTGATTACCCAAGTAGCCCAAACAGCGGTTTGCAACCGCCATCACTCCATCGATCAACAATTGTGCCGCTGGCTTTTGCTGTCCCTTGACCGCCTCCCTGGCAACCAGTTGATCATGACCCAGGAGCTGATCGCCAACATGCTCGGCGTGCGTCGCGAAGGGGTCACGGAAGCCGCAGGCCGCTTGCAGAAGCAGGACGTGATCGAATACCACCGGGGCCACATCACGGTTCTGGACCGGCCGAAACTCGAAGCATTGTGCTGCGAGTGTTACGCAGTCGATAAGCGGGAATCGGTTCGGCTCCTATCCCCTGGCTGATGGCCTAATCGTCACGCGCCTATCCGCGCCGGGCAGCGAGTTAATTGCGATATCACGAGATGCGGTTGATGAATCGATCAATCGCGGATTTTCAGGCTTCCTTCTTTGCTCTGGGCAAAGATTGGAATGCCCCAAATACCACACGAGGAGAAATTGGATATGAAACAATTGGCTTTGCCACCTTTACAGCGCGCCCCCCGGGGCAATTGGCGCCAAGCGGTGACCGTCGGGCTGGGATATGGCCGCGATGAATGGAAGTCGGGGCCATGGCGCGACTCTGCTTGGGAGTCAACGGCCCTGGCGGCGGACCTTGACTATGACATCCAGGAGGGAGTCTTGTATATCCGCATCCGGGGTCCGCTTGACCTACGCTGCATCTTTCAGCTCATCGCCATCGGAAAAACAGCCGATGAGGGCATTACTAGCTGTGTGCTCGATCTTACAGGAGTAAACAAAGTCTTTGACTCTGGCGTCGCGGCTTTGATCTTGCTTGCCAGGGAGTTGACGGAACGAGGTATTGGCCGCATCCATATCCAGGAGCCTGATCTAAATCGTACGGCGCTATCCCCCTATATAACGGGGTCAATCCCTTCGTTCTTACGCAAGGCCTGCGTTCGGTCATCCCCGGGAATTTTCGACACCGATCCTATGGTGATGCCAATCGAGGTGAAGACAAAAAATCCCTGGAACATGAGTGACACCATCCAGCCGGGGAATAGCGGGGGTCAGGGCAGCTCCGTCAGGAGTTGCCGCAGGTCGGCAGGGTCGACCGGCTTGACCAAATGACCATCGAACCCGGTCTCGCGGGACCGGCGGTGGGCGCCATCCTGTCCCCGCCCGGTCAAGGCGATGATACGCATGTCTTTTCCCCAGGGTTGGTCGCGAATGCGCCGGCAGACGCCATAGCCGTCGAGCCTCGGCAGACCGATATCGAGCAGGACCAGATGGGGTCGAAAACACTCGGCGATCTCGATCGCCTCCTGGCCATCGCGCGCCTTGGCCACGGCATAGCCGGTCAGTTCGAGCAACATGGCCAGGGATTCGAGGACGTCCGCATTGTCATCCACCACCAGGATGCGGGCCGCCCCAAAGGGTATCGAGGCGTCCCGCTCTTCGGCGACCCGTACCGGCCCGGCGGGGGGGGCGGCCAGGGTTGGCAGACGCACGGTAAACTCGGTGCCCTGGCCCGGGCCCGGGCTCCTTACCTCAATGTGTCCGCCATGTAGCTCGACCAGCCCCCGCGCTAGGGCGAGCCCGATCCCTAACCCACCCTGGGATTGCCCCGAGTCGGCATCGAGCTGAAAAAACATCTCGAATACCCGGGGTAGGTGCTCCGCCGCGATGCCGATGCCGGTGTCGGCGACCGTCACGACCGCTGCTGCTCCGTCACACCTGGCGTCGAGGTGGATCGTCCCCCCCCGTCCGGTGTACTTGCAGGCATTGTTGAGGAGATTCAGAAATACTTGTGCCAGACGCACCGGATCCGCATCGAGAGCGATGGGAGCCGAGGGCATGGTTACCCGGAGGGTGAGGCCCGCCTGCTCGGCCTGGGGGCGGAAGATGGCCAATACCTGCTCCAAGAGCACCCCCAGTTCCACCCGTTCGCGTTGCAACCGAAGCTGCCCCCGCGTGATGCGATTCGCCTCCAGGAGGTCATCAATGAGCCGCACCATGTGCCGGATCTGGCGGTCAATGATGTTGTGAGCCGCCTGCAGCGCCGGATCGGACGGGGCCCGCAGCCGCAAGATCTCCGCCGCGTGACGGATGGGGGCGAGGGGGTTGCGTAACTCGTGGGCGAGTGTCGCCAGGAATTCGGTCTTGCGCTGGTCAGACTCTCGTAACCTTTCCTCGGCCTGCTTGACATTCTGGATGTCAGTGGTCGTGCCAATCCACTTGACGATGGATCCCGCTTCATCCCGCACCGGCTCGGCACGGCTCAAATGCCAGCGCATCGTGCCGTCCGCCATGTGTACCCGATGCTCGCACGCATAGGAATTCCCGCTGGCAATCGCAGCCTGCCAAGCCTCCAGGGTACGCTGGGTATCTTCTGAGTGTATTAGGGGTAACCAACTCACCAGGCCCTCGGGGGTCTGGTTCACGGCGGCATAGGCCGCGAAACGGATGTTGTTGCGATAGTTCACGTTGCCATCGGGGTCGGCCGTCCATACCAACTGCGGCATGGCGTCGGCGAGTTGGCGGAAGCTCGCCTCGCTGGCGCGCAGGGCCTCTTCGGCCCGTTTGCGCTCGGTGATGTCCTCCCCGGAGCTGAGGGTGCCGATGATCAGGCCGGTGTTATCGGTGAGATTGGCGTTGTGCCAGGCGATCAGGCGCTGCTGCCCATCACGGCACTGGATCGGGTTTTCGAGGTACTCGGCGGCCACCAGCTCACCGGCCATGATTTTACGGAAAATCGGGTAGATCTCGTCCATCCCCGCCGGTTGCGGGAGGCAGTTTTCGAACCAGTTGAGCCCCAGCAGCTCCGGCTCGCTGTAACCCAGGGTTTCGCGACCCTTACGATTAACCATGCTGATCCGCCCCTCGGCATCCAAGGCCACGATGATGCTCTGTACCGTGTCGAGGTAGTGGCGTTTGAGTTGGACTTGGTGGCGCAACGCCTCTTCTACCTGTTTGCGCTTGGAGATGTCGACAAAGGCGGCGACACCCCCGTAGGGGCGACCCTCGGCATCACGCAAGGGGGTGGCGTTGCCAAAGAGAGTGCGGACCCCGCCGTCAGCGAGCACGATCTCCATCTCGAAATCCCGTACCTCGAGCCCCCGGGCCGCCTGCTGCACCGGCAACTCCTCGCCAGGCAAGTCGCGCCCGTCGCGTTGGACCTTAAAGTGGGTGGGCCGCTCCCCGCCCTGAGCGGTCAGGGACGCCTCCGCGCCACTGGGCAGGCACAGCCAGTCGTCGGCGGTCCGGTTGCCGGAGATATGCCGGCAATCGGCGTCGTGGGCGATCCATACCGCCGCTGGCACGGCGAGCAAGACCGCCTCCAGTTCCGCCGCGCGCCGGTCGGCGAGGCGGCGCGCTTGAACCAGCTCCCCGACAACCTGCCGACGGTTACTGATGTCCGACTCCCAACCGACCCTGCGCACCACAGGCCCAGAGGGATTGCCAGGACCCGTGCCAGGGTCCAGTATTCCTTTACCTGAGCCAGGTTCGCAGCGTTCGCTGTGCACGGCGGGTGTCACGTCGGTTCTCTTGAGCGGGGTAATTTCAGTGATGAAACCCTCAAGGGCCGCCCCTTCATGGGGCACGGCGCTCTTCGGTAACATGCCGCCCGCACCGGGTTGCGCTAGCCTCGGGTCGCTGTCAGCCACTCTGCCGTGGTTCGCTTTTTCTGATTTGCGCTTCATCGACTACCTCGGGATCAGGTTAGCCAAAGGCCCTATTCGCACTGGACGGTTGTCAAGGACAAGCAGCGAGAAAGGGGCTCGCGCCCAACCCCGCCGCTTGCGTGCTGGTGCATCATTGCTTAGATTATGGCGCATATCTGGCCGCGTGGGTCCCACCCGTCATCACCCCGGATCAAGATATCCGATCGCCACCGCATGTCATCCCGCCAGGGCTGGGGAGGCCCTCGACCATGGATCAGCAGTCCATCCTCGACGCGCTGCCCGCCGAAGTCGTGGTACTCAACCGCACGGGGCAGATCGTCGCCGTGAACGAGGCTTGGCGCCGGTTTGCAATAGAAAATGGAGGCAACCCCGCGCTCAGTGATGGCCTGGGACTCAACTACGTCGCCGCCTGTCGGGGCCTGCAGGGGCAGGACGCCACGGAAGCGGGAGCGATCGCCGATGGCCTGGTCGCGCTGCTTTCCGGGCGCTTACCGGACTTCGTGCGCGAGTACCCTTGCCATGCTCCAGACGGCCAACGCTGGTTCGCGCTGAGGGCCGCCCCGCTCCATGACGCCGCGGGCGGGGCCGTGGTCGTGCATCTCGATATCACCGAGCGGAAGCTCGCCGAGCAGGCCCTGCTGCAGGCTCGCAGTCAGGCGGCCCAGGCCGCGCGATTCAACGCGGTGGGTGTCCTCGCCAGCGCTTTGATCCACGAACTCAGTCAGCCCTTGAGCGCGGCGGGCTTCTATAGCGGCACGGCCGTCTCACTGCTGGAGCAGGCAAAACCAGATCCCGAGCAGCTTTCCCGGGTTATTCATGGCGTCGAGGAGCAGATCCGGCGCGCGGCGACCATCTTGCAGCGCCTCCGGGAGTTCCTGCGGCGGCGGGAAATGCGGATGCGGCCCGTTGCGATCGACGAGGTAGTTGCCCAGGCCCTGGACCTCGCCCAAGGGTTTGCCGCCGACCGGGCGGTGCGGATTAGCTACCTGCTGCCCGCCCCGGGCGCGGTCGTCATGGCGGACGCCGTCCAGATCGCGCAGGTGCTGGTGAATCTTATCGCCAATGGCATCCAGGCCATCGACGCGGCCGAGCCAGCTCGACGTCAAGTCGACATCAGGGTCGATCCGCGCCCCGGGGAGATCGAGGTGAGTGTGGTCGATACGGGGCCGGGCTTGTCAACCGAGTTGCAAACACAGCTATTCGACATCCTGGCCAGGGCCAACGGCTCGGGCCTGGGCATGGGGCTTGCCATCAGCCGTGATATCGTCGAAGCCCACGGCGGTAAATTGTGGGTTGACCCGGACGTGATCGAGGGGGCGAGCGTCCACTTCACCTTACCCCTAACCCAAACCCGAGAACCTGAATGAACGACGATCAAACCGTTTTCCTGGTGGATGACGACGAAGCCTTACGCGAGTCTCTGGGGCTGTTGCTGGTGCAAGCGGGTCTGCGGGTTAGAGCCTTTAACTCTGCTCGGGCCTTCCTGGAGGCCTTTGCCGCGGAGGACTCCGGTTGTCTGGTGCTTGACTTACGTATGCCGGAAATGACTGGGCTCGAGCTGCAAAAGGTCCTCCGCCGGAAAGGCTTAGGCTTGCCCATCATCTTTCTCTCCGGGTACGGTGACGTTCCCACGTCCGTGCGTGCCATCAAGGGTGGGGCGATTGATTTCCTCGAAAAGCCGGTGGCGAATGAAGTCCTCATCGCTTATGTGCGCGACGCTCTTTTGGAAGATCGCCGGCGTCGCGATAAGGAAGCCGAAGCGCGCATGATCCATGGGAATTTCGATCAACTCAGCCCCCGGGAGCGCGAGATCCTGGTACTCGCGACGAAGGGACTGACCAGCAAGGAGACCGCCCGGTATCTGGGGATCAGCTTTCGCACCGTCGAGAACCACCGCGCCCACGTCATCGAGAAAATGCAAGCAAAGAACATCGCCGAACTCTGCCGCATGGCTGCGGTTTGCCTTGCCACCGACCAACACCCGACGCTCTAACTGCCCATACGGGACTATCGTCAGTCGCTTTCGAGCCGGAAGCCGATCTTCAGGGTGACCTGGAAGTGGGCAATCTTGCTGTCCAGTACATGACCAGTTGTTTTTACGACCTCGAACCAGTCGATGTGTCGGATGGTTTTGCCAGCCGTGGTG
>JBASIS010000219.1:0-19265 GCA_049654905.1 Chromatiaceae bacterium
TAGGGCGGCCGACCGTACTCGTCGGCCATTTTCAGGAAGATCAGGTAAGTCAGTTGTTCGAGATAGTCGCCATACCCGACCCCATCGTCGCGCAGCGTGGTACAGAAGCTCCAGACACGGGAGACGATGGAGGCGGTTGCGTTCATGAATTCTTATTCTCTCTACTGCACTGCGTTCTATGCTCACCACAAAGGTTAAGCGCGTAAATTTACGCGCCTCGGCGTGTAAATCCCGGTCGCCGATAACTTGAGTCTTTTATAAATCCTTGTTTTTCTAGCACTCCATCTTCGCAGAGCTGTTTCGTTAATTTATACGCCTGATTCGTTGTCAGGTTTTACCATCATCGGCAGTACGTGCAAAATTTGCACATACTGAATTTGCCTCAAGCTCTCCCTCGGAAAACACATTGCGCAAGTGCTTCGAGATGACCGAACGTTCCCGGCCAAACAACTGGCTGATCTGGGCTTGTGACAGCCAGACGGTGTCGCCTTCAAGACGAACCTCGGTAGCAATCGCGCCATCGGCGGACTGGTAGATGGCGATAGGCGCCTGGGGGCTGGTTTGGGTTTGCATAGCAGGACTCGATAAACAACTTTATATAACAACGGTATATTATCTGGATTTCCCGCGTTTGCCAGGGACTTTCATGCCATCCGGCTTTTCGGCGCGAATGCGTTCGAGCAGCGCCGTGGCGGGTTCGTCGTTTTTATCCTGATTGACCAGTTGACCGCAGAAGGCCTTTTTCAGGATGGACTGGCGCAGCGCCTCGGCCTGTTGCAGGGCGATGGCGAGAGTCTGGTCGAGCTGGTCGGCTTCGGAGAGTTTGGATTGGATCAGTTCGACGATTTCTTGCTGCTCGCTAAGGCTTGGCAAAGGTACCTGCACCGAACGGATATTTTCCAGGTTCAGCCCCGGCTTTCCTGCACCATAAGCCATCTCCGTCAGCTGCTTACGTCCTGCAGCTTCGGCGACAATGAACCAGTACAAATAATCCGGCAGGATTTCCGTTTTCGGACGACAAAGGGCGACGTGCTGGCTGACAAAAGCCGTGCTAAGTTCGTGCTTGACCAAGGCCGCCTTGGTTACGTTTGCACCGGTTATCGTAATCAGCAGATCACCTTGTTGAATGCGCGTCCGGAGGCCTTCTGCCTTATCCGGCAGAGAGACAAATGCCACATCGTCGAGTTCGAGACAGTCATGCTTGATGTTCTGGGCGCGAACGAATAAATCGCCCGAACTAGCGTAATAAGCGGCCCAGCCACGAGAACCGGAAGTCAGAAAGCCAAGGAGTTGGCCTAGAGGTTTTTCACGCCATGCAACTGCTGCGGTCAACTTGCCCTCAAAGGCGATTTTCAACAACGACTGGCGATAGACCTTGAGCTGTTCCCGCGCCGTCTTCAGGCTGGCGACGCCCTGATCGAGTTCGGAAAACAGTTCCTCGATCTTGGCGACGATGCGGAGTTGTTCAGGGAGAGGAGGAGCAACTAGTGGAACAGATTTCCCCAACTCTCCGGCAGACACACTGGCCTGATTCACATGCTTTACACAACCATGGAGGAAATACTTCGTCATCCACAGGAAATGAAGGTGGTACGCGCCAAATCTAGCATCAATTGCTCCATTGAACCGCAAACGCGTCATGTGATTTGAAAACGCGTATCCCTCGCCCTCTCGGCCTACATACGCAGTTTTACCGATCAGTTCTGGACTATTCGTATTGTTGAACAGTACGTCCCCATTGGCCAAACGTCGCTGATCGAAATCGGTCGCCACATATTTCAAAACTTCGAAATCCAGTTCACCGCGACGCGACACGTTCATTGGGCGTAGATGCGGTACTCCAATTTGGTCGTCGCTATGTTTGCCACAAGCAAAACCACTCTGGATGTCTTGGCAGAAAACCCCGACGTAATCGACATGCCAAGACAATGGTAAGCAGTCCAATTTGATAGGGTAATGCAGCCCTGTCTCGATTTTCCCCATCACGCCACCAACGCCTCATTCAACTCATCCAGCAGCGGGTCCATGCCCTCGCCGAACAGTTGCCACATCTTGCCCAACCCGCCCTGGGCGTCGAAGGGGCTCATGTCGAGGTAGTCGCGGTCAACGTGCAGGGAATGGCATATATGGTCGCGCAGCATGCGTAGCCAGTTCATCTGTTCTTCGTTGAATTTCTCGGTGCCGCCGGCGTGGTGGCGCAGGATCCAGTTCTGGAAATTGCGGCGCACGGTGTCGGCGAAGGGGGTGATTTTTTCGTCCAGGCCGCAGACGCGGCGGATCAGGGCGACCAGCGCCGTCAGTTCCTGTTCGGGCGGGGCGCCATTGTAGCCGTCCAACTGGCCGTAGGCTTGCCAGACGCGCAATGGGGCGAGTCTGGGCTGGTCGGCTTTGAGCTTGTCGAAGACCTGGCGGATCAGGTTCAGCGTGACTTCGCGCCGGCGCCAGGGTTGGGCGAAGAAGATGGTTAGCGCCTCGATTTCGTCACGGTGGGCGGTGAGCCAGTCGGCGAATTCGTGGGTCATGCTGGCGGCCTGGGCGGCGCTCTCGGTGCTCCAGCCGGCGTAGCTCAGGCTGTCGAGGTTGTCGTGGTCGATGGTTTGTTCTTTTTCGCGGCGGATGGTGTCGATCAGTTCGATCAACTCGCCGTTCATCAGCGCCGCCGCTTCGCCGACCAGTTGTTGCTGTGCTTTATCGCGCGCCGTTTCGCCGGGGTCGTTGCCTGCTGGCAGACCGGCCAGGTCGAGGGCGCGGGCTTCGATGAGGTCGGCGTCGATGGCGTTGAACAGTTTGCTGACCAGATGGCTCAATTCGACGCCGCCGGCCGCGTCGCGCAGCCGCCGCTTGTCGTCGGCGTCGAGTTGCTTGTCGAGGCGGGCCAGCCGGCCGGCCAGCGAGGAGACGCTATCGGAGTCGCTGGCGCCCATCAGGATGCCCATGGCCAGATCCTTGAGCGGCACGCTGGGCTTGGTGATCAGTGGCTGGCTAGCGGTTTTCAGCGATTGGGTGACGCCGATGGCGTCGACAATGACGTAGTGGGTCTTGGCGCTGGTGGCGGAGGGCGTGACCTTTTTCAGGTCGTCCATGTCCAGCGTGCGGGTGCCGCGCCCTTTCATCTGCTCGAAGTAGTTGCGGCTCTTGACGTCGCGCATGAAGAGCAGGCATTCGAGGGGCTTGACGTCGGTGCCGGTGGCGATCATGTCGACGGTGACGGCGATGCGCGGGTGATATTCGTTGCGGAACTGGGCAAGGATGGATTTGGGGTCTTCGCCTTGCTGCGTGCTGCCGTCGGGCAGGATTTTGTCGCGGGCGGCACGGTAGGTGACTTTCTTGCAGAAGGCGTTGCCTTCGCCGAATTCCTCGCGCACGGTGTTGATGATGTCGTCGGCGTGGCTGTCGGTCTTGGCGAAGATCAGGGTCTTGGGGACTTCTTCACGGCCGGGGAAGATGGCCGGCAGGTTGTCGCGGAAGGCGCGGATGACGGTGCGGATCTGGTCCGGATTGACGATGTCGCGGTCGAGCTGGGTGGCGCTGTAGGCGGCGTCTTCGTCCTGCTGTTCCCAGCGTTTGCGGCGGGTCAGGCGCTCGCGCTTTTCGACCTGCTGCTCGGCGACGATGATGCCGCCGTGGCGGCTGATGTGGGTGTCGATCAGGTAGATTTCGTTGCCGACGTTGACGCCGTCGGCCACCGCCTTTTCATGGCTGTAGTCGCTGACCACATTCTTCTTGAAAAAGCCGTAGGTGCGGTTGTCGGGCGTCGCGGTGAGGCCGACCAGGCTGGCGTCGAAGTAATCGAGCACCTGCTGCCAGAGGTTGTAGATGCTGCGGTGGCATTCGTCGATAAAGATGAAATCGAAGAACTCGGGCGGGATTTTGGCGTTGTAGGCGACGGGCGGCGGGGCCTTGGGCTGGATCAGCTCGGCGGGGTTGATTTCCTCGGCATCCTCCGGCAATTCCTTGTCCTGGAGCAAGGAGTAGAGGCGCTGGATGGTGGAGATGCAGACGTCGGCGCCCTTGTCGACGAAGCTGTTTTTCAACCGCTGGACGGCGTACAGCTCGGTGAATTTACGGCTGTCGTCGATCGGCACGTAGGCCATCATTTCCTGCTCGGCCTGTTCACCAAGATTCCTGGTGTCGACCAGGAAGAGCACGCGCCGGACGTTGGCGTGCTTGAGCAGGCGGTAGATGCTGGTGATGGCGGTGTAGGTCTTGCCGGCGCCGGTGGCCATTTGAATGAGGGCGCGTGGCCGGGCTTCGCGGAAGGATTGCTCCAGGTTGGTGATGGCGGTTTCCTGGCAGTCACGCAGACGCAGTACCTTGGCGGGCTGGTGGTCGGGATTCAGCGGTGGCAGTTGGGCGAGGCGGGCGCGCAGGCTGTCGCCGTCCCTCAGCCAGGCGCTTAGGGTTTCCGGGCGGTGGAAGCTGAACACTTCGCGCGAACGCGGCTTGGGGTCGCGACCATCGGTAAAGCGGGTGATGATACCAGTGGCTTCGTAGAGGAAGGGCAGCGGCTCGCGGTTGTTCACCCACTTCAGTTTGGCGACGGTATAACCTTCGGTCTGCGGCTCGTGGACGGTCAGATGCTGGCCTTCCTCTTCGCGCTTGGCCTCGATAACACCGACCGCCAATTTATCGACAAACAGCACATAGTCGGCGGGGCCGACGTCGGTGGACCATTCGCGCACCGCTTGCCCTTTACCCTGCGCAAAATCGATCTTCTTTTGCACTGCCCAGCCAGCGGCACGCAGTTGCGCATCGATACGGTCGCGAGCCTGTTGCTCTGGGTTCTGGTTGTCGCTCATCGGAAAGTTACCGGATCGGTGAGGTCCCACATCCTATATGAAGCCCGGCCGGCATGCTTGATGCGAATCAGCTAGTCTCCGCCAGAATCAGCGACTTGATCCGGCCCCGCTCGGGTTTTCCGGAAGGCGTGGTAGGGAACCGGGTAAATCGCCGGTAATGGCGCGGGCGTTCACGGTCCGCCAGATGCTCCCGGCACCAGCCAGCGAGGACGTCCGGGGCCATGGCGCCCACATAGGCCGCGACTAGGCGATAGCCCCAGACTGGATCACCGAGGGCCACGACGACCACGGCCTCCAGGCCCGGGGCCGACATCATCTGGTCCTCAACCCGGGCGGGCAGTACCGCCTCGCCCCCGATCACCAGGACCTCGTCGGCGCGCCCCAGCACCACGACTTCTCCTCGCGCGGTGAGGTAGCCGAGGTCGTTGGTGAGGAACCAGCCCTCATCGAGGCCGACGCCGGGCCGGCGCCCCGCCTCGGCATAACCGGCCATGACCACGGGGCCGCGGATCGCGATCCGCCCGGGCGATGTGGGCGTGCCGGCGCACCGGAGTTGGATGCCCGGCAGGGCAGGCCCCACCAAACCGGGCTCAGGCACGGCCCGCAGGCGGGGCGAGGCGGCGACCAGGGAAGCGGTCTCCGTCATCCCATAGGAGAGGTACAGCGGCCAGCCGGCGGCGATGGCCTGACGCGCCAAGGCGCCACTCAGCGCCTGACCGCCTACCAGGAGGACACGCAGCCAGGGCGGCGGCCGCTCCCTCATGGCCAGGAGTCGGGCAAGCATGGGGGGAACCAGGGACAGGTGGGTGACCCGCTGGCGCTCCAGGTCATAAGCCAGGTTAGCGGCATCATACCGCTCGTGGAGCAGGAGGCTGGCCCCCGCCAAAGCGCATCGGTAGCCGATCATGAGGCCGCCCACATGGCTCCGGGGCAGGCAGGAGAGCCAGCAGTCCCCCGCTGCCAGCCCCAGATGCTGGTTGGCCAGAGCGGCGGAGGCCAGAACGTTGGCGGCAATCAGCATCACCGCCTTGGGCGCCCCGCCGCTGCCGCTCGTCTGGATCACCAGGGCGGGACGTGCATCGCCTGGCCCCGGTTGGGAGTCCGCGCCGAAACCGGTGGGAATCAAGTCGCCACTCTCATCCGCCCCAGGCTGCCAGCGCCACTCCACCCCCGCCGACCGCGCCACGGACTGGTCGCGATCCATTCCAGCTTGAGGGGAGAGGGGGAGCAGGCCGCAGCCGAGAAGGGCCAGGGCATGCTGCATGACCAGCAGGTCCAGCACCGGCGTCTCGGACACCCACACTACCTGGCCAGCGACCAGGCCCTGGGCGCTCAACCATTGGGCGCGACGCGAAGCCCGGGCCGTCAACTCGGCATAGTCCCAGCGCACCGGGCCCGCCACCAGCGCCGTCATCTGGCCGCTCCGACCGAGGGCCCGGTTAAGGATTTCCCATTGACTCACGGTTTGTTGCCTACCGACGCCTCAGGACCAGGTTCGGAGTGCGGGGTGCGCTGGCTACCAAAGCACCTCGAAGGTGCAGGCCTCGGCCCCCATGGCCTGGCAGGTGATTTCGGTCACCCGGGCGCGGGGTTTGACGAGCTTTTGGAAGAGACGCTCGATCGCGGCGGCATAGAAATCGCAGAGCGGCATGGGGGACTGGGCCCCATGGCAAATGCAGCAACCCGCGATGGAAAGCCGGGGGGGAAAGGCCTTGCGCACCCCCAGCACGCCGCTCCCGGCGAAGGTCCAGGCGTGACGCTGGATGGCGCCGAGCAGCACCCGGCTGGCCAGCCGGGCGGGTAGCCAGGACAGGAGGACCTGGACGCCAGCGGGAATCCGGTGCGCCAGAAGGTAGTCGCCGGTCCGCACCCCCGCGCCTCGGGCCAGCCGCAAGGCGATCTCCACGCCCAATTCAGTGCGCAGGACCCCGTGGAGGCGCGTCACCTCCCGCTCGTCAACCATCTTCTGGGGGGGCTCCGTGAGGTAGCCGGCGAGATCCGCGAGGGCAAAGAGCCGTTCCACCTCCGGCTCGGGGTAATCCTCGCGGAGCACCTCCGCTACCCGGGTGATGGCATTGGGGCCGATGCGATGTGCCGCCGAGGTTTGACTCATCGCGATTTCGGGAATAGCCATTGAGCGCTATCCCAATCCAGTGAGCTGGCATGTTTTGAACAAAGGGATTCCAGGAAGAAGCGACCGCGTTCGGTGACCCGGATGCCCTCGGCGTCCATCTCCAGCAGACCGTCGTTCGCGCAGCACCCCAAGCTCTCCAGGTCCGCGCCCAGGGTCTCGGCGGTACTGGCGGGCAGGACCAGATTACAGAGGAGATGTTCATAGACACGGCGGCGCCGAAAGTCTTCATCGCCAAGGCGGTGGCCCCAGGCAATCGGCAAGCGCCCAGCCCTGACCGCCCGCGTCCAGCCGGCCAGGCTGGGTTCATTTTGAACAAAAAGGCTCCCGACTTCGCCGAGGCCATGAGGACCGCAGGCTAGCTGATAATCGGTCGGCGCGCCGGTATAGCCCATGCTGTTACGGCGCAGGCGGCCCTCGGCCTGAGCAAGGGTCCATTCGTCCCGCGGGCCGGCAAAACAGTCCGCGCCTATCCAGGTATAGCCCGCCTGAGTGAGTTCCTTCACCACGCGGCCAAAGAGGGAGATTTTCTCGGTTGGGCTCGGTAGCGACTGGGAGTTGATAGCCAATTGGTTAGGGCGCCGGGAGGGGGCATGGGCATAGCTGAAGCACCGGATACGGTCGGGTCTCAGGGAGATGACCTGCTCCAGAGTACTGGCCAGGGCCTTTTCCGTCTGATCCGGAAGGCCATGAATCAGGTCGATGTTGATGTTTTGGAAACCCACCTCGCGGGCCATCTGGCAAACATCCCGGATGACCGCCTCGGACTGGATGCGGCCAATCGCCCGCTGCACCTCCAGTGACAGATCCTGGACGCCCAGACTGATCCAGCCGAAGCCGAGACCCTGGAGCAGTTCCATCTGTCTGGCGGAGGCTCTTCGCGGGTTACACTCGATACAGACACAGGCATCCTCGGTGACCTGGAAATGCTGATGGACAATCTCCACCAGGCGGACCAACTGCTCATCACTCAGGTGGTTGGGCGTTCCACCCCCGACATGGAGCTGGCGTACCTGGCGACCCTCGCCGAGGGTGGCGACGACCAGGTCCATTTCCCGTTCCAGGGTATCCAGGTAATCATCTATTTGCTCGGCATCATGGGTGACATTAGTGTTGCAGGCGCAGAAGTGGCAGCGTACCGCGCAGAAGGGGACATGGAGGTAGAGGGCCAGGGACTGATTGCTACCGAAGCCGATGTTACGGAGCGTCCGGGCGTACTCATCGGGCCCGATCCCATTGACCTTGACCTCCACCTCCCCCGCGGTGGCATGGCCGACCGTGGGGCCCAGATACCGGTCAAACAGGCCGGGAGGAATCTCGTCGAGGATGGATAGGTTCATTGAACTAAATCCGATCATCCATAAGTCAAGGCGCCAACCAGGTTGGCGACCACCCGGGGGAGCCACTGGCAATCGATCCCGGCGCGGGCCGAGGGATACTTATGTTGGGTCATGATGCTATTCATGCGCGGGTCCTCAAGTATCAATTTTATCGCGCTCCCGAGTCGATCTCGTTACGGGTAGCGCCCCATTAACCGCGGAAAACCTGAGGATCATGGGCCGGCGCACCCCTTGGGCGCGGGTTCCGGGATGATCACTGGACTCGGGCAGGATGAACATTCAAGACCGGACTTCAGGAAGCGGGCATCGCATCCCGACCCGGCCTCGATGGGTGCCGGGACCGGGAGCCCATTCGCCAAGGCGCCAGGCTGCTTGCCCTTCATGGCCCAACGCCAAATCACCTCCTCGGAGAAGGGCAGCACCAGGAACCAGTGTTCCAGGATGCCCAACGCCAGGAGGGTAGATACCAGCATGAGCCCAATCCGTTGAAAATCCCCCATCTCCGGCTGGGATGCGATCTGGACCAAAAGCCCCAGCACCAGAGTCGCGGTGGTGATGGAGAAGGGAAAGAGGAGATTCATGGGACGCCGGACCATATAGGTCGAAAGGAACCGCATCTGCTCGGGCAACCAATGATCGTGGAGGTTCGGGACTCCGAGGAAGAGGTTGAGCTTGGCGCTTAATCGCATTAACCACAGCACCAGGAAACTCCAGACGCCCACTTGATTTGGCGCATCCCAAGCGGCGACCACCAGCACGGTGGCGGTGACGATAATACCGATCTCCAGGTAGAGGCCGGTACGCATCGCCAGCCAAAACCGGCGCCTACCGCTACAGCCCTCGGGGCAGGGATCGGAATGGGGCCCGACCAGGAATCCCGTGAAATACCCCAACTCCAGCCACCCCCACAGGACCAGGGCGCAGGAAAAGGCGAGGTAGGCGTCGCTGGGCTCGGTCCCCAGGCTGGCAAAGGCATGGCCGAAGAGGGCGGCCCCCGCGATCACCATCATACCCAGCATGCTCCGGCGATAGGTCCGCGCTGGCAGGCGGTGTAAATACAGCAGGACACCCGTGGTCAGCCACCAGACGAAGAGGGTATATAAAACGGGAATCACATAATCGATCATCGGCGCCTGCTCTTGAGCAAGACCGGATGACCAAGGGGAGCGGCAGACCTCATCGAGCCGGTTCCCCACCATCCAATAGCCGCGTAAAGGCCTCTTCGTTGGTGGGTCCGAAGGCCCTGAGATCGATGAGTCGCCCCGTCGAGAGGTCTTCCAGGGTGACTCGACCATCGGCGAGCCGGCTAAGCCGGAAAGGCACGGCTGTCTCCTGATCCCCATGACTGCGGCGTTCCCTCGCCAGGGCGCGGAGCACGCCCCGCACAAAGCCGCCGCTGCCGGGTGGCACCAGGTCCACGACCTCGTCGCCCTGACCCTCATAAACCAGGACCGCGCCATCTCCACGATCCGCGAAGCGCAGTTCCCGGGATTCAACGGCAGGGGCCAGGGGCTCCCCGCCCCCTTCCAATCCAGCGAGCCGGGCCAGGGTGACCGCCAGGAGGGAAAAGCCAATCAGGGCCGCCGCGCCGATCAGGGCACCACGGGGAAAGGGCTGTTGGTTCAGGGATTCACTCACGCCACCATGCTCCGTCTCCAAAAAAGTTTCATGCGGAAGTTACCGCGGACAGGTCCGGTGCCGAAGGGTCGGCCCCTCCTTCCTTGATGGGGCTAGCCACCGGGGCAATCTCGGCCCCAGGGGTCGTCAAGGCCTTCAAGGCACCCGAGAGGATATCGGCCACGCGGGCGGCATCCGGCACCACCCTTAACATAGGCTCTACCTGACCGAAGCGCCAAGGCCGCACATGCGGCCAAAGCACCAGGTAGGAGACACGCGGCCGCCCGGCCAGGGATAGGGTGATGTCCCCCGTCCCATCCTCATACCGGCGCAACCCAGCGGACCCGATCTGGGTGAAGGGAATGTTAATGGTCATGGATACGGCAACCCCAAAGCGCATGACCACCCGCCGGTTGGTCAGGGTGTAAAGGGTGGCGCGACTATTGGCCCAGGCCAGCAGCAGTAGTAGTCCGATCGCCACCAAGGCCAGGGCCAGTAGCCAGCTTCCCAGCAACACCCCCTGGACCAGGGATTCCCCCGCCAGGAGCTTGGTAGCCAGAAACCAGACGAAGATCACCGCAAAATAGATGATCACCTTACGCACATGGAAGGCGCGCCGCGCCAGGCCCATCCAGCCTGGCGCGCCCTGCCAGAGGATCCTCTCCCCTTCGGGAGGGATCTCCGGCAGACCAGGAATCGGCTCTTGGTCGTACTCGTTCACGGCCGGGTTCAAAACACAGGCTCGGAACGCTCGGCCTTGGCGTAGAGGGTACCTCCCGCATAATAGGCGCAGATCTTATCTTCCTCGCGCAGCGTAATCTGCTCCGGGTTGGACAAGCGGGGCACATGGGCAAAGTGCCGGCCCAGGATCGAGGCGACCTTGATCTGGCGCTCCTTACGGTTTACCCGCACGAAGTTCATGGGTAGCAGCACCTCCTGGATCGGATCGGGCTGTGCGTTCGCCGGGGCATCTTCGTCTTCGGCGGCGGCCAGCGTCACTTCGAGGTAACGGATCTGGGGCTCGGAGAGATCGACCCAGATATCCTTGACGATGCCACCCACCTCGCCATCGGCGCCAAGCACGGGCAGGCCGCGCGGGTCCACGTCCTGCGGGGCGACCGAGAACTCCTGCGCGACCCGCATCGGGATAATCTTGGGCATGCCTTCGAGGGTCAGATCCGGCACATCGGCGCGGTCCGGGGAGGCACCAGGGCCCACGGCAGCCAGCATGGGATCGCCATTGGGCCGCAGGGGCGCGCCAGGCCAGGGCTCAACCGGCGTAGCGTTGACAATCTCGCGGGCTTCTTGTCTCGGCGCCGTACGAATACCACCACCATGGGGCAGAAGGAAGGTCTTGGGCTCGGGCATGGACGGGAAGCCAACGACCTTGATCTGGGAGCGGTCCGACTCCAGAGGATAGCCTTCCCGCTTATCCTCGCGGCGAAGATAGATGATAAGCCCCGCGAAAAAGAGCCAGAAGGCGTACAAGACGATCTGGGCAACGTCAAGATGGCTGGTTAAAGCGCCGGTGTACATGAGGGTTCCTCCAGTTGCAAGTTACTAGCCGGGAAAATCGGCTAGGCCGAAACGCGTTGACATCGATGTCACGGGCCGCTGGCGGGTGCCCACGAGCGGTCCAATCGCGACCAGGGTCGCGAAAAGCAGTCCAATTTCCAAATGATAGACTACGCCATAGCCGGTTGCCGGGCTGTTAAGCGCGGCACCCAGCAGCCCCTGCTCGGCGAATCCCGCGACCAGATCGCGGAGCACGCCGCCCAATGCGATCGCCAGGCCAGCGGCGGTGGCCTGCACGGCGCCCCAGGCTCCCAGCGCGAGGCCGTGATAGCCCTCCGCCGCCTGGTCCATGGCCGCGGTCAAGGTGCCCACCGCGAAGAGACCGCCACCGAAACCGATAAGGAAGGCGCCGGTGCGAAAGAGCAGCGCGGAGGCCAGGGGCGCGGCGAAGATCACCAGGGTAAAAGCGACAACACCGATGAGGGCGCCGATGGCGGACAGGCGATAGGGGTCTCCCCCCCGGCCCAGATGTCTGGCGGCCAGGGCAAAAGCCAGGAGAGTCCCGCCGGCGAGCAGGGCGGTGAGCGCGGTGGTGGCCCCGACCGTCAGCCCCAGGATCTGGCCGCCGTAGGGTTCCAGGAGAATGTCCTGCATGCTGAAGCCAGCGGTACCCAGGCCTAGGGCCACCAACATCCGCCCCGTACGCCCCCCATGCACATAGTCCCGCCAGATCAGGCCAAAATCCTGGCCCCTGGCCAGCCCCCGGGTACGACCGGGCTCGCGGGCCTCCTGCTTCCAGAGGGCCACGAGGTTGAGCACCATCGTCAGCGCCGCGGCGCCCTGAATGATCTGGATGAGCCGCAATTGGCTGAAATCATCCAGTAACAGCCCAAAGACCGTGGCACTGCCCACCATGCCCAGCAGCAGCATCACATAGAGGAGCGCCACCACCCGGGGGCGGGAGGCGGCCGGCGCCAGGTCCGTCGCCAGGGCCAGACCCGCGGTCTGGGTGACGTGCAACCCGGCCCCCACCAGCAGGAAGGCGAGCCCGGCCCCGAGGGGCCCCAGGAATCCCGGGCCATGGCTGTCGCCGGACAGGATCAGCAAGGCGAAGGGCATGATGGCCAGGCCACCAAACTGGAGCATGGTGCCCAACCAGATGTAGGGTACCCGGCGCCAGCCCAGGGCGGATCTGTGGGTATCGGAGCGATAGCCCACCAAGGCCCTAAAGGGAGCAAAGAGGAGGGGCAAGGAGACCATGATCGAGACCAACCAGGCCGGGACCCCGAGTTCCACGACGGCCACCCGGTTGAGGGTGCCGGTGAGCAAAACCACGGCCATACCCACGGAGACCTGGAAGAGGGCGAGCCGCAGCAGCCGGGGCAGGGGCAACTCCGCCGTGGCGGCGTCCGCAAAGGGCAGCAGCCGGGGACCGAGCCGCATCCAGGTCTGGATCAGATCGTGGGTCTGGGCCCTCATCGGCGCGCCAGTTCCAGGGCTTGGGAGGTATAAAAGCCGCTGACGACGCGTTCGCAGCGACCCAGGCGCCAGCCGGCGAATACCGGTTCCGCCGCGATGCGGCGCTGGAGGTCCGCCTCTCCGACCGGCTCGATGGCTGGGGCGCGGTCACCGCGCGGGAAGAAGCGCCCGACCGCGTGCATCAGGGTCAGGCTGGGGGTCTTGGGCGCGAAGGTAAAGAGGATGGACCCCCGGGTACGCACCCCGATGCCACTCAGAACGGCCAGGACATCCTGGGTGCGGTAATGGATCAGGGAGTCCATGGCGACCACGTGGTCGAATTCGCCCAGGGCGGGATCCAGCATGTCCCCCACCCGGAATTCCACCGCCCCTGGCGCCAGGTCCAGGGGGATGCGCTCGCGCGCCAGTTCGATGAGGGTCGGCGCCACATCAATAGCCACGACCTGGGCGCCGCGCCGCGCCGCCTCGACGGCCAGGGCCCCCGTCCCGCAGCCCGCGTCGAGCAGGCGCTTGCCGGACAGGTCCTCTGGCAGCCAGTTCAACAGCAAGTCCCGCATCCGATCCCGGCCGGCGCGCACCGTGGCGCGGATCCGGCTGACAGGGGCATCGGAGGTCAGCCGCGACCAGGCCTCCGCCGCGGTGCGGTTGAAGTAGGTCTCGATTTGACCCCGCCGTTGTTGGTAGCCGCTATCCGCCATCAGTCAAACCCCAGGAAGTCAAAAATATCGCGGTCGCGCATGGGCGCCACGTCCAGGGGCTCGGTGCCGGCCCACAGGATCTCGGCCAGCCGGAGGTACTCGGCCTGGGCGGCCTCCACCTCCGGGGTCGGATCCATCTCGAAGAGGGTGGATTTCTTGAGCCGGCTGCGCCGGATGACGTCCAGATCCGGGAAATGGGCCAACCGCCTCAGGCCCACCGCCTCATTGAACCGATCGATCTCGTCCGTGGCGGCACTGCGGTTAGCCACCACCCCCGCCAGCCGGACCCGGTAATCCCGGGACTTGGCGAGGATGGCGCTGGCGATGCGATTCATGGCGAAGATGGAATCGAAGTCGTTGGCGGTGACGATGATGGCGCGTTCGGCATGCTGGAGGGGGGTCGCGAACCCCCCGCAGACCACGTCCCCGAGGACGTCGAAGATCACCACGTCCGTATCCTCCAGCAGGGAGTGCTGCTTGAGGAGCTTGACCGTCTGTCCGACCACATAGCCGCCGCAACCCGTGCCCGCGGGCGGACCACCGGCCTCGACGCACATAACGCCGTTGTAGCCAGCGTAGACGTAATCCTCGGGCCTCAGTTCCTCCGGGTGGAAGTTCACGGACTCCAGGACATCGATCACCGTGGGCACGAGACGCTTGGTCAGGGTAAAGGTAGAGTCATGCTTGGGGTCACAGCCGATTTGCAGGACCCGCTTGCCGAGCTTGGAAAAGGCCACCGACAGATTGGAGGAAGTGGTGCTTTTGCCAATGCCACCCTTGCCATAGACGGCGAAGACCTTGGCCGCGCCGACGTCGTCGGTGCAATCGAAATCAAAGTCCACGACCCCCAGTTCATCGGGACAGGGGGTGCCGGACTGGCAGGTCGGGAACCGGGAGGCGCTACCAATCACGCGGCTGCCTCCAGGACACCCTCAAGCCTATCTTCCAGTTCTTCGCCTGCCCGGCGCAGGGCCTCCAGGGTCGCCGGGTCCGGCGTCCAATAACGGCGCTCATGGGCCTCGATGAGCCGGCTGGCGACCTTGGCGGAGGCCGTGGGGTTGAGGGCGGCCAGACGCTCGCGCATCTCGGCGTCCAGGACATAGGTCTCCGTCAGGCGCTGATAGACCCAGGGGGCGACCTGCCCCGTGGTGGCCGACCAGCCCATGGTGTTGGTGATGTGGACCTCGATCTGGCGCACGCCCTCGTAGCCGTGCTCCAGCATGCCCTCGTACCACTTGGGGTTGAGCATGCGGGTACGGGTCTCCACCGCCACCTGCTCGGCCAGGGTGCGGACCACGCCGTTGCCCCGGGTCTGATCGCCGATATAGACGGGGATGTCACCGCCCTTGGAGCGGCTCACGGCGCGACTGATGCCGCCCAGGGTATCGAAGTAGTGGTCGATGGTGGTGACGCCGAGTTCAACGGAATCCAGATTCTGGTAGGCGAGTTGCACATCGGCCAGCACGCTGCACAGCAGTTCGGGCTGACGCATCAGCTTGCCCGTCCGCCCAAAGGCGAAACACTTGCGGCGGGTATAAGTCTCGGCCAGCTCGTCCTCCTCACCCCAACGACTGCTGTCTACCAGGTAGTTGACGTTGGCCCCATAGGCGCCATCCGCGTTGCTGAAGACCCGTAGGGCGGCGGTCTCGAGGTCGCAGCCCTTAGCCGCCTGGTAGGCCAGGGCATGCTTGCGGACGAAATTGCGCTCCTCGGGCTCCTCCGCGACGGCGGCCAGATAGGCGGCCTCCGCTAACATGCGGGTTTGCAAGGGCAAAAGGTCGCGGAAAATGCCCGACAGGGTCATGACCACATCGACCCGGGGGCGTCCCAGCTCTTCAAGGGGAATGAGGCTGGCTCCGGCGAGGCGGCCATAGCTATCAAAGCGGGGCCGGGTGCCCATGAGGGCCAGGGCCTGGGCGATGGGTCCGCCCTCGGTCTTGAGGTTGTCGGTGCCCCAAAGCACCAGGGCAATGGATTCCGGGAAGGGGTTACCCTCGACCAGGTGGCGTTCCAGCAGACGGGCCGCCTGGGCGTCGCCATCCCGCACCGCGAAGGCGCTGGGCAGGCGGAAGGGATCGAAGCCATGGAGGTTGCGCCCGGTGGGCAGGATGTCCGGGGTACGGAGCAGATCGCCGCCGGGGGCCGGGCGGACATAGCAGCCGTCCAGGGCATGGACGATCCCCGGAAGCTCGGTGTCCTGGGCGAGGAGGTGATCGGTGTTCGCCAGCTCCCGGAACAGGGTGAGATTCGCCTCCTCGGGCACCATCCCCGCCAGAGCCAGGGCCGCCTCCGGCGTCTGGCCGGCGACCAGGGCCTCGATGGCGGGCTTGGCGGGACATGCGTCATGGGACGCCTCCGCCAACGCCAGCAACATATCGGCGCGCTGATCCGCCGTGGGTGGCTTGCCGACCACGTGCAGCCCATGGGGAATCAGGGTGTATTCGAGTTCCAGCACCGTCTCGGCGAGCCGGGCCACTCGGTCCTCGGCCTCGCCGCCCCAGGGGGGCTCGGCGGCTGCCAGGTCCATCTCGGCGGCCTGGGCCTGGATCAGTTCCGCAAGTTGGCCGCGCTCGTCCTGGCTCTCCGGGGCCAGGCCCCGGTAGCGCTCCAGGGACACCTTGAGGTCGATGAGACCACGATAGAGTCCCGCATGGGCGATGGGGGGGGTCAGATAGCTGACCAGGGTGGCCGCGGACCGGCGCTTGGCGATCATGCCCTCCGAGGGGTTGTTGGAGGCATAGAGGTAGAAATTCGGCAGGGCCCCGATCAGGCGGTCCGGCCAACAGGTCCCGCAGAGCCCCGCCTGTTTGCCGGGCATGAACTCCAGGGCGCCATGGGTGCCGAAGTGCAGCACGGCGTGGGCGCCGAAGTCCTCGCTGATCCAGCGATAAAAGGCGGAGAAGGCATGGGTTGGTGTAAAGCCCTTCTCGAACTGGAGGCGCATGGGGTCGCCTTCGTAGCCGAAGGCCGGCTGGACGCCGACGAAGACGTTGCCAAAGGACTGGCCCAAGACGAAGAGGGAGGCGCCATCGGTCTGCTGGCGGCCTGGGGCGGGGCCCCACTGCTTCTCGATCTCCTTGAGCCAGGTCTCGCGCCGCACATGGTCGTCGGTTCGCACCCTGGCATGAACATTGGCATGGGCACCATAGCGCGCCGCGTTGCCGTTGATGATGGACTCCCGCAGCACGTCCACGGATTCCGGCACCTCCACTCCATAACCGGCATCGCGCAACTCCGTCAGCGTATTGAAGAGGGAGGCAAAGACGGAGAGATAGGCGGCGGTGCCCGTGTTACCGGCGTTGGGTGGGAAGTTGAACAGCACCATGGCGATCTTGCGCTGGGAGCGCGGCGTGTGGCGCAGCCGGACCAGCCGTTCCACCCGCTCCGCCAGGACTTCGATACGCTCGGTCTGGGGTTGCATGTCCCGCGCCCGCTCGGGGAGGGCGGCGTTGGAGCGGCCACCGAAGACGAGGGGCCCGGTGGCGCCGTCGAGTTCGGGGATAGCGACCATCATGGTCGCCTCGACCGGCATCAGCCCCTGAGCGGAGGTCTGCCACTGCTCCAGGGTCTGGAATTCCACGGCCAGGGCCGTGATGTAGGGCACATCCAGTCCGGCGAGGACCTCCTGGGCGGCAAGGTTGTCGTTGTAGGCGGGCCCCCCGACCAGGGAAAAGCCGGTGAGCGAGACCACGGCGTCCACCAGGGCCTTACCATTACGGATGAAGAATCGCTCGATAGCGGGTCGGGCATCAAGCCCGCTGGCGAAGGCGGGAACGACCTGCAGGCCGCGCTCCTCCAGGGCCTCGATCACGCTGTCGTAATGCGCCGTGTTACCCGCGAGCACATAGGAGCGCATCAGCAGCAGGCCCACCCGGCCCCGTGCGGGACGCGCCGGCATGGGCACCCGGGCCAGATCTTCGCCGACCCGGTCCCTAAGGCGCGGATGATAGAGGCCGACCTCGGCATACTCCACGGGGGGCGGCACCTTGAATAGGCCGCGCAAGCCGCGCCGCGGGCCCTCGGCGTAGCGGTCGATCAGGAAGGTCACCAGGGCGGCCACATTCTCGTCGGAACCCGCCAACCAGTATTGCAGGGTCAGGAAATAGGCGCGAACGTCCTGGGCCGTGCCCGGGATGAAGCGCAACAACTTGGGGATACGGCGCAGCATGGACATCTGCTGGGCGCCAGCGTTCTTGTTCTCGTTGGGTTTGGACTTGCCCCGCAGCCGCCGTAGCAGGGCCATGGGACCGCCGCCGGTGCCGTCCATGCGAAAGCCGCCCATCCGGGTGAGGCGCATCATCTCGGCGGCCGACATGCAGACCACCATGGCGTCGCAGGCATCGCGGCGGGCCTGGAGGGTGGGTAAGACCGGCAGGATGTGTTCCTCCATGACCAGCATGGTGACGATGATGATATCGCCCCGGCTGATGTCCTCCCGGCAGCGCACCAGGGAATCGGGGTCCTCGTTCCAGTCCGTGGCGGCATGCATGCTGATGGACAAGCCAGGCAGGACTATCCTCAGATCGGCCTGGGCGCGCTCGATCGTACTCGCGAGGTGGCTGTCCAGGGACAATATCACCACACGCACCGGGGTGGTGTCCAAGGACGCGTGGCCCTTTTTAGCGGCCAAAATAGGCTTTGGCATCGTAGAGGGTCTCCATACTGATGGTGGCAAGGCCGCGCTCCCGGGCGAAGCGTTCGGTATTGCGGCGGGCTTTGCCGCGGACGAAAAAGGGAATCTTCTTGAGTTCCTGCTCGGCCTGGAAATCCCAGACGGGACCAGACTCCGGCATTTGCGCGCCCTCTGGCGGATCGGCCGCCGGGGGCGCGGGGGCATCAAGCACCGCGGTGGCGGTGGCGGTGGCGGACGATCCCAGATGCGAGGGGGCGGCGCCCTCCCGAAACTCGAAATCCCCCCGGAACATGGTGATCAGATGCTCTTCGAGCCCCATCATCAGGGGATGTACCCAGGTGTCGAAGATGACATCCGCCCCCGCGAAGCCCATCTGCGGCGCGTAACGGGCGGGAAAGTCCTGGACGTGCGCCGGGGCCGAGATGACGGCGCAGGGAATCCCCAGGCGCTTGGCGACATGACGTTCCATCTGGGTGCCCAGGACCAACTCCGGCTGCGATTCGCTGATCCGGGCCTCGACCTCCAGGTAATCGTCGCTGATCAGGGCCTCGATCCCATAGGCTTGGGCGGCCGCGCGCACCGGGCGGGCCTGCTCGCGCAGATAGGTCCCCAGGCCCACGACACTCATGCCCAACTCTTCGGCGACGATGCGGGCCGCGGCGATGGCATGGGTGGCATCGGCGAAGATGAAGACCCGCTTGCCGGTGAGATAGGTCGCATCCACCGAGTGGCTGTACCAGGGCAGCCGTGACGGGGGCCCGTTGAGCGCCGCGCTGACGTCGATGCCGGCGACCCGGCCGATCTCCGTCAGGAAATCGCGCGTGGCCCCCACGCCAATGGGCACCGTCCGCACCCAGGGTTGGCCGAAGAGGCGCTCCAGCCAGGCGCAGGTCGTCTCCGCCACCTCGGGATAGAGACAGATGTTGAAGTCCGCCTCCGGGATGCGCAGCAGGTCCCGGGGCCGGGCGCCCAGCGGGGCGATGACATGGACATCGACGCCCACCCGCTCCAGCAACCGGGTGACCTCCACCAGATCGTCGCGGCAGCGGAAAC
>JBASIS010000220.1:0-6799 GCA_049654905.1 Chromatiaceae bacterium
CGCCCCGGGCGTCGGCGTGGCGCCCGGGGTCGGCGTCGGCGCCCCGGGGGTGGGGGTGCAGCCCATGAACCGTGGCGGCCCCGTGAACCGGGCAGGGGTGCGCTAACAGGGAGGACATCCTGCCGCGGATCATGGTCATCCGCGGCTTGCCCCCCTAGTCTCCAAGCGCCCGCACCCTGCCGATCAGTTCCTCGCCCAAGGCATCGAACTCGGCGAGCCGCGTCCGCCGGCGCTTACCCTTGCCGGCCTTGGCCTTATCGACCAGTCCAGCCGCCAGGGCGTGAAGTCGGTGATGCAGGGTCTGAATGGGGGCGTCCCTCTTTGTGGCGCAGGCGAAACTCGATTTCATAGCGTCCGGAGGGATTGTTCAGGAAATTCGCCCCGTAAGCCACGACGCGATCATAATCCTGGGGGTGCAACAGCCTCCGCCAGACCGCGATGCTCGGGCTGATCTCTCCCTCCTGGTAACCCAGCATCCCCAGCCATACCGGAGACCAATAGACCTTGTTACTCTCAAGATTCCAGTCCCAGACACCCAGACCGGACCCCTGGAGCGCATAGGAACAACGCGTCTCCACCTCGGTTACTTGGTCGGCGGCGGTGATATCGCGGGAGATACTGAAGGAACCGGTCAGGCGGCCAGCCGCATCCCGCGGCGGCGTCTTGAGCATTTCCACCGGGTCTTGGTCAGTCACGGTTTGGCTCCACATTTAGTCGTTGCTCGGCAACCATGGCCAGTTCACAGCCCACCGACGCGCACATAGATCAAGCAGCCGACCTCGGAAAAGGGGGTGTGCTGACTCAGATGCGGGCTGCGTAGCCAGGTCCCCGCGGGGTAACGACCCTGCTCGTCGGCAAACTCGCCCTCCAGGACCAGAATCTCCTCGCCGCCCCAGTGGGAATGGCGCTGGAAGTAGGTTCCCGGCGCCCAACGCACCAGCGCCACGCTCTCGGGATAGCCACCTTGGGAATAGAGGGGACGGACGCTGAGCCCCTCCACCAGCCCGGGGCGCCAGCCGGCCGGGTCCTGGGTATCCTTCACCAACCGCGGCCGATCCTCCCCGGCATACTGGCGCAGTCGCACGAACAGGGTGCAGCCGGGCGCGGAGCGCGGGATATGCCGGCTGCCGTGGGGATTCATCAGGAAGGTGCCAGCCGGATAGTCGCCGTGCTCGTCGGAGAAGACCCCGTCCAGCACCAGAATCTCCTCGCCCTCCGGATGGGCGTGTTCGGGAAAGGCGCCGCCCGGGGCGTAGCGGACCAGACTGGTCACGGGCCCAAACTCACCGCCCTGGCGATACAGCGGCTTGCGCCAGACGGTGCCACTGGGGCTCGGCTCCCAGGGCATCGCGTTCGTGTCGATCACCTGGCGGCGGGTGAGATCGGCATTGACGTCGGCCAGCCCAGCGGGCGTCTGGGGGGCTGTTTCCGGGAGGGGAATCTCGGGGTCAATCATGGCGGCTCGTGGCGCAAAGGCTCCTGGGTAGCGGACCTGCTCATCAGGTCATTGGGAATGGGAAGCGGTTAGGCCGCCTACTTTCCGTGGTTAATGGTGAGATCGAGCGTCAGTTCGAGGACCCGGTCCCACTTCTGGGTGAAGAATACCAACACCCCTAGTCATCGACCACTTCGCCATTTTTCTTCTCGACACCACCGATCTTGCGCGCGCAAACCCGACATCCCCAGCAACAACCCCAGCAGAATCCGGCCCCCGGCCGCGTCGACCATGGCGCCCCGTCCAGGCGCTTGACTAGCTGGGGGAGTTCTGATCGACTGGGTCCGACCCGGCGGTTAATCGGGTAGTTCCTCCGCCGAAACCTAGGTGGGCGCTTTGAAAGAAGGGGTCTGAATTGCCTACCCTCTCATTTTTTTTACGGCATCGTGGCCTGGCGTTCCTGAGTCTGCTGCTCCTGTCCCTTTCCGCGGCCGGCGCGGACAAGGTGCGGCTGCAACTGAAATGGCAGCACCAGTTCCAGTTCGCCGGCTATTACGCGGCCCAGGCCCAGGGCTACTACCGGAACGCGGGACTGGAAGTGGAGATCCTGCCCGCCACGCCGGGAGAAGACCCGGTGCGGCAGGTGCTCGAAGGCAAGGCCGAGTTCGGGGTCGGCTCCACGGAGTTGCTTCTGCTGCGGGAACAGGGGTTACCGCTGGCGGTCCTGGCGGTCATCTTCCAGCATTCCCCCCTGGCGCTCATGGCCCTGAAGGATGATGGCATTCAGACCATCCATGACCTGGCTGGCCGCAAGGTCATGATCGAACCGGGGTCGGCCGAACTCCACGCCTACCTGCGGAACGAGGGGATCTCCGCCGACAGGTTCACGCTGGTGCCCCACACCTTCGACGTCCGGGAACTGCTCTCGGGAGCGGTGGACGCCATGTCCGTCTACGTCACCGATGAACCCTTTGCGCTGAAACAGGCGGGACGGGAGTATCTGCTCTATTCCCCCCGGGCCGTGGGGATCGATTTCTACGGCGATAACCTCTTTACCACCGAGGATCTGCTCCAGAGGCAGCCCGAGCTGGTCAGGAAGTTCCGGGAGGCGAGCCTCAAGGGGTGGGACTACGCCATGCAGCACCAGGAAGAGGTGGCACGGCTCATCCATGACCGTTACAGCCAGCGGCACAGCCTGGAGCACCTCCGGTTCGAGGCCCGGCAGATGGCGTCGCTGCTCCAGACGGCGCTGATCGAAGTCGGCCACATGAATCCGGGCCGGTGGCGCAATATCGCCGAGGTCTATGCGGAAATGGGCATGTTGCGCCGGGACTTCGACCTGACGGGTTTCCTCTACGATCCCAAGCCAAGGGACCTGACCTGGCTCTATGCTGTCGTTGCCGGGGTCACTCTCTTGCTGCTGATTGCCGTTCTGGTGGCGGTCCGTTTTGCCTGGCTCTCCGCGGCCCTGCGCAAGAGCACCTTGGAGCGGGAGAAGATCGCGGCGGCACTGCGCGAGAATGAAGAAAAATATCGTCTCTTCTTCATGGATTCGCCAGATGCCTATCTGATCCTCAGTGACGGTGTGTTTGTCGATTGCAATCGGGCCGCCGAAGTCATGATGGGGGCCGGACGGGCGGAGATTGTCGGTTTCGCGCCCGACCGACTCTCTCCCGAATTCCAGCCCGACGGCAAACAGTCGATGGTTGCCGTTCGGGAAAAGATCGCGCTGGCCTTTCAATGCGGCAGCCTCACCTTTGAGTGGGTTCACCGCCGTCGGGACGGCACGGATTTCCCGGTCGAGGTCTCGATTGCGATGATCCGCCTCGATGGAAAAGACGCGCTCTTAACCACCTGGCGCGATATCAGCGAACGCAAGCAGACGGAAGCGGCACTCGCGGAGCGAGAAGAACAACTCCGGAATCTCTTCGACAATGCCCCGGTGGGGATCTTCCACTCCAACCTGAAAGGACGGATGGCGGAGGCCAATCCTGCTCTAGCGGCCATGCTCGGATATTCGTCTCCGGTTGAGTTGACAACCGCCATCGCCGACATGACCACCCAACTCTACGATGACCCGGAAGTGCGCCCACGGATCATGGCCGCCTTGCTGGACAGCGATGGCTGGGTCCACTACGACGATGTCGTCTGGCGATGCAAGGACAACCGCCGCATCCGGGTTGATATGACCGGGCGGAAAGTGCTGGACAAGACGGGAGCCATCGCCTACCTGGAAGGCTTTATCGAAGACATCACCGCGCGGAAGCAGGCCGAGGAGGCGCTGCAGGAGAGTCTCGAGCGCTACGAGCTGGCGATTAAAGGCACCACCGATGGCCTCTACCACTGGAATATCGCCACCGGCGAGGATGTCCACTCCCCCCGTTACCGGGAACTGCTCGGTTACGCCGCCGATGAGCTGCCCGATACCGCGGATGGATTCGAGGCTATTGTGCATCCCGATGATCTGCCGCGCGTGAACGCCGCGCAACAAGCCCACTTGCTGCGCCGCGAACCCTACAACATCGAGTTCCGCCTGCGCACGAAACAGGGCGATTACAAATGGTTTGTATCGCGGGGCCAGGCGGAGTGGGATCCCGCGGGACAGCCGCTGCGGATGTCCGGCTCCATCACCGATATCACCGAACGCCGACAGGCGGAAGCGGCGCTGCAGGCCAGCGAGGCGAAGTTTTCCCAGGCATTCATCGCTTCGACCTATGCCATCATCATCACCCGCGCCGCGGATGGCGCCGTTATTGAAGTCAATCCGGCCTTCGAGACCATGGTCGGCTACTGTCGGGCCGAAGTGTTGGGAAAAACCACCCTCGACCTGGCGCTCTGGGAGGACAGCCGGGACCGACAGCACTTCCTGTCACTGCTGATCGAGCGGGGACGCGCCGACCAGCAGGAATATCGATTCCGAAAAAAGGGCGGCGCCATCATGATCGGCCTCCTGTCCGCCCGCCTCTTTACGCTGAACAATGAGCGGGTATTACTGGGAAACATTACCGACATCACCGAACGCAAACAGATGGAGGGGGAGCTGGCCCGTTCCCGGGACGCGGCGCAGGCGGCCAACCGGGCCAAGAGTGAGTTCCTGGCCAATATGAGCCACGAGATCCGCACCCCCATGAACGCGGTCATCGGTCTGACTCACCTGGCTCTCCAGACCGAGCTGACGCCCAAGCAAGCGGATTATCTCCACAAGATCCAGAATTCGGGCCAGGCCCTGCTGGGACTCATCAACGACATCCTCGACCTGTCCAAGATCGAGGCGGACCGGCTGGAGTTGGAACAGATCCCCTTCAGCCTGGATGCGACGCTGGACAAAATCGCGACCCTGGTTCATCTGAAGGTCGAGGAAAAGGGGCTGAAGCTGTTCTTCCGGCCCGACCCGGCAACGCCACGCCGCCTGGTGGGTGATCCGCTCCGGCTGGGACAAATCCTCCTCAACCTGGTCAACAACGCCGTCAAGTTCACCGCCCAGGGCGAAGTCGTCGTGTCCGTGTCACCCGAAGCCCAAGCGGGCGACCAGGTCCGGCTGCGCTTCGCGGTGCGGGACACCGGCATCGGCATCCTGTCCACCCAGCAGGCCCGGCTGTTCGCGGCCTTCTCCCAGGCCGACGGCTCCACCACCCGCCGCTACGGGGGTACCGGCCTGGGGCTGGCCATCAGCAGGAAACTGGCCGACCTCATGGGAGGTGACATCAGCGTCGAGAGCACTCCCGGTGTCGGCAGTACCTTTACCCTCATCCTGCCCTTCACCCTGGACAGCGCTGCCGCCGACGCGGACCGGGAGGTCAAGCCGCCCACCGGGGTATTGGCCGTCGCTGCCCCTGCGCCGCCCACCCTGTCCGGCGCGCGGGTGCTGCTGGTGGAAGACAACGACATCAACCAGCTCGTGGCGCGGGAGATTCTGGCGGGCTTCGGCCTGCTGGTGGAGATGGCCAACAATGGCCGCGTGGCCGTGGAGCGGCTGCGCGCCCAGCCCACCCGTTATGCCCTGGTCCTCATGGACCTGCAGATGCCCGAAATGGATGGCTTCGAGGCCACCCGGCTCATCCGGGAGGAGCTGACGCTGACCCATCTGCCGATCATCGCCATGACCGCTCATGCCCTGGAAGACGAGCGTCGTCACTGCCTGGCCAGCGGGATGAACGCCCACGTGGCCAAGCCCATCGACCCGCCGACCCTCCTGGCGGTGCTCGCCCGCTGGCTTCCCTCCCCAGGCGATCAAGAAGCGTCTGAGAACGAGACCGCTGCCGCCACTGATCTCCCCGCTACGCTGCCCGAGGTAGACCTGCCGGCGGCCCTCAGTCGAGTCTCGGGCAACCGGGAACTGCTCCTGAAAATGCTGCGGCACTTCGCTCAGGAGTGGGCAGGAGCGCATGAATCCATACAAGTCGCCCTGTCGGCGGGCGATCTCCAGCAAGCGCGCCAACGGGTCCACACCCTGCGCGGAGTGGCGGGTAACCTGTCGATGAGCAAGATCGCTGCCGCCGCCGCGGCACTTGAACAGGCGCTGAAGCAGGAGGAGCCCCATGAGATCAACGGCTGCCTGGAGACTCTGGCCGCGGCCCTCACGCCGGTGCTCGCCGGACTGGAACGGTTACCGCCCGCGTCACCCCTCGCGTTTGACGTCGGTCCCCTGAACCGCCCGCTGTTGGGACATCAATTCTCTGAACTGGCTGAATTGCTGCGCCGACAGGACATGAAGGCCGAAGCCTGCTTCGCCGAAGTCCGGGCGCGCCTGGGGGTCGGCCAGTGGTCGGAGGCGATGGCTCGCTTGGAGCAGCAGCTTGACCGGCTGGATTTTGCCGCGGCCAGGACAACCCTGGCGGAGGTGGCAAAGCTTCTGGGAATTGCGGAAGTCGACCGATGAAGCGACAAGGAGCCTCGATAATGGGGTCGCCCGCCTTGATAAAGGCGAGCTCTACATAACGGCCAGAAGTGGTGGTTTCACCCCAAGAGGAACCCCTCGGACGCGGGGTTATGAGGCTGCTCGCTGGCGACACTAACGCCCAGCCATACAGTCGTCAAAGACGCGCTTCCAGCTCTGGTTGTTCCTGACGGCGCCAGTAGCTGCACCTGCTACAGCCCCGGCCGCCGCGCCGCGTCTTGCGCCTTCGCGAGAGTCGTCGCTGGCGATGGCACCGATAACCGCACCTCCGACAGCGCCGCGCCCGCCGCCACCCACTGCGGTTCCAGCGTCGCGGGCGGCCCGGTCTGCACGGGCTGAACAGTCCGCCTCAGATTGCGCATGGGCGGGCATGGTAAGGGTTAAGGCCAGGGCCATAGCCACCAAACCCCAAGTTCGCCTTGTTGGTAACATGCTCGTCCTCCAAATAAAGGGATAAAGGATAGGAA
>JBASIS010000221.1:0-4745 GCA_049654905.1 Chromatiaceae bacterium
GGCACGAACCCGGTCGCCACGGGAATCCAGGCCGATGATCCGACCCGAGGACTGCTGGTGGACCTGAAGGATCGCGATGGCGGCATCTGGCGGCTTTCCGGCGAGACTGGCAAACCCAGCCGCCAGCCACCCCGCCACTCCCAGCTTCAGACCGAGACCTGTGCCCGCTGCCACTCCCGACGCGGTCGCATTCGGGACGAGATGAAGCCCGGCGAGCCCCTGCACCAGGGTTTTCGGCTGGCCCTGCTGGAGCCGGAACTCTATTTCCCCGACGGCCAGATCAAGGACGAGGTCTTTGACTTCGGCTCCTTCAGCCAGAGCCGCATGTACCATCAGGGGGTCGTCTGCGGCGACTGTCATGAGGTCCACAGTCTGCGCCTGCACGCGGATGGCAATGCCGTCTGCGCCCGCTGCCATCCCGCCCCCCGCTACGATACGCCCGAACATCATCACCATCTGGCCGGCTCCCAGGGCGCCGCCTGCGTGGCCTGTCACATGCCCCAGCGGTATTACATGGTGGTGGACGAGCGCGCCGATCACAGTCTGCGGGTACCGCGACCGGATCTGTCCCTCAAGCTCGGTACCCCCAATGCCTGCAATGGCTGTCACCAGGATCAGGATGCCGCCTGGGCCGCCGCCGCGGTGGAGACCTGGTATCCCGATCCCCAGCATCGAGGGCCTCACTTTGGCGAGGCCCTGCATGCGGCGGACAGTAAGGCCCCGGACGCCACTCAGCGCCTGCTGGCCCTGGCGGGGGACCCAGCCCAGCCCGCCATCGCGCGGGCCAGCGCCCTGGACCGGCTCCATGACCAGCCCCAGGAGCCCGGGGCCCCCACGACCCTGCTAACGGTGCGCCGCCTGCTCGCCGACCCGGAAGCGCTGGTGCGTGGCCAGGCCGTGCGTTACCTGGAGCGGGTGGATTTGCGGACCCGGGTCGATCTGGCCTGGCCCCTCCTGTCCGATCCGGCGCTCACGGTACGACTGGAGGCGACCCGGGTGCTGGCGCCGGTGATGCGTCAGGGAATCGGGGGCAAGTTGGCGGAACAGATGCGGGCCGCCCTGGCGGAGTATGCGACCGCCGAGCGGGTGAATGCCGACCGCCCCGAGGCTCACCTGAACCTGGGTCTCCTCGCCACCGCCACGGGCGAGCCCCGGGTGGCGGAGCAGTCCTATCGCACCGCCCTGCAACTCGATCCCCGCTTCACCCCCGCCCGCGCCAACCTGGCGGACCTCTATCGGGAACAGGGGCGGGAGGCGGACGCCGAGGCCGAACTCCAGGCCGGCCTGGCAGCCGATCCGGACAATGCGGATCTGCACCATGCCCTGGGGCTGGCGCGGGTGCGCGCTCACCGCCTGGAGGCGGCGCTCCCGGACTTGGCGCGGGCCGCGCGACTGGCCCCGGACAACACGCGCTTTGCCTATGTGCAGGGGGTGGCCCTGGACGCCGCCGGCCGCACCGCCGAGGCCCTGCCCGTGCTGGAAGCCGCCCAAGAACGGGATCCGGCCAATCGGGACCTCCTGATCGCCCTGATTCAATATAATGCCAAGCTGGGGCGGTTCCAGGAGGCCCAGCGCTGGCTCGCGGAGTTCGGCGCCAAGGCCCCGGGGGACCCGGCCCTCAAGGCAATGCGAGAGCAGATCGGGAAGTCAATGGGACCTCAACCCTAATTTCAACGTAAACGCCAAACCTCAATGTGAATGTCAACAGCCCTCACGACCTCCTGCAGGAGCGTCACGTGCGGTGCTCTTGAATGGGGTGCTCGTACAATTTCCTGTCCATAATCAACCGACAGAGGAAGCCAATGGATGCCATCAGCTACACCGCCGCCCGGGCGAACCTGGCCCGCACCATGGACCGGGTCTGCGAGGACCATGACCCGATCATCATCACCCGCAATTCAGAGCAGGCCGTGGTCATGCTCTCGTTGGAGGACTACAGCGCGCTGACCGAGACCGTCTACCTGCTGCGCAGCCCCGCCAACGCCCAACGCCTGCTTGAGTCCATCACAGAATTGGGACAGGGTGGGGGTACTGCGAGGGACTTGGCCGAGTGAAGATCGTCTTCTCCGAGCGGGCTTGGGAGGACTACCTTTACTGGCAGGGCCAGGACCGCAAGACCCTGGCCCGCATCAACCAACTGATCCGCGAGGTCCAGCGCGACCCGGTCTCCGGGATCGGCAAACCCGAGCCCCTGAAGCACGCCCTGGCTGGATATTGGTCCCGGCGAATCACCGAGGAGCATCGCCTGGTCTACAAGGTCCAGGATGACGCCCTGTGGATTGCGCAGGCGCGGTATCACTATTGAGCCCGACCGGGGCAGAATTCTCGCCTCGGGAAAGGAGCCGCCAAGATCGCCTCATTCCCAGGGGCCCCCGCTTAGTTTCCCAGCGGCCAGGCCAGCTATTTGTACCCGCTAACGACCTACCGGTGTTGGTTTTATCCTACATGTATTTTTCTTGCTCCATGGACCTGTCCCCTTGCCAAGTGTCAACGGCCATCTATATCTTAGGATCATGAGGTCCCGGCGTTGTATAAAAGGAACGTCCTCGTGAAGACACAACAGTTGGTTGCGGAAGCAGGGTTTCCAGCGGGGTTGGCGCAAGACTTGTTGTATTCGGGATACAATCAGGCCAAGACCAAGCCAACCGGGAATAAGATGTACGGAGGTACCATCATGACCATCATGACCATCAGCCAAGCCCAAGCCCTCTGGGAGCTCTGCCGCCAGGGCCTCCCCTTGAGCGCCGATGAAGCGGAGCGCTGCTGGGAGCAGGGCCAGACTTACCAACTTCGGGAGCCGATCAAGCTGCCGTGGGAGGTCGCGGGTCTGATCGAGCAATGCAACTGGGAGGTCAGTGTCACCGCCAGAGCGCACTGACTCACCCCCCTGGGTCGCGGCCTGGAGCCGGACCCACCCAACTCAGGCCCCGGCACCCGTAAGAGGGACCGGGGCCTTTCATTGCCCCCTCGCCGCGAGACCGGGTCCGGGTGCTATGATTCAGCTTGACCAAGAGGACTCTGGATCAAGGGGGAATGTCATGCGCTGGAGAACCGGCAGGCGAAGCGACAATGTGGAGGACCTGCGGGATGACCCCGGATCTGGCGGCGACGGATTCGGTGGACCGCGCCTGCCCGTGCGCATAGGCCGGGGCGCCGGGTTTGGCGGTGGCCTGGGCACCATCCTGCTGCTCCTGGTCGGCATCTACTTCGGGGTTGACCTGAGCGCCTTCCTCGGCGGTGGGACACCCCAACTCGACACCGGCGGCGGACAGCTACAGTTGCCGAGTACGCCGCACGACAAGGGCGGGCACCAACCCAAGCCACCGCCTCACGCCGGCGGCCTGCAGGCCCCGGGGGCCGGAGCCAAGCCCGATGAACTCAAAGACTTCATCTCCGTCGTCCTGGCGGATACCGAGGACACCTGGGGCGAGATCTTCCGCCAGGGACAACAGCGTTACCAGGAGCCCAAGTTGGTCCTCTTCTCGGGCAATGTGCGCTCCGCCTGCGGCTTCGCCGAGGCGGCCATGGGCCCCTTCTACTGCCCCGGAGACCACAAGGTCTATATCGACCTGTCCTTTTATGACGAACTGCGCAGCCGGTTCGGCGCCCCGGGGGACTTCGCCCAGGCCTATGTCATCGCCCACGAGATCGGCCACCATGTCCAAAAGCTGCTCGGCATTACCGATCAGGTCGAGGCGGCCAAGCAGGGCCGCGGTAAGGCTGCGGCGAACCAACTCTCGGTGCGCCTGGAACTGCAGGCCGACTGCTTTGCCGGGGTTTGGGCCAACCGCGCCGACCAGGCCCGGGGCATCCTGGAGGCTGGCGACGCCGAAGAGGCCCTCAAGGCCGCCTCCGCCATCGGCGACGACCGCCTGCAGAAGCAGTCACGGGGTTATGTGACGCCAGATAGCTTCACCCATGGCAGCTCCGCCCAGCGGGTCGCCTGGTTCCGCCGCGGCCTGGAGAAGGGCGACGTCAACGCCTGCGACACCTTTTCCCCCAAGAACCTCTAATCCAGTACCTTAGCCAGGGCCAGGGGTCTTGCAAGATTTGACCGGCACCCCGAGCCTCCGACCCATCCACCAACTCCCCTAACAGGACTCAAGACACCATGAAACACACCCTCATCCTCGCTGCTCTCTTCTCCCTCGCGCTCCTAGCCCCCGCCTTCGCCGATGAGGTGGTCATGAAGAGCATCGCCGATATCTACAAGGAGAAAGCAGAACTTGCCGGCAAGCCGGTCAAGCTCCAAGGCAAGGTGGTTAAGGTCAACAACAACATCATGAACCGGAACTTCCTCCACCTACAGGACGGCTCCGGCGACCCCGCTTTAGGCACCAACGACCTGACCATCACCAGCGAGGAAACCGCCGGGATGGGTGACACGGTTTCGGTCACCGGCACCCTGGCGGTGGACATGGACTTTGGCTCCGGCTACAAGTACCCGCTGCTGCTGGAGAAGGCAAGCATCACCAAGGCCCCGTGACTCCGACACAGCCCACTTGAGTTTTAGTTAAGGTCATATCCTCGAACCGAACCGCCCCGCGGGTGGCCCGCCCCGCCCTCAAGGCCACCCTGGACCAGGGCACCAACGGGGTCTAGCGGGGCCTCAAGGGCACAGCAATTCTCATTTTGGCAGACTCATCCGGTGGTCGGCCGAGAGGGCGGCCGATTACAGCTGTCCAGCATGAACTCCGTCAGCGCCGCCCAACTGTCGAAGCACAGGTAAGTGGTCAGGGTGCGGA
>JBASIS010000222.1:0-14060 GCA_049654905.1 Chromatiaceae bacterium
GCGCGGTCTCGTCCCCCAGGAGGCGCGCCAGGCCATCGCGCTCCGCCGCCAGCTCGGCCTGCTCGGCGCGGATGCGCATCTCCTCCAGTCGGGCGAGTTGGCGCAGCCGGGTGTTGAGGACATAGTCGGCCTGGGCCTCGTCCAGGCCAAAGGCAGCCATGAGCACCGGCTTGGGTTCGTCCTCGGCACGGATGATGCGGATCACCTCGTCGAGGTTGAGGAAGGCGATGAGCAGCCCCGCCAGCAGATGCAGGCGTTGCAGCACTTGGTCGAGGCGGTGCTGGAGGCGGCGGCGCACCGTCTGGTGGCGGAAAGTCAGCCAGGCCTTAAGGACGCCCTTGAGGTCATAGACGCGCGGCCGGCCGTCGAGGCCGATGAGGTTGAGGTTGACCCGGTAGGAGCGCTCCAGGTCGGTGGTGGCATAGAGGTGGGACATGAGCCGCTCAACGGGGACGCGGCGGTCGCGGGGGATCAGCACCAGGCGCGTCGGAGCCTCGTGGTCGGATTCGTCGCGCAGGTCCTCCAGCCAGGGTAGCTTCTTGTCGCGCATCTGGGCGGCGATCTGCTCCAGGATGCGGTTGCCGGAGACCTGGTAGGGCAAGGCGGTGATGACGATGTCGCCCTGCTCCAGCTCATAGCGGGCGCGCTGGCGCAGGCTGCCGTTGCCGGTCTCGTAGAGGCGGCGGATCTCGGCGGCGGGGGTGATGATGGTTGCGGCGGTGGGATAGTCGGGGCCGGGAATGAAGGCCATCAGCTCCGGGATGGTCGCCTCCGGGTGATCCAGGAGGTGGATACAGGCGCGGGCGACCTCGCGCAGATTGTGGGGCGGGATGTCGGTGGCCATGCCCACGGCGATGCCCGTCGCCCCGTTGAGGAGAATGTTGGGCAGGCGCGCCGGCAGGAGCCTGGGTTCCTCCAGGGTACCGTCGAAATTGGGCTGCCAGTCCACGGTGCCCTGCCCCAGTTCGCCGAGCAGGACCTCGGCGTAGGGGGTGAGGCGCGCCTCGGTGTAACGCATGGCGGCGAAGGACTTGGGCTCGTCCGGGGAGCCCCAGTTGCCCTGGCCGTCGATGAGGGGGTAGCGGTAGGAGAAGGACTGGGCCATCAGCACCATGGCCTCATAGCAGGCCGTGTCGCCATGGGGATGGAACTTGCCCAGGACATCGCCGACGGTGCGGGCGGATTTCTTGTGCTTGGAGGCGGCGGAGAGGCCCAACTCGGACATGGCGTAGAGAATGCGCCGCTGCACCGGCTTGAGACCGTCCCCCAGGTGCGGCAGGGCGCGGTCGAGAATGACGTACATGGAGTAATCCAGGTACGCCTTCTCGCTGAAGACGTGCAGGGGGCGGCGCTCGATGCCTTCGGGGGTGAAGGTGGGGCTGGCCAGGGTGTCGCTCATCTCAAAGCTCCGTCGGGTCACCTTTGCCCCTTGGCGAAAGTACCGCCGGTCAGCGGTACCCGCGTTCCAGCGCAGGCGGACGATTGTCGCATCAGGGGTTCGGCATCCGGTTCGGAAGCCTTAATATAGGGCCTCATTCTAACACCCGCCGGGCCTTCGGTGATAATTATCCTTTCATATCAATTATATAATTCATAACCCGCAAAAGATGTATCACCACCACTTGCTGATCGACCAGCTTATCTCGTATTCGATGCCAGACAGGGCAATCGCTTATGGAGCACCTCGAAGGGGTAATTCATGCTGCTCGATATCGTGAAAGTACAGGTCGGCAACGACGCTGTCTTGTTGCTGGAGTTCGAGACCGGTGAGCAACGCTGCTTTGACATGACCCCGCTCCTTGACCAGAAGCCTTGGCTACACATCAAGCCCGCTCATCTGTTCAGTCGGGCATTTGTCGCAAACGGCACGGTGGCTTGGCCGGAAAACATCGACATCGCTCCGGAAACCCTTTACGACCTTTCCGTCCCCATGGAACCATGGCAGTCGTGACCGAGTCACAGCGTCACCTCCGCTAAATCCCCCTTGTCCTGAAGCCAGGCACGGCGGTCGCTGGCGCGTTTCTTGGCAAGCAGCATATCCATGAGCAGTCGGCTCTCCGTCGGGTCGTCCACGGTCAGTTGCACCAGGCGGCGGGTGTCGGGGTGGATGCTGGTCTCGCGCAATTGGCCGGGATTCATCTCGCCCAGGCCCTTGAAGCGCTGAACATTGACCTTGCCCTTGAGCTTTTCGGCGGCGATGCGGTCGAGGATGCCACGCTTTTCGTCCTCGTCGAGGGCGTAGAAGACCTGCTTGCCGACGTCGATGCGGTACAGGGGTGGCAAGGCGACATAGACGTGGCCCTCGGCCACCAAGCGCGGGAAGTGGCGCAGGAAGAGGGCGCACAGCAGGGTGGCGATGTGGGCGCCGTCGGAGTCGGCGTCGGCGAGGACGCAGATCTTGCCAAAGCGGAGCCGGGAGAGATCGTCGTCGCCGGGGTCCACCCCGATGGCGACGGCGATGTCATGGACCTCCTGGGAGCCCAGCACCTCGCTGGATTCGACCTCCCAGGTGTTGAGGATCTTGCCGCGCAGAGGCAGGATGGCCTGGAACTCGCGGTCGCGGGCCTGCTTGGCGGAGCCACCGGCGGAGTCGCCCTCGACCAGGAACAGTTCGCCACGCGCCGGGTCGGTGGCGGTGCAATCGGCGAGTTTGCCGGGCAGGGCGGGACCGGCGGTGATCTTTTTGCGCACCACGGTGCGGCCGGCGCGCAGGCGGGCCTGGGCGGCGCCGATGGCGAGTTGGGCGATGGCCTCGCCATCCTGAACGTGCTGGTTGAGCCAGAGGCTGAAGGCGTCCCGAACGACGCCCGCGACGAAGGCGGCGCACTCCCGGGAGGAGAGACGCTCCTTGGTCTGGCCGGAAAACTGGGGGTCGAGGAGCTTGACGGAGAGGATGTAGGCGCAGCGCGCCCAGACGTCCTCGGGGGCCAGCTTGACGCCCCGGGGCAAGAGGTTGCGGAACTCGCAGAAGTCCCGCACCGCCTCGGTCAGGCCGGTGCGCAGGCCATTGACGTGGGTGCCGCCCTGGACGGTGGGAATGAGGTTGACATAGCTCTCGGCGAAGGGCTCGCCGCCGGCGGGGAGCCAGACCAGGGCCCAGGCGGCCGCCTCGGTGGTGCCTTCCATATTGCCGGTAAAGGGGTCGGCGGGGAGGATCTCGCGGTCGGGCAGGGATTGGAGCAGATAGTCCTTGAGGCCGTCTTCGTAGTACCAGGTTGTCTCTTCCTGGCTGGCCTCGTCGCGGAAGCTGACGGTCAGTCCGGGGCAGAGGACGGCCTTGGCCTGGAGCAGATGCTTGAGGCGGCGGGTGGAGAAACGCGGGCTGTCGAAATAGCCGTGATCGGGCCAGAAGCGCAGACGGGTGCCCGTCTCCTTGCGGGGGACCTTGCCGACGGGCTCCAGGTCCGAGACCTTGTCGCCGTGGGCGAAGGCCATGTTGTACTCCTGGCCGTCGCGCTTGACCCAGACCTCCAGGTGCCGGGAGAGGGCGTTGACGACAGAGACGCCGACCCCGTGGAGACCACCGGCGAAGCGATAGCTGTCGTTGGAGAACTTGCCCCCGGCGTGGAGCTTGGTGAGGATGACCTCGACTCCGGGCAGGCCCTCGTCGGGGTGGAGGTCCACGGGCATACCGCGGCCGTCGTCGCTGACCTCCAGGGAGCCATCGGCGTATAGGACGACGGCGATGGTCCTGGCATGGCCGGCCAGGGCCTCGTCGACGCTGTTATCGATGACTTCCTGGGCGAGGTGATTGGGCCGGGTGGTGTCGGTGTACATGCCCGGGCGCTTACGGACCGGGTCCAGGCCGCTCAGGACCTCGATGGCGGCGGCGTTGTAGGTGCTTGTCATGCCGGATTCGCGCTCCTCTGCGAGATTTGACCGCCAAAAGGGGTGAAAGGTAACCTAGCTGCTTCGGCGGATTCAAATGCGCATGGGGGTTCCGCGTCCCCAGGGGCCCTTGAGAATCCCCTCCCTCCTCCCACCCAGAAGGCCACAGCCCACCCATGACCCCCGAAACCCAGACACCGCTGACCGGCTTCGAGCAGGCCCTGAGCGATCTCGAAGCCCTGGTGGATAGCCTCGAAAAAGGGGACCTGACCCTGGAGGCCTCCCTGGAGGCCTTCGAGCGGGGCATTGGCCTGGCGCGTACCTGCCAGAAGACCCTGGACCAGGCCGAGCAACGCGTCCAGATCCTCTCCGCCAAATCCGCGGATGCCGAACTGGAGCCCTTTGCCGACCATGTCTGACACCCAACTGACGCAGTTTCTCGCCGCCTGCGGCCAGCGCATCGAGACTGCCCTGGAGGCCTGGCTGCCCCCGGAACAGGCACCCCCCGCCAAGCTGCACCGGGCCATGCGTTACGCCGTCCTCGGTGGCGGCAAGCGGGTCCGCCCGACCCTGGTTTATGCCACCGCCGCCGCCGTCGGCCTGGCGCCGGGAGGAGTAAACGCCATCGCCTGCGCGGTGGAGATGATCCACGCCTATTCGCTGATCCACGATGACCTGCCGGCCATGGATGACGACGATCTGCGCCGGGGCCGTCCCACCTGTCATAAGGCCTTCGACGAGGCCACCGCCATCCTGGCCGGCGATGCCCTCATGACGCAGGCCTTTCTGGTGCTGGCCCGGGACGAGACCCTGGCGGTTGGTCCCGAGGCCCGCCTGGCCATGATCGACCGCCTCGCCTGGGCCTCGGGTTCCCGCGGCATGGCGGGCGGCCAGGCCATGGATCTGGAGGCCGAAGGCCAGGAGATCGACCTCATCACCCTGGAAAACATCCACATCCATAAGACAGGCGCCCTGATTCGCGCCAGCGTGAACATGGCCAGCCAAGCCGCGCCGGACCTGACTCCGGACCTGGCGGAGCGCCTGGACCGCTACGCCAAGTGCCTGGGGCTGGCCTTCCAGATTCGTGACGATATCCTGGATATCGAGGCCCCCACCGAGATCCTGGGCAAGACCCATGGCAAGGACCAGGCCCAGTTCAAGGCCACCTACCCGGCCCTCATGGGCCTGGATGGCGCCCGCCAGGCGGCCACGGATCTGGTCGGCGAGGCGCTCGTCAGCCTGGAGCCCTTCGACGCCAAGGCCGATCCCCTGCGCTGGATTGCCCTTTACATCGTGCAGCGGGACCGGTAAGCGGCGCGCCATCGCCACGCCGACCGGCCGTCCCCTGGCTTGGCTTTTCCCGGTCCCGCCCCCAGTTGGCCCCCATAATCGGCCAACAGCCACCCCCAACGACCTAGCGTCAAGGTGAATTCCCGATGGATTCAGCGCTCAAGAAGTCATCCTGCCCCCTTCCCATCGCCGATGTCCAGGCCAGCGCCGACACCCGCCAGATCGCCATTGATAAGGTAGGCATCAAGGACATCCGTCATCCGGTCCGGGTACGGGATCGTAGCGATGGCGAACAGCACACCATCGCCACCTTCAACATGTACGTCTATTTGCCCCATAACTTCAAGGGCACGCACATGTCCCGCTTCGTGCAGATCCTTAACAAGCACGAGAAGGAGATCGGCGTCGAGTCCTTCAAGGAGATGCTCACGGAGATGGCCGAGCGGCTGGAGTCCGAGATGGGCCATATCGAGATGCGCTTCCCTTACTTCGTCAATAAGAAGGCCCCCATCAGCGGCGTCCAGAGCCTGCTCGACTATGATGTCACCTTCATCGGCGAGATCAGCCAAGGCACGCCGCGAATGTTCATCAAGGTCGTGGTGCCCGTCACCAGCCTCTGCCCCTGCTCAAAGGAGATCTCCGCCTACGGCGCCCACAATCAGCGCTCCCATGTCACCGTCCAGGTCCGCACTCGGGGCTTTATCTGGCTGGAGGAGATCATTGATCTGGTGGAAAAGGAGGCCTCCTGCGAACTTTACGGCCTGCTCAAGCGCCCGGACGAGAAGTACGTGACCGAACGGGCCTATAACAATCCAAAATTCGTCGAGGACATGGTGCGGGACGTGGCCGTGCGGCTCAATGCGGATGATCGCATCGACGCCTACATTGTGGAGTCCGAGAACTTTGAGTCCATCCACAATCACTCCGCTTATGCCCTGATCGAACGGGACAAGGAGACGGAAGCGGCCTGAGGGCCGCCCTCCTGGCCTATACTCAACAACAGGGTATCACGGAGACGGGGGCAGCTTGAGTCATGAGGATCACCGGCTATCTGGTTGCCGCCTTGCTGGGTATTTGGGGGGGATGGCTGCTGTTCGCGCCCACCGAGGAGCCGCCACCCCCACCGGCCGAGCCGCCCCGTCAGGCATCCCCGCTAGGGCGGCCCTGGACTCCGCCCCCCGTTCCGGAACCGACCTGGCAGCAGCCGGCGCCGTCAAGCTATGCGCCGGCCATCCCCACCGCCCCGGAAACCTTTAGCTACCGGCCCCTGAGCGAGCGTGAACAGCAGCGGCTGAAAGCCGGGGCCGCCAACCCAGGGGAGCAAAGCCGCTACCCCACCCCAGCCCAGGCTCCTCGGTGGGCCCAGCCCGGCTACGACTACCGGCCGCCGGAACGGCGCTGACCTCGGGCGGTTCCCGGCCGAGTTAGCTCCGGTCCCAACGTCGGGATCCTTTCGCCGCGCGCCTTCCCGGCCCGGATGCTCTCAACCTGCCTCTTGCTTGGCCAGACTCCGCTCGATCCACTGCCGTAGGCGGTTGGAATCGCCCATGGGGGTGTGCTTGCCGGGTGAATCCAGCAGCACGAAACGCAGGCGGCGACCACCAACCATAGCCTGCATGACCAGGCAGCGGCCCGCGTCGGTGATATAACCGGTCTTGCTCAACTCGATCTCCCAGTCATCGCTGGAGACCAGGGGATTGGTATTGCGATAGCCCAGGGCACCACCACCGGGGTGGGGCTGCAGCATGGCATCCCGGGTGGTCGTGGCCTCCCGGATCAGGGGGTAACCGGAGGCGGCACCCACCAGCTTGGTCAGGTCCCGCGCCGTGGAGCGGTTCTCGGCATTCAGGCCGCTGCTGTCGGCGAAATGACTATTGCTCATCCCCAGCGCCTTAGCCTTACGGTTCATGTGGGCGACGAACTCTGGAGTCCCGCCCGCGAAGGTGGTACGCCCCAAGGCCGCCGCCGCCCGATTATCCGAGGACATGAGAGCCACCAGCAGGAGTTCCCGGCGGGTCAGGTTGGCGCGATTGATCTGGAGCCGGGAGCGACTGTTGCGCAACAGATCCTTGTCCTCGGGCCGGATGGTGATGACCGCGTCCAGGTCCACCCCGGCATCCAGCACCACGATGGCGGTCATCAACTTGGTAACGGAGGCAATGGACTTGGGCTCGTCCTCATGTTTGGAGTAGATGGGATGGCCCGCCGAGTCCGCCACCATGACGGCGGCGGACTGGAGATGGAGCCCAGCCCCATCAAGGTGCTCCCAGGCGGGGGTGACCGGAGCCGACCGGCCCAGGGCGGCGACCGCGAAGGGCTGATCCGGGGCCGCATGGGCAAGGCCCAGCGTAGCACCCAGCAGGATGACCCCGGTTAGGGAGGCGCCGCCGCGACACACCGCGGCTACAAGCGTTTTTTTCATGCTTGACCCTTCAGGCAAGGAGTGGATGGCACGGACGGTACCGACGCCGGTTACATCTTGTTACAGATGAAATCTTGATCAATTAGAATTTACTAATATACTAATCCACATCGTCCATCACATCTCATCTGGAGAAGACAATGTTAGGTGTAATCGCTGCTTTAGCGCTAGTCATTGGGGGTGTCTCCGCCGCTGTTACGGTCTCGGAAGATGATCAGGGCATCATGAGCCAATCCCAGGTATCCCAGGTCGAAACCCAGGCCGTCGCAAACCCGGACAGCACCTTCGGTAGCTAAACCCTTAGCTTCTCAAGCGGGTCTCCCCCCACATAAAGCCGGCGCCCTCAAGGTGCCGGTTTTTGTTTGGGAGCGCGGCAACTTGCTGTTGCCTTGCCCCCTCCCGCCTCAGCGCGCCTGAACTGCCGCCAGGGCCGTCATATTCAGCAGGCCCCGCACCGTGACCCCAGGCGTAACCACATGGGCCGACTTGGCGGCGCCCAGGAGAATAGGACCAATCGCGGTGCCATCCCCCATCACCTTAAGCAGATTGAAGGCGATATTAGCCGCGTCCTGATTCGGCATGATAAGCAGATTGGCGCGGCCTTCCAGCAGGGAATCCGGAAAACGCTGCTGCCGCATCGCATGAGACAAGGCCAGGTCGGCACGCATCTCGCCCTCGACTTCAAGTTCCGGAAAGGCATGCTGGATCAGGCACAAGGCCTCATGCATCTTCAGCGCCGAGGCATCCTTGTGACTGCCGAAATTGGAATGGGATAGCAGCGCAACCTTGGGCTTGATACCAAACCGCCGCACCTCGGCGGCACAGAGGGCCGTGATCTCCACCAGGGACTCGGTGTTCGGGTCCGCCTGCACGTCCGTGTCGGCGATAAAGAGGGGCCCGCTCGGCAGCACCACGGCGGTCATCGCCGCCATATGATCCACGCCCTTGGCGCGGCCGATGATGAGTTCGATCTGTTCCAGATGGCTCCGGTAGCCCCCGACGGTCCCGCTGATCATGGCGTCCGCCTCGCCGGTGCGGAGCAGAACCGCGGCCAAGGCCGTGGGCGAATTGCGGATATGCACGCGCGCCTCGGCCGGGGTATAGCCGCGCCGCTTGGCCCGCTGGAAAAAAGCCTCGTAATGGGCCTCGCGATCCGGATTGTTCTGGGGATCGATGAGGCGAAAATCCTCGCCGACCTTAATACCCAATCCCAGACTGGCCAGGCGCCGCTCGATCACGGCCTGGCGCCCGATCAGGACCGGCAGAGCGATGCCCTGTTCAACCGCCTGCTGCACCGCCTGCAGCACCATTTCCTCCTCGCCCTCGGCGAAGACCACTCGCCGCAGCGTCTTGCGCGCCAGGTCGAAGACATGCTTCATGGTCATGCCGGTGCGGAAGACGCTGTCGTGCATGGTCTGGCGATAGGCGACCATGTCCGCGATGGGCCGCGTGGCGACCCCCGAAGCCATGGCGGCCTCGGCCACCGCCGGGGCGACCTGCTCAATGAGGCGGGGATCGAAGGGCTTGGGGATCAGGTACTCAGGGCCAAAGCGCAGGTCCATGCCACCGTAGGCCTGGCGGACGATCTCCGAAGGCCGGGCCCGGGCCAGATCGGCGATGGCCTGCACACAGGCGCGCTTCATGGCCTCGTTGATCTCGGTGGCACCGCAATCCAGGGCGCCACGGAAGAGGAAGGGGAAGCAGAGGACGTTGTTGACCTGATTGGGATAATCCGTCCGGCCGGTAGCCAGGATGGCGTCGGGGCGGACCGCCCGCGCCTCCTCGGGCTGAATCTCGGGGTTGGGATTGGCCAGGGCAAAGACCAGGGGATTTTCGGCCATCTTCATCAGCCAGGGCGCCTTGAGGACGCCGGCGGCGGACAGGCCCAGAAAGATATCGGCGCCGTCCAGAGCCTCTTCCAGGGTCCGGTAAGGGGTAGCGACGGCGTACCGGGCCTTGTAGGGGTCCATGACCTCGGCGCGGCCCTCATAAACCACCCCGACAATGTCGGTAACGATAATGTGTTCCGGCTTGAGGCCAAGGGAGACCAGGAGATCCAGGCAGGCCAGGGCGGCGGCGCCGGCGCCGGCGGTCACCAGTCGCGCCTCGCTAATCTCCTTGCCGACCAGCCGGAGGCCATTAATGACGGCGGCGCAAACCACGATAGCGGTGCCGTGCTGGTCATCATGAAAGACCGGGATCTTCAGGCGTTCCTTGAGGGCCTTTTCGACGATGAAGCATTCCGGGGCCTTGATGTCCTCCAGATTGATGCCGCCGAAGGAGGGTTCGAGACGGGCGATGGTCTCGATGAGTTGCTCGGGGTCGCGTTCATTGATCTCAATATCAAAGACATCGATATCGGCGAACTGCTTGAAGAGGACGGCCTTACCTTCCATCACCGGCTTGGAGGCGAGGGCGCCGATAGCCCCCAAGCCAAGCACCGCGGTGCCGTTGGTAATGACGGCCACCAGATTGCCGCGACTGGTATAGAGAGCCGCCGCCAGGGGATCGGCGACGATCTCCTCGCAGGCCGCCGCTACCCCGGGGGAGTAGGCCAGGGCCAGGTCACGCTGATTGGCCAGTGGCTTGGTCGCCTGGATCGCCAGCTTGCCCGGACGCGGATAACGGTGATAATCCAGCGCGCTCTTTCGCAGTTCTTCAGACATCTGAATTTTCCCAAGTCAACGGGGTTGAAAGGCGCCGGGCATTCGGACGCTCCGCGGCGCGGCCATCGGTCCCTTAGAGCGCCGGGTCGGCATACTGGGCGAGGACCGTCGGAAAGTCAGGCAAGACCTGTTCGAGGTGATCCGCCCACCTCTGTACCTCCAAAAGCATTAACCAGCCGGGCATAGACCGGCGGCGCTCATCGCCGCGGGTGGCCAAGCTCCTATCCGATATTGTCCCCGGCGACTTGGCCCCTCTTTCCACAATCTTTCTACGGCGCCAGGAACTTTGCTTCCAGTACCCGTGCATCGTCTCGGTTGCTATACAGATCGAACCGCTGGTCGATGATGTATTGTCGCATTTCCACGGCAAACGCCACCACTTCCTGGGCCATCTGGGAGTCCCATTGGCTGTGTGGGAAAAGCAGTTTCAAGAAGCCCGTACTGGTCTTAACAATGGCCTTTTCATCCCGGTTAGTGGTTTGGCGCGAGAACTCCAACATGCCACCGATGCGCGCCTCCCAATCTTCTTGACGCAGAGCACTCAAAACCGAGGAAAAATAGTCGGCGGAGAACCCCTGAAATCGAGTGAAATTGTCGTAGCTGTTAGACAGCGGCAGGATCTCCCAGCCAGGAATGGCGCCGTTCATTCTGTCCAGGAAGGCGTCGCCCTTCAGCTTTTGAGCAAGCGGTTCCAAAAAGGCTGGAACCCCTCCCCGATAGGTGCGCCCGAGGTTGCCCGAGAATATCAGCGAGGAATGACTGGTCATCTCGACGCCGCCACGGTCGAAGGTATTCGACTCCATGAACTTCAGCAGTTTGTTGATAATTTCATCCGCGAGATCGGCGTCTTTGACCTTGTCGATTTCGTCAAACAACAGGGCATCATACTTTCGTAGTAGCCCTTCTTCGCGCGTACGGACATCCCTGAACAATTTCGCTGGAGTGACGGTTGACCCGGAAATGACAAAGCTGTTGTTGGACAGACGATCAAAAATGTAGGTCTTTCCCGTTCCGGGTCTGCCAAACTCGTATAAAAATATTGACTTTTGAACAAGCGGTAACAAGCGTGCCAAAACGGTGAACTTGCTCCGCAAGGTGGCAAACACGGCTGGATTAAAACCGATGGACGAGATGAGGACATTCAACCATTCCTCGGTCGAGAATTGCTCCCTACTCGCCTTGAAATGCCCAAGATCCACGCTGGGTACCTGGAAGGGTCTAAAGTTCGAGAGCGTAACGCGATTCTTGTCTCCATTCCAGACGACCTTACCCATTCCCCACAGGCCCGATCCCAGGAGTCTGGGATTATTCTCGATGATCCTGCGATCCGCGACCCTGGCGTTACTGATATTCAAGGCGGGAATATTCAGGGTGTGATCCTGCCCATTCTTTTCAACATGGACGTTCACCTTGAAGTTATCAACGATATTGATTTCACCTTCTTGCTGGAGTCGATAATGATAGGTATCCGTGCTATTGGGTTTTGGGTAATTCTTGTCCAGAAAGGCTTCCATCTGCTCCATGCCTTCGCGCTGCCCGAACCTGCCAATATAATCGGCAACCAGGTATTCCGAGACGAACCGCGGCAGGCGAAGACCATCGAACTTGATCATCAGGCCCTTATCCACCACGGCATTCCCAAAGACTTCCTTAAGTTTGATTTCCCAGTGTTGCATGTGCGGGGCCATCCTAGAAATCATCGAAGGATTTGCGCTGAATAATCACGGTGTCTTCCGGCAGCGCCTTTCCCGGGCTGTCCAGAAGCCGGAAGAGCTTTTCGACCAGGAACTCCAACTTCGCCACCCGTTTTTCGTGGGTGGTGATTTGCACCCTCATGGCGTCCAGCAATTCCTGGGTAACGCCGGGAGCGGCAAGGGATGCCGGGGGTGATGCCGGCCGGGGGGTGGCGGCGCCAGGATCGGCGCCATGCCACAGCTTAATCGTCTGATCGTCCCCCCCGGACGCGATGTAGCGACCATCAGGGCTAAAGGTCACGGCCCTAACGCCAGCGGTATGGGCTCTCAGAAGGCGCACAAGCTCCCCGGTAGAGACGCTCCAGAGGTGGATAGCACGATCCTCGCCCCCTGAGACTAGAAAGGCCTCGTCTGGACTAAGCGCGGCGGATAGGACTGGCTTTTTGTGCCCCACAAAGGATCTGGCGGCTTGGCCGGTGGTGAGGTTAATGAGTCGGATGACTGTATTTGATTCGCTTGTCAGGAGGGCAAAGCGCCCATTCAAGCCTTGGCTGATTCGCACTGCCCGATGGATGAAATCCATGTGGCAAATCAAGTGCTCCTTGCCATCTTGAGTAAGCCAGAAAAACCACAGTTCTCCATTCTTGTCTGCCGCGAGAATACGCTGATCATCTGGACCACTTGCGATGGCAACAATCTCTCCTGGCTTCACACTGGTAATAGGCAACATCTCATCAGTGTCAAGCTTCCAACTTTTCAATGAGCAATCCGCGCTTCCAAAAATTATCGTCTGGCCATCCGGACTGAAGGTTACCGAATTGACTGAGTCTGAATGTCCGGAAAGAGTCCGTAGCAAATTGCCAGTACTGACTTTCCAGAGTTTTACTGATTTATCAGAACTTCCAGAAGCGATTGTCTGTCCATCCGGGCTGAAGGCGACGGAGTTGACTGAGTCTGAATGCCCGGAAAGAGTCCTTAGCAAATTACCGGTGCTGACCTCCCAGATTTTTATAGACCCGTCCTTACTGCCAGAAGCAACCGTCTGGCCATCCGGGCTGAAGCTGACAGAATTCACCAGGCCTGAATGCCCAGTAAAAGCCTGGAGCAACTTACCGGTGCTCACATCTAAGACTTTTACTGCATTGTCCCAACTTCTTCCAAAAGCGATCGTCTGGCCATCCGCGTTGATGGCGAAAGAATTGAATGAACTTAGCTCATAAAGAGTCTGATACAGCTTACCGGAGCTGACTGTCCAGAATTTTACGTAGTTGTCCTCGCTTGCAGAAACGACCGTCTGGCCGTCCGGGCTAAAGGCTACCAAATTGACTGGCTTTGAATGGCCAGAAACAGTCCAAATGATTTCCCCGGTGCTGACCTTCCAGAGTCTTACTGTATGGTCGCTGCTTGCGGAAGCAATCGTCTGGCCGTCCGGGCTAAAGGCGACCGAGTTGATTGAATCTGCATGCCCAGATAGAGCACGAAGAAAATTACCGGTGCTGGCTTCCCAAAGTCTTACTGTGTGGTCCCCGCTTGCAGAAGCGATCATCTGCCCCTTTGGGCTAAAGACGACAGAATTGATTGAATCTGAATGGCCGGAAATTGTCGAAGGTACTATTACAGGGCTGACCTCCGAGAGTTTTACCTTATCGCTTTCGAAAACGATGGTCTGGCCATTGGGGGTGAAGGGGTTGAAACTGAATGGTTCTTTATGGGGCGGAAGAGGTCTTGCCGTGGAAGCCTTGTTGTTATTTCGAGGATTGCAAAGTTTAAGCTTACTGTCTTTTGTTAACCACAACAGTTGTTCTGAAAAGGGAACGAAAAACGTCGAACAGGGTTTTCCAGCGAAGTCCTCTTCTATCCAGATTTGGTTTCCTGAATCTACATCCCAGACTCTGAGAACGCCATCAACGGCTCCGGAGAGCAGCATTTTTCCATCAAAGCTGAAAGCCACGGTGACTACGTTTTCGTTGTGTCCCCCAAAGGCTCTAATGGCTGATCGTGAAGCAATATCCCAAAGCGTAACTAAGCCGTTCCTGGCTCCTGATGCCAACCAGCGAGTGTCGGAACTAAAGGCTAAGGATGTGACAATTCCAGAAAATCCTTCCAATGTCGCCAAGGGTTTCTTTAATTGTGATTCGTTCATTGGGGGCTAGAGTAGAA
>JBASIS010000223.1:0-2906 GCA_049654905.1 Chromatiaceae bacterium
GACACAACATGGAATCTGGAGCCCAGTCATGATAGATCCGACCCACCGCACCGCCCGCGCCACCCTCGCCGCCAGCCTGGCGCTGGCACTGGCCCTGCCCCTGGCCTCCGGGGTGGCCGAGGCGCGTTCGGTGCTCGGCCGGCTCTTGCATCTGGTCTCCGCGTCACCCGACACCGAGGCGTCGGCGGGTGGGGTGGCGAACAAGGGGGCGTCGGCCAAGGAGGCGGTAACGCAGGCGTCGGATGGCAATGGACCGCCGGCTAAGGGGGCGGAGGCGGAGGGCCCCACGGAAGCCAGCGCCGCGAGCCGCTGGCCCCAGGAGCTGGAGGCAGCGCACGGTCAGACCGTCGCGTTTCCTCATCCCCATGCGAAAGGACGCTTGGGGGATCGTTTGACGGCCCTGCGCCTCGCCGCCCGCGGTTACAAGAAGCTGCCCAGCAAATACGACGGCCTGCACGGGATCGACGGTATCTACGTCAAGCGGAACGCGGCCGGCGAGATCGACGAGATCCGCCTGGTGGAGTCCAAGGTGGACACATCGCGCCTCAATCCCGGTCCGCCGGCGCAGATGAGCGACGAGTGGATACGCCAGGTCTGCGCCAAGATGCAGGCGCAGGGGACCCCCGAGGCGGCCGAGTCGGCACGTCTGATCCTGGCCCACATGGACAGCCCCAAACTCAAGCGCGAGTTGTGGCACCATGACCTGGCGAGCGGCAAGACCACTGTCCGCCAGGTGGACGCGGGCGGTAAGCCGGAGGGCGTCACCGAAAGTTGGTCGGATAAACTCGTCGCGAACGAGATCGAACGCCAGTGTTCCGTGGCCCTGCTGGTGTGCAACTAGGCCGAGCAGGTGCCGTTCGACAAGGCTGATGGCTAAGGACTTTTAAAAATGGGAAGTAACAATATGGGTATGCATCCACGGACGACCGGGGCGACGGCTTTGCTGGTCCTCTTATTATCCCTCATTGGGCTACCAGGCGGCGGGCTGGCCGCCCAGGATCAAGACAACGCCGTTTTCTCGGAGTTGCTGAAACAGACCGCCCTGGAAAGATCCATCGTCTTGCGCAAGATGCGGGATTACGATCCCGCCAAATACCTCCAGCAGGGTGGTCAACAACTGGATGATTACTGGCGGTCAGAGGCTATGGCGGCCTCTTTTCAGCGCCATTATCAGGACGTCGAGAGTCTCGTCGAACAGATCAACATCGATCCCCGCTTCGGTACCCTCGATACCCTGTTAGCTCAATATAAGTCCTTTTATGATGACACCGGCCTCAATGAAATTTCCGACGTCTTTGTCCGTGATGCCTTGCGGACCATCCAGACGACCCATGAAACCTTCATCGAGGAGATCCTGAGCGGTTTCAGTCAGCACTCGAATGGGGTCTATGAGAGTACCCAGCAAAACATCGGCGATGACCTGGATGAGATTGTCCACAAACAGTTCGATTACTGGCCAAAGCTGACGGCTAATCTGGCTCGGCTCAACGTAAAGCCGGGGGATATTCAGGGACCCCAGAGGTCCGAGGCGCCGATGGCCGGCTACGCGGGCGCACTGATGGTCATCCTACGTAAGCAAATCCAAAACACCCTCACCAAGGTTTTGGGTGCCAAGTTAGTAGGCAAGGTCGGGCTCAGGTTTGTGCCTTACGTCGGTTGGCTCCTGATCGCCTGGGACGTGATAGACGCAACGCAGGCCAAGGTCCAGCTTGAAACCAGCCTACGGGATATCTTTGTTGAAGAGTATCGGGCCGAACTAACCCCCGAGCTCGTCTGGAACAAGTCCAGGGATGATGTCCAGAACGAGTTCCGCAAGGGAATCAACCTCTGGGTCGAGAAGGCCAAGCGGGATATCGAGGGGATGATGGAAGTTGCGGCCCTGATCAAGAACCCCTCTTTCGAGGCCTATGCCAGGGAGCAAGTCGCGAAAAAGATTAGCCTGGAAGAACTGGCCGGTGAACTACGTGCCCTGAATGATAATTTCGGTAATTTGGTCAACGAGTTGAAGATTGACAAGATGTATTACATCCTGTCGCTCCTGCCCCGTCCAGCGGCGAATGAGCGGGGCTTTCTGCCCCGGGTGATCGATGCCTTCGGCGCCGATTTCGAGCCGCTGGTGGACCAGCACAAACGCATCTTCTTCGAAGCCGCCTGGGAAATGGGGCCTGAAAATCTCCGCGCGATCCTGGCGCAAGATCTGGAACTGCGGGAGGTTTATGACAGCTACCGCAAGCTGTTGGACCGCAACGACTCGGCAAATGCCAAGAAGGGCTTCATCCTGGCCTGGCAATTGGGTCTGGACATGCGCCCGGGCAGCATCAATACCAAAGTTCTCGAGCAACTCCATGCCGAGCGGCAACTGGCCAAGCAGTTGATGACCGACGAGGTCCCACAGGACAAGCTGATCGAAATCCTGGCCAACGATAAGCTGCGGGCCATCGTCGCCAACGTCTACGCCCAAGACCTGATCCTGGGCGGTGCCTTTGTCCGGGGCTTCGAGGCCGGTGAGATCGACAACCGCTACGACGACCCCCAGGAGGTCACTGACCTGATCAAGCTCTTCCACGCGCAACACCCGGACGCCGATCGGGCTACCAGCGACCGCTTTATCAGAGGAATCAGGGAAAACTCGTGGAAGTCGGACATCTTTTCCCGCCATGGCAAGACGGGCCTGGAAATCGCGGCGGCCCACATGGGGGACGAGCCGAGCGCCTATGAGCTGGAGATGAGCAAAAAGGCGATCACTCTCTACGAGGAAGGCTACCCTCTGGAAGTCGTCAAGGATCGCCGGGCGGTGGACTATGCCTACGACACCATGGCCCTGGGTCAGTGGTATTTCGACTTCAGCCACCCCCTGCAGAAAAACATGGGCACCCTCGGGACCCTGATCCTGTCCTCGTTGATCC
>JBASIS010000224.1:0-41826 GCA_049654905.1 Chromatiaceae bacterium
GTCCACGGGAACCTGGAGCCCGGAACTGGCCTCCACATGGTCGATCTGCACCTGCAGGGTCTTCCACTTGAGGCCCATGGGGCTGCCGGTGCGCACGGCGCGCGCGGCGGCGGTGATGAGGCCCTCGGGGGCGTGACCGGCGGCCACCATCCCCTCGCGGGTCTTACGGATCATGTACTGGATGTCGTTGCCCACCGGGCAGACCATGGAGCAGCGGGCGCACATGGAGCAGGAGTCATAAAGGAGGGGCTCCCACTCCTTCAGCATCTCGTCGGTGACCTTCTTGTTGAGGCCGAAGAGACCCTTGAGGCGTCCAAAGAGGGTGAACTCCGCCTCCCAGACCCGGCGCAGGGGCTCCAGCTTGGTAATGGGTGTGTATTTCGGGTCCCCGGTCTCGACGTAAAAGAGACAGGCCTCGGCGCAGAGGCCACAGTGGACGCAGCTCGAAAAGAAGGCCGCCACCGGCGCGTCGATCTCGGCGCGCAGGGCATTGAGGCCCCGTTCCAGTGATAGCTCGCTCATGACTGGACTCCCTTGCGCCCAAAGATGGCGCCGTTATACCACCGGGCAATGAAGGCGGTGAACATGTGGGTCAGCTTGGTGAAGGGCAGCACGATCAGGAAGATCTCCACCGACAGGATGTGCAGGCCCAGGGCAATCGGGTAGGGGTTGACGAGCCGGTGATAGGCCAGGTAACCCGTGATCACTACCAGGAAGGTGACCCCCCAGGTCAGATAGTCCTCGAAGGTACTGAGGTGCTGCTTGACGGGATGCATCAGGCGATGAACCAGGGCGGCGACCAGGCCGACCAGGGTCACCGCCGAGATGGCGTCGATGATGGGATTAGGCAGCCCGGGCCAGGCGACCCCGAAGACGCTCTTGATAAGCTCAATATGGGGAATGAAGAGGAAGAGGACGATAATGAAGCCCAGGTGCCAGATCCAGCCGACCAGGACATCGAAGCCGGAGCGCTTGAAGGTGCCCGGATCGGCGAAGGAGCGGGTGATCATGGTTCGGAAGCCCGGACCCCATTCGCTGGCGCGGGCCTCGGCAAAGTTGGTCTTGCGCCCCAGCCAGAAGATTTCCACCAGGCGCGCCAGCATCCCCAGGGCGAAGATGGCGATCGCCCAGTTGAACATAGGGCCCTTGGTCCAAAGCAGAAATTCCATCGGATTGGTCATAGCCTCTGCTCCAGTTGCTCGATGGTGACAGGTTCGCGATCCGCCACGGCATGCCGCTGTTGCTTCTTGGCCAGGGTCGCCGCCACGCCACCGACGACGGCCCCGGCGATACCCGCCACCGCCAGGGTGTGGGTGGCATTGGCGGTGGGCACCGACAGGGCCTGATAGAAGCCCCCCGCATCCCAGAAATCGGGCTCGGAGCAGCCCAGACAGGGATGTCCCGACTCCACGGGCCAGCTCGTACCGGCGTTCCAGCGCATAGTGGCGCAGGCGTTGTAGGTGCTCGGGCCCTTGCAACCCAGGCGGTAGAGGCACCAGCCCGCCTTGGCGCCCTCGTCGTCGAAGGTCTCGGCGAAGAGACCCTTGTCATAGAAGGGCCGGCGATAGCAGCGGTCGTGGATCGACTGACCAAAAAAGGCCAGGGGCCGCTTGTAGTCGTCCATTTCCGGCAGGGTCCCGAAGGTCAGGTACTGGGCCAGAACGCCGGTAATGACGGTAGGAATCGGCGGACAACCCGAGACGTTGATGATGGGCTTGTTGGTGATGATGTCCTGCACGGCCACGGCGCCGGTGGGATTGGGGTAGGCGCGGGGCAGACCGCCAAAGGCGGCGCAGGTGCCCACGGCGACCACCGCCGCCGCCCCTTCCACCGTCTCCCGGAGAATGTCCAGGTTGCTGTGGCCGGCAATGGTGGAGTACCCCATGTTGGAGCCGGGGCCCGGCAGGGAGCCGTCCACCACCACCAAATAGGAGCCCCAGTTCTCCTTCATGGCCGCGAGCCGGGCCTCCTCGGCGGCGTCGCCGGAGGCGGCCTGGAGGGTGTGGTGATAGTCCAGGGAGATAATGTCGAGAATCAGGTTCTCGACCGTGGGGGAATGGCTGCGGGTCAGGGACTCGGTGCAACCGGTACACTCCTGGAAGGAGAGCCAGATGACAGAGGGCCGCCGCGCCTTGTCGAGGGCCGCCGCGATCGCCGAGGTCATGGTTGGCGGTAGCGCCATCATCGAGGCGGTGGCGGCGCAGAACTTCAGAAAGCCGCGGCGCGTAACCCCATGTTCGCGCAAGCTCTCGCCTAGGGTCTTTTGGGTGGCCATTGTCCCTCCCGTCGGTTGAGTACCACTGCGTGACCGGCTGGGCCGGTCTCACCCCGCAACGCGGGAGTGATTGCTTACCAAAAAATCACGGCGGCCCAAGACCACCGCTTGCCTGGCGCCCGCGGCAGGGACCGCGACGCCCTTCGTCTCTCGGCTACCGGCGAACCGGTAACCGACATCACCTCATGCCGAGGCCCCCGCGCCGCCCACGCCTTCCAGTATCCCGTCGAGCCGCGCGGTGGCCTCGGCGAGGTCCTCCGGTTGGGTCAGGAGCAGACTTGGGATGCGGTCGATCTCGATATGCAGGGCGATACGCTCGCCTTCCGCGTTGTAGTGATCGATCAACCAGACCGCCGGGATAGCGCTCTCCCAGATCCGGGTTTCTCCCAGGGCATGAATGACCGCCTCCACCTCCCCGCGGCCCAGGCGCGCCAGCAGGCGTGCCTCGTCGCCAGGACCAAAGGGGATGGCGCGCAGATCGATAATGCCCGGCACGCCGGTAGTGGCCAGGCGCTCCAGGGCATGTCGCACCTCGTGGAGAATGGGCAAAGCATTGCCCCATTCCTGGGCCACTTGCGGGACTTCGACCGTGAGAGCCATGCTTGCCAGACCGGACATCGCGTCTATTAGTGTTTCGTTAATTATTAATTATCAATTATACCCAGGCCGTCCCGAGATTTTATTGACGCAGCGCAGCCAAACCGCGCGGGCAGGACTAGCCCCGGGGCCGATCCTGGCCAGGAAGCCGCTCCAGATCCCCATCCCAGGCCCGCAAGAGGTCGCGAATCCTGGCCATGGCCTCGGGCACCGCCGCGGCGACGGCGGGGCTGAGTTCATCCCCCCAATCAACCACCGCGGGCTCGACGCCGACCAGGGCCCGGTGGCCAGGCAGCGAATCCGTGATCCGCGCCATGTCCATCAGATCCATCAGACTGACCTCGTGGACACTCTTGCCAATGCCGCTGAGCTGACGGTCCATGGCCTCTCCCTCGAAGACGCGCACCGTGCCCGGCGGCTCACCCATGAGGGCGGCATCCACCACGATAAGGCGGGGGCTGTCGGCGATGGGGCCGGAGAGGGTAAAACTGAGGGTACCGCCATCGAGCAGGCCAACGTCGCCGAGACCGCCCTCCGCCTCCAGGCGATGGATCACGACCGCCCCCACGGCCTCGTCCGTGAGCAGAGTATTGCCGAGTCCCAGGATGAGGGTCCGGGGTGGGGATTCGCCGCTATCGTGAAGTGGTAACACGCCGGTATCCTGTGCGGTGAAAGGTGGCTTGCGCCCAGCCACCAAAGCGTATTAGGCTATTCTTAATGTATTCAGGGAGACGCAAAACCACCATGTGCCTCGGTATCCCCATGCAAATCCGTTCCATCGAGGGCCTGCTGGCGCGTTGCGAAGCCAAGGGCGTCGAGCGGGAGGCCAACCTCCTGATGCTGGAGCACGAGAACCTCGCCATCGGTGATTTTGTCGTCCTGCACCTCGGTTACGCCATGAACAAGATCACCCCCGAGGAGGCGGCGGCGGCCTGGGACATTTACGACCAGATGCTCGCCGCCGAGGCCAGCCTCGCCTGATCCCTCACCGCCCCTAGAGAAACTGGCTCGCGATCCGGTACTGGCGATCGGACTCGGTCTCGGCCTCGCCCTCCTCCTCCACCATGATCTCGCAATTCTTGGCCATGCGCGCCTGGACCGCCGCTTTCCAGGCTGGGTTGGACTGGGCCGCCAACTGATCCGCCGGTGTCAGGGCGGCGACCAGGGCGGCGGCAACGAAATGGTCCGCCTGCTCCAGCCAGTTGGTGTCCTTGCCGCAATCGGTGTAGGTCTTGACGGTATGCGACTTGGCAGTCTTCACGGCGTCATCCAGCGAGGTCGGATCGGCATCGGGGTCGAGGGCAAGCTGGCCGGCGCGGCGCACCCCGTTATTCAAGCACAGGTGCATGACACTCCCGGCGAAACGAGCGCCCATGAGGCGTTGTTCCTTGGGCGTCAGGGCATTGAGGGCGGCGCGTAGCTGTTGATCATTGGCGATCTGGGTCATGGTAGGGCTCCGTATGCCTGGCCAGGGCCGCCTTGGTTCGAGCGGACCAGGGCCATGGATTCATTAGTGCTTCATCAAACACTAATGAGTATGACCGCAAGGATGCATCACTACATTGATATAGGTCACAATGTAATGCTGATTCGCGCCCCCCGCGACTGGCCCTTCCCCTCTAGTTACCGAGCGCCCCCATGAAACGCACCGTCTTCTTCGTCTCCGAAAGCACTGGTATCACCGCCGAGGCCCTTGGCCACAGCCTGCTATCTCAATTCGAGGGCGTGGACTTCGAACGCGTCTACATGCCGTTCATCAACACAGAGTTGCGCGCCAAGGCCCTGCTAGACCTAATCCAGGAAGCGGCGGATCGCGACGGGGCCAGGCCCATCATCTTCAGCACCATGCTGGATGACCAGGTGCGCGGGGTGATCAAGAGTGGCACGGGTTACTTCCTGGAACTCTTCGAGATTTTCATGGAGCCCATCAGCCGGGAACTGGGCATCCCCCCCAGCCTCAAGTCGGGACGCAGCCACGCCATCACCGAGCCCAATTCCTACATTAAACGCATCGATGCCATCAACTTCGCCATGTCCAACGATGACGGGGTGCGACCGGATAACTTCAAACGCGCCGACGTCGTCCTGACGGGCGTCTCGCGCTCCGGCAAAACCCCCACCTGCCTGTACCTGGCCATGCACTACGGCCTGATGGCGGCTAATTATCCCATCACCGAGGAAGACTTCGAGCGGGGGGACCTGCCTCGGGAAATTTATGAAGCCAAGGATAAGGTCTATGGCCTCATGATCGACGCCCAACGCTTGCACCTGATCCGCCAGGAGCGCCGCGCCCACAGCGAATACGCCTCCCTGGTCCGCTGCCAGGCCGACATTCGCCGCGCCCAGGCCATGTTCCAGCGCCTGGGTATCCGCGTCCTGGATACCACCAGCCAGTCCATCGAGGAGATCGCCTCCCACATCCTCAAGGCGGTCAAAAATAAACAACGTCACGCCGGGGGGCACTAACCCCGCGCCGGGGGGCGATGGTCCCTGGCAAGTCCGGGGATCGACCCCGGCTCGCCCAGGGGCCTGAGTTCAATCCCGGCACCCCACAGCTTTTCCATAACCTGACGGAGTCGAGCGGGTTGACCGCTCGTCCAGAAGGAGTCGCGACCGGCCCTGGGTGAGGCCAGGAGACCCGCCTCGGCCAGGCGGCGACGGACCTGGCGGGCGACGGCGAGGCCCGAGTCCAACACCTGGACCTCGGGACCCGCCAGATCCCTGATCAGGGGCGCCAGGTGCGGATAGTGAGTACAGCCCAGCACCAGGGTATCCGCGCCTCGGGACAGGAGGGGCTCGAGATAGCCGGCCAACAAGGCGCGGGTCCCCTCCCCCTCCAGATCCCCGGCTTCTACGCGCTCCACCAGGCCGGGACAGGCCTGGGTCAGAACCTCGGCGCCACCGTGATTCGCCACCAGATGCGAAAACTTCTCGCTGGCCAGGGTCTGGCGGGTGGCCAGTACCCCCACCACCCCCGAGCGACTCCGGGCCACCGCTGGCTTGAGGGCGGGCTCCATGGCGATCACGGGCACCGTGTAACGGGCACGCAACAGCCTGGCCGCCGCGCCCGTGGCGGTATTGCAGGCCACCACCAGAGCCTTGGCGTCACGTCCCAGCAGAAATTCGGCGATGGCGATGGCGCGGGCCTCGATGGCTGCCAGGGGTTGGTCGCCATAGGGGGCATGCGCCGAATCCGCCACGTATAGCAGATCCTCGTCCGGCAGTTCGCGCCGGATCTCGCGCAAGACGCTGAGTCCCCCCACGCCGGAATCGAAGACGCCAATGGGCCGATCAGACGGCATGGCGGGGCCAGGAGCAAAGGGGTTCCGGGGGCCGGGTGACCAGAGCCCACGGCGATTTCATCAGGGACCATCCGGGGGCTTGGCCCGGATTTTTTCAAAGATGTCGAGATATTGGCGCGCGGGCCGGGCCCAGGAGCTATCCATGGCCATGCCATTGAGACGCAACTGCCGAAAGTATTCCGGATAGTCAAACCAGAGCCCCAGGGCACGATCCAGGGCTGACTCCAAGGCCTCGGGAGTCAGGTCATCAAAGACATAGCCATTGCGCTCCGCGAAGGGCTTGTCGGAATAGTTGGCATCGAAGACTGTATCCGCCAGGCCCCCGACGCGCCTCACGACCGGCACCACGCCATAGCGCATGGCGATCATCTGGGTCAGGCCACAAGGCTCATAGACGCTGGGGATGACCATGATGTCCGCCGCTGCGTAAATGAGGTGGGCCAGGGCCTCGTCGTAACCCAACTCCAGGTGGCAATCGGGATTGACCGCCGTCTCCCGCTGCAGAACGCGGAAGTAGGCTTCCAGGATGGGGTCCTGGGCACTGCCCAGCAGCACGGCTTGGGCACCCCGTTCCAGACCATGAAGGATGGCATGGCGGATCAGCTCCACCCCCTTCTGGGCATCCAGCCGGCTGACCACAGCGATGAGGGGTTTGGCGACATCGGCCAAGCCCAGGCGCTGGCGCAGGGCCTGCTTGTTGCGGGCCTTGTCCGGTAGGCTCTCCGGGCCATAGGCCTGGGGCAGGTGTTTATCGGTCAGCGGGTTCCAGGAATCGTAATCGATGCCATTGAGGATGCCGCTGAACTTGTGTCCATGGCGACGCAGGGTCTCCTGGAGGCCCATACCCTGCGCCGTGGACTGAATCTCCCAGGCATAACGGGGCGAGACCGTGGTGACATAGTTGGCATAGACGATACCGCCCTTCATTGGATTGACGGTATGGGGGTTGCCCGGGTCGCGCAGGCGGTCCAGGGTCATGAGACGCCGCGCATCCAGGCCTAGCTGATGCAGGATGTATTCCCCGACCCAGCCCTGGTGTCCCAGGTTGTGCAGGGTATAGCAGATCCGGGTCCGATTCAGGCCCAGGGCCTGGTAGGTCTCGTAGAGGAGCACCGGTATGAGCCCGGTGTGCCAGTCATTGCAGTGAATGACATCCGGGTGGCGCCCGGACTGATGGAGAAACTCCAGCAAGGCCCTGGCATAAAAGGTAAAGCGGTCCGCGTCGTCCGGCTCGCCATGAATGACGCCCCGGTTAAAAAAGTCCTGGGGGGAATGAGGGTCGATAAACCAGCAGTCGATGCCATCCACCTGGCCCTGATACAGATCGCAGGGAAAGCCCTGGCCGTAAAAGGGTACCCAGAGATCGGTATAGGCCTTTTCCAGCCCGACGATCGCCTCCAGGCGCAAGCAGTCGTATTTAGGCAGCAGGACCTCGACCCGGTGCCCCGCGCGCACGAGTTCCCGGGCCAGCCCCTGGACGAAATCCCCCAACCCACCGGCCTTGGCCACGGGGGCGCATTCGGCGCTGGCCATGACGATATACAAAACCCATACCTCCTGATTAAAAAGGTCTAGCCAAAGTGGCCAGGATCCAGATTGGGAAAGAGGCCATCCATCAACTCCAGGCCCACCAGGCGATCGCCCGGGTCCAGCCCCCACCGCAGGGCATCGGCGAGAAAGGCGAAGCGCGCCAGATGGGCGCGCAGGCGGGCCTCGGCATAGGGGCTGCCACCGCCACGACCCAGGTGAAAAGTCCAATCCGAGCCCTGGGCAAGCAGCAGGGAACGTGCCGCCTGCCGGAGCAGACGCCCCCTTAAAGGGGTAACCGGCGCGTCGCCATGGGTATGGCGCAAGGCCTGAAATTCGACCGCCGCCTGCTGCAATTGCAGATGGACCCAAGCGGTCTCGGGTCTCAGCCAGGTGTCATTATAGCCACCCTCGCCCCAACTGGAGGCGGCGACGCGACAGGGTCCAGCGATGTCATGGTCGGCCAGATGTTGGCCAAGGCTCACCATCACCAGGTCCTCGCTGACCTCCAGTTGCCGGATCAGGGCATCCAGAAAGAGGGGGCCTTCGTACCACCAGTGGCCAAAGAGTTCGGCATCAAAGGGGGCGACAATCACCGGGGGCCGCGCGCTGGCTGGCAGGCGGGCGATGAGTTGGCGGCGCCGAGCGACGAATGACCGCGCATCCTGGACCGCCCGACGGGCGGCACGGGCGGGGTCATACAGCGCCTTCGGTCCCCCGCCACCCGTAACCCGATGATATTTGATCCCCGTGGGCCCCGCGGCCACCCCCGGGGGCAGGAAATCGGCCAGGGCCTCCGAGGGGCCGGCAAAACCCAGGTCGGCATAATACTCCCGGTAATCGGGGTGCGCCGGGTAGCCGTCCTCGCGGCTCCAGACCTCGTGGGCCGAATCGGGATCGCGGCCAAAGAAGGCGACGTCCCCCGCCACCACCGGGGCATAGACCCCCCAGGGCGGGCGCGGCTGGCCCTGCTGGAGCCCATGGGCCTCAAGCAGGCTATAGCCATAACCCGCGGCGGCGATCTCGGTCTCCAGACCCGGGTAATAGCCACATTCCGGCAGCCAGAGCCCGGCGGGAGCCTGGCCCGTCAGGCTGGTAAAGGCCTCCCGCCCGACCCGGATCTGGGCGCGGACGGCGCCCGGATGCGGACGTAGGAGGGGCGGATAGCCATGGGTGGCGGCGGTGGTGATCAGTTCCACCTGCTGGTCGTCGCGCAAGCGCGTCCAGGCGCCGATGAGGTCGGCGCCCAAGCCATCGACAAACTGGCGTCGCCGCGCCTGGAATTGGCGCTCATACCACCCTGTCAGCCGGCGCTGGCGGGGATCACGCAAGCGGGTCAGTTCGTTCGTGCACAAGCGCAGACGGCGATCCAGATAGTCCAGGAAGCGGTCGGGCAGACTCGGGTCCGCCAGCATGGACAGGAGGGTCGGCGAAAGCGACAGGGTCAGACGGCAGGGACTGCCCCGCCCCCGCGCGGCCTCCAGGAGGCCCAGCAGCGGCAGATAGCAGTCGGCGATGGCCTCGTGCAGCCAGTTTTCTTCCAGACTGCACACCTGTTCCGGATGCCGGACATAGGGCAGGTGGGCGTGGAGCACCAGCGCCAACTGAGCGGGGGAAGTCACGACCTATCGGGCTGGCAGGGGACCGTCGGGCGGAGGATGGGACCCGCGGCGGAAGAAAGGCCGTCGAGTGGGTAGTCAAAAAGCCAGAAGCGGGCACCCAGGCCCGCCATGCCCGGATCTGCCCAGGCGCCCGACGGGGAAATGGGCGAGGTGGAGGAGGAACCTGGGCTGGAGCGGGCGCCGCGCGGATCGAAGGTGGCCAGGAGGGGGGAGGTCTGGCCGGCACTCGCAGGCGGCTCCCCGGACCCCTTCACGGGTACCACCGCCGCCAGGTGCGCCGCCGGCTGGCCGGGCGGTAAGGGATCTGGCACTGGTGGCGGGTCGCGGGCTATGACTAGAGGCGGGGCCTTGGGCCCGCTAGCGGGCCTTGACCGAGGGGCGCCAATGGGCTGGTAACCCTCGTCGGCGGAGGGGGTTGCCAGAGTCGGTGGCTGGGGAAACTCCGGCTCCAGCACCAGGCCCGCGTCCACCAGGGTCGGGTCCCAGGGAGGGGAGGCCTCCTCCTCGGCCGGGGGTGGGATCGAGGGCGGCGGCCGCACCTCCACCCCGGCCTCCTCCTGGCCCCCGGCGAACCCAGCGGGCCGGGGTGGGGTCACCCGCAAGGGACGCGGGGGCAGGGTCGCTAAGTTGGAGCGCGCCAACAGGATCCAGCCGCCCTCGGGGGTGGCGAGGCCCAACTCGGCCCGGTAGATGACCCCGGGACCGCCGCTCACCAGAAAGCGGGCCACGCCCTGGGCATCCAGCTCGCCAGCCGGCAGGGACAGGGCGGCGACCTCCAATTGCCCCGCATCCTCCCGTAACAGCCGCAGCCGTTGATGGATACCCTCCAGCCCCACGGGGAAGGCGCCCCGGACCAGCGCCAGTTGTCCCGACTCCACCTGCCACTGGGCCTGAAGCTGGTCAGGATCGAGATCAAAGAGACTGAGCAGGGTGCGGCGGGTCGTCAGCGGGAAGTCGCGCTCGATCCCCGCGGCCACCGCGCGGAGCCGATCCGGCGCCCAGTCACCCCTGGGGGTCTCAGGCATTCGGGTGATGCCCGCGCAATCGCATGGCAAGGAAGATACCGGTCATGGCTCGAGCCCGTTGCTGGCGTAGGTGCCGGCGCCCAGGACCGGCGGCGACAAAGGTCGGATTTTAGCTCAGGAGGCGGGCGATTTCGCCCCTTTCAACCGTCAGACCCCCACCCGGTTGCCCGACCACCCGACGAGCGGTCCTCAGCGTCCCTCGAGAACCACCAGGCTATGGGCCTCGAGATAGATCTCATCCCGATCCAGCGGCACCTGTTCCCCAGCGGGCACCCAATCCGCGCCCGGGGGTTGGCCCGTATCCAGAACCTTATGCCAGGCACGGCCCGGCAGGCTGGGGAGACGAAAATTCCGGCCCGCGCCGCCCATGTTGAACAGGGCGCACAGATCGTCCTCCTCCACCTCGACCCGCGCCAGGGTGAAGCCCAGACAGTGGCCCTCGGGCCCCTCCCAATGGGGGGGCTGGCCATCGGCGTCCTGCCAGGCGATGTCCGGTCTGGCGTCATCCCGCCGGGGACGGCCGGTCAGGAAACGCCGCCGCCGCAGGCTCGGGTGACGCTTGCGCAGCGCCACCAGGCCCGCGACGAACCGGCACATGGGGTCGTGCGTCGTGATCCGGGTCCAGTCGAACCAGCCCACCGGGTTGTCCTGACACCAGGCATTGTTGTTGCCGCCCTGGGTGCGCAACACCTCGTCACCGGCCAGGATCATGGGGATGCCCTGGCTGAGGAAGAGGATGGCCAGCAGATTCCGGGCCTGACGCCGACGCAGGGCGAGGATGCCCTCATCCCGGGTCTCCCCCTCGGCGCCGCAGTTCCAGCTTAGGTTGTCGTCGCTGCCATCCCGGGCGGCCTCGCCATTGGCCTCGTTGTGTTTGCGGTCATAACTGACCAGATCCCAGAGGGTGAAGCCATCATGACAGGTGACGAAGTTGATGCTGTTGATGGGCAGGCGGTGGCTGGCCTGATAGAGGTCGCTGCTGCCGGTGATGCGGCTCGCCACCTCGCCGATGAGGCCGCCGTCGCCACGCACGAAGCGCCGCACACTGTCGCGATAGCGGCCATTCCATTCCATCCAGCGGTAACCGGGAAAGGTTCCCACCTGGTAGAGACCGGCGGCGTCCCAGGCCTCGGCGATGATCTCGGTGTGAGCCAGGACGTCGGAAAATTCGATACCCCAGAGCAGGGGGGGATTGTGCAGGGGCTGGCCGTCCTCCCCCCGCGCCAGGGCGCTGGCCAGGTCGAAGCGGAAACCATCCACATGCATGGCCCGCACCCAGTACTCCAGGCAATCGATAATAAAACGCGATACCAGGGGGTGATTGGCGTTCAGGGTATTGCCGCACCCGGTGAAGTCCAGGTAGCGGCCCTTGTCGATGCTGTCGAGCAGATAAAAGGTTTCGTTGCCAAATCCCTTGAAATTGAGAACCGGCCCGTCGGCCCCGCCCTCCGCCGTGTGATTGAAGACCACGTCCAGGATGACGCCGATCCCCGCCCCATGCAGCGCCTTGACCATGTCCCGGAATTCATCGCGATGGGTCCCCGCCTCGGGGGTCACGCAATAGCCCGGGTGGGGGGAATAGAAACTGTGGGTGCTGTAGCCCCAGAAATTGGTCAGGCCCAGATCGCGCACGCCGGGCGGTACATCCTGATCATCAAATGCCATGACCGGCATCAGCTCAACGTGGGTGATGCCGAGAGACTGGAGATAGGGGATCTTTTCGATCAGCCCCAAAAAGGTGCCCGGATGCCGCACGCCCGAAGAGGGGTGACGGGTGAAGCCACCGACGTGCAACTCGTAGATGACCATGTCCTCTGGCGGCAGGCGGAGGGGGGCATCCCCCTGCCAGTCATAGTCGTCGCCAGTAACCATGGCCCGGGGCGAGTCATGGGGCAAAACGCCCTGCCGCAGGCGCCGCCAGCGATCCCAGCCCGCCGGGTTGACCGCCCGCGCGCAGGGTTCCAGGAGTTCGACCCGGGCATCGAAGCGCAATCCGCGGCCCCGGGGGTCGTTGGGTCCCTCCAGGCGCCAGGTGAAATGCGTGCCGACGGGCAGCCCCACTACCAGCAGGTGCCAGGAGAAGAAGGTATGGTTGATGTCGGGGTCCAGGCGGATCACCTGGAAGGGTTCCGGGCTGTCATGGCCCGCGTACAGGAGGAGTTCAACGCCGGTGGCGTGGCGACTGAAGATGGAGAAATTGACCCCCTCGGATTCCAGGCTCGCCCCCGGGGGATAGCGCCGGCCAGGCAGGGTGGTGAAGGGACCTAGGGTCATGGGAAGGTCATCGGAACAGGAAGACAGAAAAACGGGACCCCGAAGGGCCGACCCCGGGAAGCGGGGTGGCCCGTCGGACGCCGGTTACCCGGTAAAGCGACCCTCGCGCAGGGCCTGGGCCTCCATGATCTCCAGTTCCCGGGCACCGGAGATGACGATCTCGGGATCCGGCACAAAGTCCAGTTCCTTATTTAAGCGCTGGTAGGGCACCGCGTTCAGGATCACCTTCATGGCATTGATGCGGGCGCGATACTTATTATTGGAGCGGATGATGGTCCAGGGGGCATGAGCCGCGTGGGTGCGCTTGATCATTTCGTACTTCTGGCGGGTGAAGTCGTCCCAGCGATCCTGGGCCTGGGCATCGATCTCCGACAGCTTCCACTGACGCAGGGGGTCCGTCTTGCGCCGTTCGAAACGGCGGGACTGCTCGTCCTTGGTGACGCTGAAATAGAGCTTGACCAGAATGGTACCCTGGCGGACCAGATCCTTCTCGAAGCCCACCACCCCGTACATGAAATTCTGGTACTCCTGATCGGAGCAGAAGCCGAAAATGGGTTCCACCACGGCGCGGTTGTACCAGCTACGATCGAAGAGCACGACCTCGCCCCCCGTGGGGAACTGAGCCACGTAACGCTGGAAAAACCACTGGTGGCGCTGCTCCTCGGTGGGCTTGCCGAGGGCGACGAGGCGGTAGCGTTTCTCGTTCATATAGCGGGAAACGCGGCGAATGGTGCCACCCTTGCCCGCCGCGTCCCGGCCCTCGAAGACGATAATCATGCGCGTCTTGGTTTCTTCGAGATACTTCTGCAACCGGATCAGCTCAGCCTGGTAAGGCTTGAGGCTCTTCTCCTGGCGCCGACGCACGACGGAACTACGGTTTTCGCTCTTACTCTGCGCTAACTTATTGCGCATGTTACGGTAATCGTCCATCAGCTCCGTCAGCCTAACCTGCTGACCGCGATATTCCACAAATTCAGGGTTCTTCAGATCATCCGACATGACGATTACCTCGTGGTTTTAATAGCGCACCCGGTGAAAGGATATATTTTAACATGCCTCGAGCAGCCGCTTCCCGAAACATTTATGTCCTGGGGCCGGGCGAGCCCGACCCGGGACAGGGACCCAAGCCCGGCACCGGAGCGGAATGTCAAACTACCATTTATGCCCGGCCCGGAAACTGGCAAACTACGCCGGTCCCGTGCCCTGCTCGGGCATCACCCTCGCGATCCCCATCGCGATCAAGATCGCAGCCCTAACAGAGAGGTCCCGGCCGTCCATGTCCGACAACGTCAAATACCTGCTCAATGAGCAGGACATCCCCAAGTCCTGGTACAACATCAACGCCGACCTGCCGGTCCCCCTGGACCCGGTGCTGCACCCGGGTACCCATCAACCCATCACCCCCGACGATCTGGCGGCCATTTTTCCGCGCGCCGTTATCGAGCAGGAGATGAGTGCCGAGCGGGAGATCGAAATTCCCGGGCCAGTCCGGGAGGTCTATCGCCAATGGCGCCCCTCGCCCCTGTTCCGGGCGCGCCGCCTGGAAAAGGCCCTCAACACCCCGGCCAAGATTTATTACAAATACGAGGGCGTTAGCCCCGCCGGCAGTCATAAGCCCAACACCGCCATCCCCCAGGCCTTCTATAACAAGGAAGAAGGGGTCAAGCGCATCACCACCGAAACCGGCGCCGGCCAATGGGGCTCCTCGCTGGCCCTCGCCGGCAGCTTCTTTGGCCTGGAGATCGTGGTGTACATGGTTAAGGTGAGCTATCACCAAAAGCCCTACCGGCGCGCCTTCATGGAGGCCTTTGGCGCCCAGTGCATCGCCAGTCCTTCGGACACCACCGCCTCGGGACGCGCCATCCTGGTCGAACACCCGGACAGCACCGGCAGCCTCGGCATCGCCATCAGCGAGGCGGTGGAGATGGCCGCCCAACGGGACGACACCAAATACGCCCTAGGCAGCGTCCTCAATCACGTCCTGCTGCATCAGACGGTCACCGGCCTGGAGTCCATGCAGCAACTGGCCATGGCCGGTGACTGGCCGGATATGGTCATCGGTTGCACCGGCGGCGGCAGCAACTTCGCGGGGCTGGCCTTCCCCTTCCTGGGCAAGCAACTGCGCGAGGGTGGCAATATCGAGTTCATCGCCGTGGAGCCCTCCGCCTGTCCGACCCTGACCAAGGGCCTCTTCGCCTATGACTTTGGCGATACCGCCCACCTGACCCCCTTATGCAAGATGTACACCCTGGGTTCGAGCTTCGTCCCGCCGGGCTTCCACGCCGGCGGGCTGCGCTACCACGGCATGGCCCCTCAGATCAGTCATCTAGCCAAGCTGGGCTACATAGCGCCCCGCTCCTACAACCAGTTAGAGTGCTTCGCCGCCGGCCTCCAGTTTGCCAAGGCCGAGGGCATCATCCCGGCACCCGAGGCCAACCACGCGGTGCGCGCCGCCATCCACGAGGCCGAGAAATGCCGGGAGTCCGGCGAGGCCAAGACCATCCTCTTCAATCTCTGCGGTCATGGTCACTTCGATATGCAGGCCTACACCGACTACCTCACCGGCAAACTCCAGGACCTGGTGTATGACGAAACCGAGGTCGCCATGGCCCTGGCGGGCCTGCCCTCGGGGGTGTAAGGCCAGGCCTCCCGCCTTCCCAGCCAGGGGCAGGAATGCCCTGATGGCTCAAACCGCCAGCGCCTGCCCCTTGGGGTGGGCGCCGCGGCTCTCTAGTCTGATGCCGGTCACGAAACCGCCCCTTCCCAGGGCCGCGACCCGCCAGGCCCGGCCTAGGAAAAGGAGGCATCCTGGCCTAAGCTGACGGCATGCACCTGGCTCAACTTGACATCCCCGCGGCCCTGCAAAGCCTGGGCACCGCCGCAACCGGGCTGACGGCCAGCGAGGCCCAGCGCCGGCTGCGGGAGTATGGCGAAAACCGCATCCTGGCCATCGGGGCCGAGCCGGAATGGCGGCGCCTGCTGCGGGAATTTACTCATTTCTTCGCCATCATCCTCTGGGTGGCCGCCGGCCTCGCCTTTTTTGCCGAGTCCCGCGACCCCGGCGCGGGCATGTGGCAGCTTGGCATCGCTATCCTCGCCGTCATCCTGATCAACGGCAGTTTCTCCTACTGGCAGGAATATCGCGCCGAGCGCGCCATCGACGCCCTGCGCAAACTGCTACCCCAAACCGCCAAGGTAGTGCGCGACGGCCAATTGACGACCCTCCCGGTGGAGTTCCTGGTGCCCGGCGATATCATCCTGCTGGAGGCTGGCGACAATGTGCCCGCCGATTGCCGCCTGATTGCCAGCGCCGAGATCCGCGTCAATACCGCCACCCTCACGGGGGAATCCCTGCCCAAGGCCAAGAGCGCCGAAGACTGCCCCGAAGGCAAGAGCACCCTGGAGACCCACAACCTGCTGCTGGCCGGAACCTCCCTGGTCGCCGGCGAGGGACGGGCCCTGGTCTTTGCCACCGGCATGCACACCGAATTTGGCCAGATCGCCCACCTGACCCAGTCCGCCGAGAGCGCGCCCTCCCACCTGCAACAGGAGATCGCCCGGCTCTCGCGGCTAGTCGCGGTCTTTGCCACCGGGCTGGGACTGCTGTTCTTCCTGATCGGCCTCGTCCTGGGCTTGCCCTTCTGGGCCAACCTCATGTTCGCCATTGGCATCATCGTCGCCAACGTCCCCGAGGGCCTGCTGCCCACCGTGACCCTGTCTCTGGCCATGGCCACCCAGCGCATGGCCAAGCGCCAGGCCCTGATCCGCCATCTGCCGGCGGTCGAGACCCTGGGAGCGACAACCGTGATCTGCAGTGACAAGACGGGGACCCTGACCCAAAACCGCATGGCGGTCCGGCGGACTTACTGTCAGGGCCGGCTGCGGGAGGGCCCCCTACCCCTGGACGAGCCGGGGGCCACCCGGCTGCTGCGCAACCTGTCCGTCTGCCACAGCCTGAAGCAGGGCACCCGGGCGGGCCAGCCGGTCTGGCTCGGTGATCCGATGGAATTGGCCCTGGTCGAATTCGCCAGCCAGACCGGGAGCTTTGCCGACATGACTCCCAGGGGTGAACTGCCCTTCGACAGCGAACGCCGCCGCATGTCGGTGATCGTCACCCAAGGGGGTGAACGCTGGCTCTACTGCAAGGGGGCGCCGGAGGCCGTCATGCCCCTGTGCGCGGAGATCGAAACCGACGGCGGCACCGAGCCCTTTGACAGGCAGGACCACCACGCCATCGTCCAGGCCCAACAGGCTATGGCCGATGCCGGCCTGCGGGTCCTGGCCTGTGCCTGGCGGCGGCTGGAGGCCGACGCCAAGCCCCGGGAAGAGGGGTTGGTATTGTCCGGCCTGATCGGCCTGTACGACCCCCCCCGGCCCGAGGTGCCCGAGGCCATCGCCCGTTGCCGCTCGGCGGGCATCAAGGTCATCATGGTCACCGGCGACCACCCCCACACCGCCCAGGCGATCGCCCGCGAGATCGGCCTCCTCCAGGGGGAACACCCCCGCGTCATTCTGGGTGAATCCCTGCGCCGCCTGACCAAGGCGCAACTGCAAACCGCCCTCGACAGCCCCGAGATCCTCTTCGCCCGCGTTACCGCCGAGCAGAAGATGCTGATCGTCAATGCCCTCAAGCGTAAGGGCGAGATCGTCGCCGTTACCGGCGATGGCGTGAACGACGCCCCGGCCCTCAAATCCGCCCACATTGGCATTGCCATGGGGCTGTCGGGCACGGACGTGGCCAAATCAGCGGCGGACATGATCCTGCTGGACGACAATTTCGCCAGCATCGTCAATGCCATCGAAGAAGGCCGCGCCGTCTTCGACAACATCCGCAAGTTCCTGACCTACATCCTCACCTCGAACATCCCGGAACTGGCGCCCTTCCTGGTTTATGTGTTGCTGCGCGTCCCCCTGCCCCTGACCATCATCCAGATCCTGGCCGTCGATCTGGGTACCGACATGTTTCCCGCCCTAGCCTTGGGGGCCGAGCGGCCGGACCCCGGGGTCATGCGCCAGCCGCCACGCCCGGCCCAGGAGCGGCTGCTTTCCTGGTCGCTGGTGGCCAGGGCTTACCTCTGGCTGGGACCGCTCCAGGCGATCGCGGCCTTGGTGGCCTTTTTCTTCGTCCTGCACCTGGGTGACTGGAGCTACGGCACCCCCCTGGACCCCCGGGAGCCCCTTTATCAGCAGGCCACCACCGCCTGCCTGGCGGCCATCGTCGCCGCTCAGATCGTTAATGTGTTCCTCTGCCGCCATCCCCGTAACGCCGCCCTATCCCTGTCCCCGGTCGGGAATCGCCTCCTGCTGCTGGGCCTGGCCGTGGAGACGGGATTACTGATATTCATCACCTTCACAGCCACCGGTAACTGGGTGTTTGGCACCCAGGCCTTCGAGCCGGGCCTCTGGGGACTGATCGCCCTCCTGGCCCTGGCCTTTGGCCTCCTGGAAGAGACCCGCAAGTACTTGCTGCGGCGCTGGACTCGCCCCCGACCCGACGCCTGAACCCGGATTGGTTCGGTAAGGGGCTGAAGAGGTACAGTAACGCCCCCGACCCCACGAACCACCGAGGCCCCATGCGCATGAGCCAGGAACCCCGCCCCTGCTGGATTTACAAGAGCCCCCGCAAGGAAGAAATGTACCTTTACCTGAGCGCGAAGGAGGGCTTCGCGGCCCTGCCCCAGGCCCTGCTGGACCGCTTCGGTCCGCCGGTCTTCGTGATGGAACTGGCCCTCCATCCGGCACGTCGGCTGGCGCGGGAAGATGTGGTCAAGGTTATGACTAACCTGGACACCCAGGGCTTCCACCTCCAGATGCCCCCCGAGATCCGCCCGGATTTTCTGCCCGCCTTCCACCAGAGCACCCTGCACTGAGGAACCGCCCATGCCCACGAAAATAGGCTTCATCGGCCTCGGCATCATGGGCCGGCCCATGGCCCTGAACCTGCGCCAGGCCGGCTATCCCCTCCAGGTCCACGCCCGCCGCACCGAATCCATGGCCCCCCTGGTCGCCGCCGGCGCCATCGCCTGCGCCAGCCCGGCGGAGGTGGCGCGACAGGTGGACATCCTCTTCACCCTGGTGGCGGATACGGGGGACGTGGAGCAGGTGATACTGGGGGACCAGGGCGTCCTCGCCGGCGCCCGCCCGGGCTTGGTGGTGGTGGACATGAGCACCATTTCCCCCGCCGCCACCCGCGCCCTGGCCCTGCGACTGGCGGATCGGGGCCTGGACATGCTCGATGCCCCCGTCTCCGGCGGGGAGATCGGCGCCATCCAGGGCACCCTTTCCATCATGGTCGGCGGCGAGCCGGCCGTTTTCGAACGGGTCCGGCCCCTGTTCGAGATCCTGGGCAGGAATATCGTCCACATCGGCGGCCATGGCGCCGGCCAGGTCTGCAAGTCCTGTAACCAGATCGCCATCTCCAACACCCTGGCCGGAGTCGGCGAGGCCCTGCTCCTGGCCCGTGCCTCCGGGGTGGACCCCGCCAAGGTCCGCGCCGCCCTCCTTGGCGGCTCCGCCAACAGCCGGGTCCTGGAGATTCACGGCCAGCGCATGATCGACCGCGACTTCAACCCCGGCTTCAAGGCCCGCCTCCACCAGAAGGATCTGCGCCTGGTCATGGAAGCCGCCCACGAACTCGGCCTCGCCCTCCCGGGTACGGCCCTCGTCGCCCAATACCTCAATGCCCTCATGGGTCGCGGCCTGGGTGAACTCGACTCCAGCGCTCTTTACCAGGTTCAGGAGGAGGCCAGCGGCCTGGCCCCCCGGGCAGGGTCCTGGCCGGCTACCAGCGCCGGTACACCAGATGGAGCGGCTGGCCATGACGCAGAACCGTCAGGGAGGCCGGCTCCCCCTTGTCCAGAGCGGCCATGACCTCGTCGGCCTTGCGGATGTAATCCAGGGCCCGGGTCGGGCTGAATCGCGGGATCTCGCCATCGATCAGGGCAATGACGTCCCCCTCCCGCAGGCCAAACTCCCAGAGGACGGAATCCGCCGCCACCCGATCCAGGGACAGCAGGGTCGGCTCGCCATCGCCCCGGGGCACAATGGAACTGCTGGCCTTCATCAGTTCCGGCATCCAGTTGGAGGAATCGGCGATGTGCGTCAGCAGTTCCGGGTAGAGCACCAGTTCCTGGCGGGTCAGGCTCTCGGCCCCCTCGGCCAGGACGCCCTGCCGGCGCAACCGTGAGACCAGGAGCCGCTCCTCCCGTGCCGCCGCGCCCTCCCCGGTGGCCAGGGGGTTCGTGGTCTTGGGCAGAACGGGTGCCAGGGAGCCGAGATTGGCGGGCGAGTGGGCAGCCCCCTCTCCCTGTGGCGACGCGGGATGTTGAGCGCCAGCCGTCGACGGGGTCCCGTACCCCTGGCCACCCGCCTGCTCCGCCTCGGGGAGCCACCCCCGCAGCATCGCCACCAGCAGGAGCCCCAGGAGTCCGAACAGCATCAGCCCAAGCCAGGGGCGACCGGCCCAGGCACCCCTGCCGGAGGCCGGCCCTTCATCCAGGCTCATCTTTGGACTCTTAGTTACCATGCTCATACCTTCACGCTCGGTGGACGCCCCGGATGCACATGATGGCGCTAAACCGACCCCTCGAAAAGCTGACCAGGCCCCAAAATCCGCCATGCCTCCACCCAGCCGCGACACCATCACCGGCGTCATCCTCGCCGGCGGCCGGGCGCGACGCATGGGGGGCCTGGACAAGGGCCTCGTCCCCTTCGGCGGACAGCCCCTGGTGGCCTGGATCATCGCCGCCCTGAGGCCCCAGGTCGGGCGCATCCTCATTAACGCCAACCGCAATACCGAGGCCTACGCGGCCCTCGGCTACCCCGTGGTCGCGGACCGGATCGCGGGCTTTCCCGGTCCCCTGGCGGGCATCGCCACCGCCATGACGGTGGCCGAGACCCCCTGGATTCTGACCCTGCCCTGCGATGGACCCTACCCCCCCGCCGATCTGGCGCAACGTCTGGCCGCGGCCCTGATCCTGGCGGATGCCGAGATCGCGGTGGCACGGGATGCCGAGCGCTTACAGCCGGTCCATGCCCTGCTGCCCGTGGCGCTCGCCCCCAGCCTGCATCGCTACCTGGCCGCCGGGGAGCGGCGCATCGATACCTGGCAGGCCCAGCATCGGCTGACCCAGGTGGACTTCAGCGACTGTCCCAAGGGCTTCGCCAACCTCAATGCTCCCGAGGACGCCCAATGGCTGGAGGCTCAGCCCGACTTTCCTTACTTCCTGCACCCTGGCCAGCCATAATCCTGTCCCCGTGACCTTTTCCATCCGCACCAAGCTTTTCCTGACCCTCCTGACCGCCAGTTCCCTGGCGGTGGCGGGCATGCACGCCTTCATGGCCTGGTCCTTCAACAATGGACTGCTGGAACTGGCGGAAAGCCGCCAGCAGGAACGGCTGGAGCAGATTGTCGAACGCCTGATCGAGCGCTACGGCCAGGATGGCGGTTGGCAGCGGATCGCCGCGGACAAGGGCATCTGGATCGGTATCCTCACCGGTTTCGACCGCTCAGAGGATCCCGCGGGTGAGAATCCCCAGGACTGGGCCCCGCCACGCACCGGCCCCCGGCGCCACCAGGCGCGCATGATGCGGCATCGGTTCGAAGAGCCCGGCATCTGGCCCCCCACCCCGGCGGTGGAGCGGGCGCGTCAGCCCGATGGCCCGCCCCTGCCCCTGGAGATGCGCCTCATGCTGCTTGATAGTGAAGGCGCCCCCATCCAGGCCCAGCCTGAATTGCTCCCCGGGACGCCCCGCTTCCCCCTCCGGCTGGACGAGAAGCGCATCGGCGAGCTGGCCCTGATCCAGGGCCCCTTCCTGCCCGAATCCGGTGACTTACGTTTCCAGGAAAGCCAGGGCCAGGCCCTGCTGCTCATCGCCCTCGCCATGGTCCTGCTCTCGGCCCTCTTCGCCTTTCCCCTGGCCCACCGCCTGACCCAGCCCGTGCGCGGCTTCCAGGACACGGCGCGGCGCCTGGCCTCCGGTAACTATGCCGCCCGGGCCGCCAGCCAGGGGGACGATGAACTGGGTCGGCTCGGCCGCGACCTCAACGCCCTGGCCCAGACCCTGGAGGCCAACGAGCAGGCGCGCCGGCGCTGGATGGCGGACATCTCCCACGAACTGCGCACTCCCCTGGCCCTGCTGCGCGCCGAGATCGAGGCCGCCCAGGACGGCGTGCGTCCCCTGGGCCCCCGCACCCTGGAGGCCCTCCATGGCGACACCCTGCGCCTGGGCCGCCTGGTGGATGACCTGCACGAGCTGTCGATGACGGACCTCGGCGCCCTCAGCTATCGCAAGGGAGACACCGATATCCTGGAAATCCTGGCGGCGGACCTGGACGCCTTCCGCCCCCGCTTCGTTGCCGCCGGCCTGGGACTCAGCCTCGACAACCCCCTGGCGGAACCGCCGGTACTCTGGGCGGACGGCCACCGTCTGTCCCAGCTCTTCCGCAACCTGCTGCAGAACAGCCTCCAGTACACCGACCCCGGCGGCGAATTACGCATCCTCCTCACCCGGGAGCCCGGCGATCTGCTTATCGACTTCCAGGACACGGCTCCCGGCGTGCCCGAGACCGCCCTGGAGCACCTCTTCGACCGCCTGTACCGGGTCGAGGCTTCCCGCGGCCGCAACACGGGCGGCGCCGGGCTCGGTCTCGCTATCGCCCTTAACATCGCCGAGGCTCATGGCGGGGACATCAGCGCCCGGCCCTCCCCCCTTGGCGGCCTCTGGATTCGCCTCCACCTGCCCCTCCAAGGTGCCACGCCATGACCGACCAAATTCTGATTGTCGAGGACGAGGACCGCCTCGCCCGCCTGGTCGCCGATTACCTGACCGCCGCTGGCTATGGCACCCAGATCCTCGCCGACGGCACCCTCGTGGCCGACTGGGTGCGCGCCCATCAGCCCGCTCTGGTCCTCCTCGACCTGATGCTGCCCGGCCGCGATGGCCTGGACCTGTGCCGGGATCTGCGGGCCTTCAGTCAGGTGCCCATCATCATGACCACCGCCCGCGTCGAGGAAATCGACCGCCTGCTCGGCCTGGAACTGGGCGCCGACGACTACGTCTGCAAACCCTACAGCCCCCGGGAACTGGTGGCGCGGGTCAGGGCCGTGCTCCGCCGTACCCAGGCCGCCGCCCCCGGCGCCAAGGGGGACGGCGAGGCCAGCGCCCTCACCCTGGACGCCACCACCCTGCGCGTCCACTGGCGGGAACGCACCATCGAACTCACGGCGGTTGAATTCAGCCTCCTTGCCACCCTCCATGCCGCCCCGGGACGCATCTTCTCCCGCGAGCGGCTCATGGAGCGCATTTACCGCGACCATCGCGTCGTCTCCGATCGCACCATCGACAGCCACGTCAAGAAACTGCGCCGCAAGCTTGATGACCTGGCCCCGGAGCAGGAACTAATCCACTCCGTTTATGGGGTCGGCTATCGTTACGAGGAAGGGGCAGAGACGGCGTCGCCGAAAAACCCGGCTTAGGACATCCGCCGGCTCAGGGCTTGGTCACGGAAACATTCTTGAAGCAGGCCTCGCTCCCATACCAGGTACGCAAACCAACTTGTCCGGATTTATAGGTATCATCCTTGCCTTGTAACACCTGTTTACCGTCGATAAAGACGGTAAAGGTATCGCCTTTCACCACGACCTTGATGTCCCGTGGCACGCCGGTCCACTGGTATCCGGCCGGCGGCTTCACCTCCGCGAAAGGTGCGGATTCGGCGCCATTGGTCCACTTGCGCATGACAAATTTGCCCAAGCCAGGGTCGTATTGGAATGAGTAACCATTGATTTTTCCCTTGGGATTTTCATTTGCCCGGAAGAAAACGCCGTACCCATTGCCCTGATTCAATTGGGCCTTCGTCGAAATCGTATAATCCTCGCCGTTGGTCCCATTCCCCAGGGTTTGGGTAGGCTTGTCACTTTTAGAACAGGCGCCATTCGATCCACAATTCAAGGAGCCCATCAAATTACCCCATTTCCCGGGGCATGTTGAAAAGTCATCTTTAAAAATATCGACAATGCCCGCGGCGCAATCGCTGGTCGTCCCGCTGATGGAATCAACAATGTTGCAGACCGCTTTTTGCAGGCTCGGCACAAACATGTACAGGGCGGGAATGACCGCGATCGCCAACAGAAAGACCACGACAAGGAACTCCAGGGTCTCCGCGCCCGACTGGCGTAAAAAGCGATACTTCAACATTGGGGGCCCCGTAAAATAAAAAAATGATCGATCAGAAAGACATCTGGCTTTTGTCGGAAATAATCCAAAAATCCGGCCAAATCACCATCCCCGCCAAAATAATGCTCCCCGCGCCGCCATCACCCGTTACTTCCATACATTCAAAAACCCTTTCTTCCATGACGATGGCGAGGACGCGCGGGGCCAATAATCCAGCTACCGAGAGGTGAAAGAATTATTATCATAGTAGTGCCATAGGGGGCCGACAAGGAGAATTCTCACACCTGCGTCCCGGAATCCGAACCCATCAAGGTGTTTGTCACCCCGCCTATCCCGGGCCCCCCGAAGACGCCCGGGCTTGCCATTTCCCCACCATGGGGCAAACTTGACGCATGGGACGCCATGAAGTCCCCACCACCCCGTCACCGCCACCACCCGGAGTCCGCCATGTCCGACAACGACAAGCCCGCCGCCCTCGACAAGATGGTTCAAGCCTACGAGGAGATGCTCAAGCACGCCCATGAATCCCTGGCCAAGGCCGGGCAGGAGACCATGCCCGCCCTGCGCGAACTGCTGGAAAAATCCCGCGACCAGATGGTGGAGTTCGGTGAACTCACCCGCGAGGAGGCCGCCAAGGTGGTCGACTACGTCGAGCGCGACATCAAGGACGCCGCCACCTACATCACCGAGACCGGCGCCGACCTGCGCCAGTGGTGGCGCTTCGACCTGGATCAGGTGGAGCAACGCATGCTGGAAATGTTCACCAGCGTCGCCGACCAGACCAGCCTGCAACTCCGCGACTGGGCGGACCAGGCCCGCCACGCCATCGGCTACCACACCGGCGAGATCTCCGGCCCCGGCACCCTCCTCTGCATCGGCTGCGGCACCGAAGTGCATCTGCATCGCACCGGCCGCATCCCCCCCTGCCCCAAATGCCATGGCACCCAGTTCAAACGCTCCGGCACCAGCGAAACCTAAGGACGATGAAAGCCGTCATTCTCGCCGGCGGCCTGGGCACCCGGCTTGCCGAGGAGACCCAGATCAAGCCCAAGCCCATGGTCGAGATCGGCGGCAAGCCGATCCTCTGGCACATCCTCAAAACCTACTCCCATCACGGCATCCAGGACTTCATCATCTGCCTGGGCTACAAGGGCTACCTCATTAAGGAATACTTCACCAATTACCTGCTCCACAACTCCGACCTGACCCTCGACCTCACCAACAACCGCATCGACATCCACCAACGCTATGCCGAACCCTGGCGCATCACCCTGGTGGATACCGGCGAGCACACCCAGACCGGGGGCCGCCTCGGCCGGGTCCGGCGCTTTCTGGAGGGGGAAGAGACCTTCTGCTTCACTTACGGCGACGGCGTCGGCGACATCGACATCACCGCCCTGATCCGCTATCACCAGGCCCACGGCAAGGCCGCCACGGTCACCGCCGTAACCCCGCCTGGACGCTTTGGCGCCCTGGGCCTGGAGGGTGAGGAAGTCGTTGAATTCACGGAAAAGCCCAAAGGGGATAACGGCCTGATCAACGGCGGCTACTTCGTCCTCAACCACCGTACCCTGGATCTTATCGAGGGCGACGACACCATCTGGGAGAGCCAGGCCATCGCCGCCCTGGTCAAGGAGCGTGAACTCATCGCCTACCGTCACCCCGGTTTCTGGCACCCCATGGACACCCTGCGCGACCGCACCTTTCTGGAGCAGCTCTGGGCCAGCGGCACCGCCCCCTGGCAGGTCTGGGCGCCGTGAAGCCGCTGAATCCAGACCCCGCCTTCTGGCGTGGCCGGCGCGTCTTCATCACCGGCCACACGGGCTTCAAAGGCAGTTGGCTCAGCCTCTGGCTGCAACAGCTTGGCGCCCGGATCACCGGCTACGCCCTCGCCCCCCCGACCCAGCCCTGCCTTTTCGCCGTCGCCCGGATCGCCACCGGCCTGGACTCCTACCTCGCCGACCTCCGCGATCTGCCTCGCCTACGGGAGACTCTGCGCGCCGCCAGCCCGGAAATCGTCCTGCACCTCGCCGCCCAGGCCCTGGTCCGCCAGGGCTATGCCGACCCGGTCGAGACCTACGCCACCAACGTCATGGGCACCGTCAACCTGCTGGAGGCGGTTCGCCAGACCCCAGGCGTCCGGGCCGTCGTCATCGTCACCAGCGACAAGTGCTACGACAACCAGGAATGGGTCTGGGGTTACCGCGAAAACGAGCCGCTGGGTGGCCGGGACCCCTACAGCAGCAGCAAGGCCTGCGCCGAACTGGTCACCCACGCCTACCGCGACGCCTTTTTCAACCCCGCCCACCATGCCGAGCACGGCGTCGCCATCGCCAGCGCCCGCGCCGGCAACGTCATCGGCGGTGGCGACTGGGCCGCGGACCGCCTCATCCCCGACCTGTTGCGCGCCATCGCGGCGGGCGAGCCCGCGGTCATACGGTCTCCCCAGGCCATCCGTCCCTGGCAGCACGTCTTGGAGCCCCTGGCCGGTTATCTGCTCCTGGCGGAACGGCTCCACGCCGATGGCCCCACCTTCGCCGAGGCCTGGAACTTCGGTCCCCACGACGAGGACGCCAGGCCCGTCCAGTGGCTCATCGAGCGCCTTACCGCCGCCTGGCAGGCCGGCGGCGGGTCAGCCAACTGGCAACTCGACCCCAAGCCGCAACCCCACGAGGCCCATTACCTCAAACTGGATTGCGCCAAGGCCCGGAGCCAGCTAGGCTGGCAGCCCCGCTGGTCCCTGGATGAAACCATCCGCCGCATCGTGCCCTGGCACCAGGCCCAAGCCAGCGGCGCCGATATGCGTGAGAGATCGATCCGGGAACTCATTGATTATGAAAATCAGCCAGTTTGATCCAAGGTATTGGCGCGCCTCCTTCCGCGGCCGATAATCCGGCAGATATAAAATGAGATACCAATCAGGCGTTGGATTTTTGGAGGCCCACCGTGTCACAAGCCGCCGCGAGCAATCCCGAGCCGATCAATCTCCGTCCGGAGACCCAAGCACAGCAACGACTTGAACAAGCAGCCACGCTGGATGGGAAAACCCCTAGCCACCATATACATGGGAGCGCCCTGAAACACTTCGGAGAAGGGATCGCCCGACATAAGACCCTGGTCTTGCACCAAGCCGAGGCGGAATTGTTCTTCGATGCGCTCGACAGTCCGCCCGTTCCCAGGGCAAGGCTTACTGAGGTTTTAGATGAACACAGTCGGCGTGTTCAGTCACGATGAACAATTCCAGGCTGCTCTCGGACGCTTAGCCGTCTCGCTGCAATTAGCAATCGCTCACTGACACGGAACTCCCCTGAAAACCGATCATCCCATCTACCTGTTTCTATCCGCCGGGGCCGAGGCCTTTCGGGTGCTCTCGGGCGGCCGCCAACTTAACGGCCCTTACCGATTCTGTTCCCTGACCATCAAGGGCCTGGAGCGACGCCTGGACGCCATTTTTGAGCCCGAAGGGCACGCCGGGCCGGTGTATGTGATCGAATTTCAGGGGCAGGCGCTTCCGACCGCTTGGTACAACCTCTTGGCTAAGATGGGTCTTTACGGCGAAGAGCATCCGGAGTGTGATGTATTCGGCATCGGGGTTTTTCTGCGCGAGGCCGATGCGCCCCGCCGCCCCAGTTGGGCCGCTGGCGCGACTGGCCCGCTGACCGGCGTCTTTCTCAAACGCATCCTGCCCGAGTGGCTGGCCCGCGAACCGGATAATCCCTATGTCGCGGTGTTCGCGCCCTTGATCATTGAGGACGACTTGGCCCTGCGCGCCCAAGCCCCCACACTCTGGCGCACCATCCAGGAGGCGCCACTGACGACGGAAAGCCGCGACCGGCTCTCGCAGGTTTTGGAATTCTGGTTTTTCGAATGATTTCACGAACTAAACGCGAAGGAGATCTGGGCAATGTTGAATCTGATCACCCCGATTGAAGAGACCCGTGCCTATCAATCGATTCTTGAGGAAGGCATCGTCAAGGGTGAAGCCAAGGGCGAGGCCCGGGGGGAAGCCAGGGGCATGGCAAAGACGCTGAAGCGCCAATTGGCCCATCGCTTCGGTGCCTTGCCCTCTTGGGCGGAACAGCGCATTGACGCCGCGCCAATCACGCAACTTGAAGCCTGGATTGACGAGATTTTCGATGCCCGGAGTCTTGAATCCCTGCTCGGTCCAATGAGTTCCCCCCATTAGGATGATGATCACCGAACGGACCTTGGCCGTTGGCCCGGGGGGCAACGTCAGCTTCCAGGTCGCCAGACCCCAGGGGGCGCGTATCCGGGTGATCGTCTTGGACGAGGAGGCTGATGACCCAGTGGCTGAAAACAAAGCCCTTGCCCGCCTCCAGGAACATACGGGCTTTGCCCGTGAGGTATTAGCCAACCCCGCGGAGGATATCTGGAATGATCTTTAGGATTCGTCCCGGGGGCATTTACAAGCTACCTTTCCCCTTCACCGCCGAATCGGCCAAACAAGCCAGGCCGGCGCTGGCCATGAATGCGCCCGACCCTAACGGTGACGTGCGCTTCCTCTTCATCACCACCACCCCACCCCAGGATGCGGAGCTCGGCCATACCTTGCGAGAGGAGGATTTTGATGGCAATCCGCTCCCCTTCCCCGGTTTTGTGCGGATCGACACGCCCTTCCTGCTGCCCGCAAGCCTGGCCCAAAAACCGTTAGCCCAGTTGACCGATGCCGCCCTGGCCAGCGTCTTCCGGCGGCTAATGGCAGCGGAGATTCCCCACTTTGCGGCCCTGACCCTCGCCGCCCGCCCTTTCGAGCCCGGCATCAGCCCCGTCCCCGTCGCTGGCAAGGTCCTCGACGCCGCCGAACTGCAGAACATGATCGAAGCCGCCCTCGACGGCTGGCTCACCACCGGACGCTTCAACGACGCTTTTGAAGAACGCCTGGCCCGCTTCCTCGGCGTCAAACACCTCATCACCGTCAACTCCGGCTCCTCCGCCAACCTCGTCGCCTTCGCCACCCTCACCTCCCCCAAGCTGGGCGAGCGCGCCATCCAGACCGGGGACGAGGTCATCGCCGTCGCCGCCGGCTTCCCCACCACCGTCAATCCCATCCTGCAATACGGAGCGGTACCGGTGTTCGTCGATGTGGAACTCGGCACCTACAACATCGACGCCAGCCAGATCGAAGCGGCCATCGGCCCCCGCACCAAGGCCATCATGCTCGCCCACACCCTGGGCAATCCCTTCAACCTTGAGGTCATCACCCGCCTTTGCCGCGAAAACGATCTCTGGCTCATCGAGGACTGCTGCGACGCCCTCGGCTCCACTTATCATCTTCCTCCCTCCCCCCTGGCGGGGGAGGGCCGGGGAGAGGGGGGAAGCCCCGCGAGCAATAGCCCCCGCCTAGTCGGCACCTTCGGCGACATCGGCACCCTCAGCTTCTACCCCGCCCACCACATCACCATGGGCGAAGGCGGCGCCATCTTCACCAATAACGGCACCCTCAAACCCCTCCTGGAATCCTTCCGCGACTGGGGCCGCGACTGCTTCTGCGCCACCGGCCAGGACAACACCTGCAAAAAGCGCTTCACCTGGCAGCTCGGCAACCTGCCCGCCGGCTATGACCACAAATACACTTACTCTCACGCCGGCTACAACCTCAAGATCACCGACATGCAGGCGGCCTGCGGCCTGGCCCAACTCGATAAGCTCCCGGACTTCATCGCCCGGCGCAAGGCCAACTTCGCCTATCTGCACGAACGCCTTCGCTCTTGCGAGGAATTTCTGATCCTGCCCCAGGCCACCCCCCACGGCGACCCCTCCTGGTTCGGCTTCCCCCTCACCCTGAAGCCCGCGGCCAGCGTCTCTCGGGTAGAGCTGCTGCGTCATCTGGACCGGCACAAAATCGGCACCCGCCTGCTCTTCGGCGGCAATCTCACCCGCCAGCCCTACTTTCAGGGCCGCCACTACCGTGTCGCCGGCGACCTGACCAACACGGATCGGATCATGAACGATACCTTCTGGATTGGTCTCTATCCCGGGTTGAGCGATGAGATGCTGGATTACGCCGCCAGCCAAATCCGCGCTGGCATACCCGGGGCCAGGGACAACTAAGGGCCAACCCTACCGCGAGCCGGTAGCGACAGAGCCCTAGGTGCCACAATAATGGTGTCATCAGGCCTCGATCATTGACCATGGGTAGTTAGCGATGGCACTGGCAGATGCTCGGGCGCCACGATCGGCACTTTCTCTGGCTGATAGGCTTTATCGCCACCTGCGCCCCGGCTGGTCATTGCCGCCTCCCGGTTGCTTTAAAGGGCACCTTGTCAGTCGGCCCGGCACCCAACCCTAAGAAACAGACCTGTATCACAAGCCCCGCCCCCGCAGCGGTTGGCATTGGCCGACTGCATGCCATATTTTCCATTCATAAACAAGATTTTAGCCAAATACCTAAGTCGCAAGCCAAGGTGTGCCTGGCCGGCTGATTGGGCTTTGTTTCGTAATTTGGCCGATTTTCGACCTCCGTCCCTCACCAGCGAGGAATTAAAAACCATGTTGAATATCCTGGTGCCCCTGGAACAAACGCGCGCTTATCAGGAAATCTTTGCCAAGGGTAAGACCGAAGGCGAGACCAAAGGCAGAACCGAGGGCAGAACCGAGGGCGAGGCCAAAGGCAAGGCTGATAGCCTGAAGCGCTTGCTAACCCGCCGCTTTGGAACCTTGCCCCGCTGGGCGCTGCAACGTCTGGAAACGGCCAGCATGGCGCAACTGGATGGCTGGCTGGAGGGGATCTTCGAAATGCAGAGCCTGGAGGGTTTGCTGGGTCCCAAACCCCGACATAAGCAGACAGGGATACCGCCTGGTTGAACGCCAAGTGGCTAAACTGCGTCCAAACGGGATTACGCCGCCAACCAAGTCCGCACTGGCATGCTTGTGGCCAGGGACAACTAAGGGCCAACCCTACCGCGAGCCGGTAGCGACAGCGCCCTAGGGTGGCGCCATGATGTCCTCATCCAGCCTTCATTGACCATGGGTAGCAAGCGATGGCTCTTGCACAAGAAGATATTGAATTCATAAAGAATAATCTGGGCATCTGGCTAGCGGAACAATCCCTGGCCAAACCCCCGGTGGTGTACGAGATCGAACTCCGCGAGCGGATGGTGCGAGTCGAGGAAGGACTCAAGCACCAACGGGAACTGATGCGCCAAGGTTTTGAGCAGATGGAAAAGCATTTCGAGCAGATCGATAAGCGCTTTGAGCAGGTCGAAAGGCGTTTCGAGCAGATCCATAAGCGCTAGTAGCAGGTGGACAAACGCTTCGATGAGATGCTCGGGCGCCACGATCGGCACTCGCTAGGGGGATCGGGGCCACAGGCTGACCCAACTAACCTCCCCTGGACGGAATAACTGGCGCGCCTGCCGGGACCAGAAGGGCGGTGCATGATCCCCTACGATCAGGAAGGCCGTGGGGGGCAGGTCCGGGTCTAGGGCGATCTTCGCCACTTGTTCCAGCACATCAGTCCAAAGTTCCGCCATCGAACAGACCTCCGCATGCCTAAAGGGGTTGGCAGGGGTCTGGCACCCAAAACGGGGTGAGCCATCACCTGGTCGGATGGGGATATGGGTGTTAAGAGTCAGCCAATAGATCAACCGCGGTCCCCCGGGCTCTAGCAGGGCTTGAGCAGCTTCAGCGCCGATATCCACATCGCAGGCGCCTTTAAAAACCGCACCGCAGGACCGGGTCATACCCTTCTGCATCTGTTCCAGGAAAGTCATCCGCTGGAATCCGACAAGCGGATACCAGGCGTCGCGGTCAAACATCTTCTGCTTAAAGCCATGCAGCGCTCTAGTGGTGTAGCCGCGTTTAGTCAGCCTGGCCGGCAGACAGTCAAGAATTATGCCGTCAGTGATCAATGCCGTATAGGGCTGACGACTGGCACACAACTCCCGCATCCCGGCATGAGTGGTCGATCCATAATAGGTTATTGCACCTGAACGCCATTCGTAGTTTTTTGCCATTGCCGGGCCCATCAAGGGCGACATGATCAGCGCATGCTGACTATCATCGACAAAGCGGCCCAAGCCTTCAACCATAACAACAAATACATTGACCTTATTCGATTGCAGCCGATCCTCTAAACCGCTTTCGATCATAGCGGACTGGAAGGGCTTGCCCTGCGCATACGCGGTACCAAACAGATAATGCGGCGAGGCATTAAAGTACAGATCAAAGCCAGCCAAGGCAACCAGCAGCAAGAGGGTAAGTCCGAGGTGATTGCCTTTCAACTGGTTTTGGCGAAAGAGTAGGACGAAGACCGTAGCTAGGGTGGTCGTCATGATCGCAAAAACCAGAAAGGCATAAAGGGGAGAAGCCAGCAAATTCAGCTCTACTAAAAAGGGCAGAATTGTTGGCAACTCAAATAGAGAGAGAGAGAACAAAAGCGAGATGCTCTGGATAAGATCATAGACCACAATGGCGAGAAATACAGCAACTGCTATATAAGGGTGACGCAAGCGAACCAAAAGCACGGGAATGGCGTAAGCTAAGATAGCAGCAGTCCGCACGGGCGTACCAATACCGCTGAGCATGGTTACCAGGGGGACAAGATTGGGTAAGAAAATGGCGGCAAGAAGCAGTGTCAGCATGGTCTTCAAGGTGAATCAGTGTTGGCGTATAAATATTGAAGTGAAGCATTATGCGCAATAGGTATTTAACGCACATAAGTTAACAACGCGGTTAACAGGGCCAGGCTCGCCACTAGGTTCTCATCCAGAGCTATGGGTTGAATGAGGACCGCTGCCACACAGGGATCAAGCGTCGGAAGATTAGCTCAAAATATGCTGACGTGAAATAATATCCCACAGTACGCCCAACTTTGGCGGCGCTGCAACGTCAGGACACGACCAGCACGCGCAACTGGGAGGCTGGCTAGAGGGCATCCTTGAAATCAGAGCCTGGAGAGCTGGCTAGGCCCCAACCCCGGCAGACCTGGACGTTGATACCCCAAGCAGCGCCTTGCGGGGGGCCGTATAATCACGGAGCGGAAGAGTTGTAGATGTAAGGGTGCCATCTGGCCAGATGGTCTTGCGTCGCAAGATTAATCAACCCAATGATTAAATAGCAGTTTTCCATCCCTACCGCCACTGCCATCGGTGCGGTCCAGAACTTGACCGCACCCAGCACCCAGTAACAGGCTAGCCATTCATGCCGGCAATTTCACAACGCGACCGCGACCTGTTCGAGAACCTGTTCGTCCTCGAAATGGCCAACAACCACTGGGGCCGGCTTGACCGTGGGCTCAGGATCATTCGCGACCACGCGACCATTGTCCGCTTCAACAACGTGCGGGCGGCGATCAAGCTCCAGTTTCGGGATATCGATGGGTTTATCCACCCAGAGTACCGGGGAAATACCGAGCTACGCTACGTTAAAAAGACCGAGGACACTCGGCTCAGCCGGGAAGATTTCGCCCGCCTGGTCGAGGAGATCCGCAACCTCTCCTGCATCCCGATGGCCACCCCTTTCGACGAGGCCTCGGTGGACCTTTGCGTCGAGTTCGACATGCCGATCATCAAGATCGCCAGCTCGGACATGAACGACTGGGTTCTGATCGAAAAGGTTGCCTCGACCCGGCGCCCGGTGATCGTCTCCAGTGGGGGCGCCTCGGAAAAAGACCTTGACGACCTGGTCCGTTTCTTCGCCAAGCGCAATATCCCGCTCGCGATCAACCACTGTGTAGCCCTCTACCCCGTCGAGGACGGCGAACTGGAACTCGATCAGATCGACTATCTGCGCGGCCGGTACCCGGACAATGTGATCGGACTGTCGTCCCACGAGTATCACGACTGGTCTTCGTCCATGCTGATCGCTTATGGCAAGGGGGCCCGGACCTGGGAGCGGCATATCGATATCGACCATGACGGCGTCCCGGTCTCCCCCTATTGCTCTTTGCCTCATCAGTGCGACACCTGGTTTAAGGCCTTCCACAAGGCCACCGAGATGTGCGGCGGCCGCTCCCGGTCCCGCCGGGTCATCTCCCAGCGTGAATCTCAATACCTTGAAGCGCTCGTCCGTGGCGCCTATGCCCGGCGCGATCTGGCACCCGGCTATGTCTTCGACAAAGACGGCTTCGGCAAGGACTTCTATCTAGCTATCCCGTTGCGCAAGGGTCAACTGTCCTGCCGGGAGGTCATGAACGGTGAGCGGCTGATTGCCCCCATCCGGGCCGACGAACCGCTGACCATCGACCACATCGACGGCCCCTACAGCGAAAACCAGGGCCTGCGTCGTTACATCCTCAATCGCGGCCTGTGAACCGAGCTTGCCCATGCTGAACGCCGCCCAACAGATCGCCGACTGGCTGGTAGCACAGGGTATTGACCAAGTGTTCTGTGTCACCGGCGGCGGCTCCATGTTCCTTAACCACGCCCTCGGCAGCCATCCCCGCCTAAACTGCACCTACATGCACCACGAGCAGGCCTGCGCCATGGCGGCGGAGGGCTATGCCCGCATCACGGGCAAGCCGGCGGTGGTCAATGTCACCACGGGCCCCGGCGGCATCAATGCGCTAAACGGGGTCTTCGGCGCCTTCACCGACTCCATCCCCATGTTAGTGCTATCCGGACAGGTCAAACGCGAGACCTGCCTCGACTTTGTCCCCATGCCCGGCTTACGTCAACTCGGGGACCAGGAAGGGCCGGTGATCCAGATGGCGGAGCCCGTCACGGTGTTCGCCGCAATCGCCCGCCAGCCGCAGGACCTGGCCAGGCTCCTCCCGGCCGCTCTGACAGCCGCTACCAGCGGCCGGCCTGGCCCCGCCTGGATCGACATTCCGCTGGATGTCCAATCCGCCAAGATCGATCTGGCCCTGGCGGCGTTACCGCCTTCCGTCCCGGCGGACCCGCCGGACCTCACTGGCCATTGCGATACTATCCTCGCCCGGCTGCGGACCGCAAACCGGCCCTTGATCCTGGCCGGTACCGGTGTGCGCATCGCCAATGCCGAGGCCGAACTGCTGGCCTTCGCCGAAGCCACGGGCATCCCGGTCGCCACCGCCTGGACCCACGACCTGATCGCCAGCGACCACCCCCTGTTCGCGGGCCGCCCGGGCACCATCGGTACCCGTGCGGGCAATTTCTGTTTGCAGGCCGCCGATTTTGTGCTCGTCCTCGGATCGCGACTCAACATCCGACAGGTCAGTTACAACTGGTCCCGGTTCGCGCCCGATGCTTTCCTGGTGCAAGTGGATATCGACCCCGCCGAGCTTGAAAAGCCCTTTGTCCAGCCCGCGCTCGGCGTTGTAGCCGACGCCAAGCGCTTCCTCCAGGCCCTCTCGACCCGTCCGGCGCTTGGCGAATTGCCAGACTTCGGTGACTGGGCCCGATGGTGCCAGGGGCTACGAGCGCGCTACCCCGTACTGGAACCGCATCAGACCCTGGTGCCGGGGTTGAATCCCTACGCCATCGTGCACCACGTCTTCGCGCACCTGCGCGACGACGACATCATCGTCTGCGGCAATGCCTCGGCATGCATCCTACCGTTTCAGGTTGGTCAGTTACGCGCCCGTCAACGCATGTTCAGCAACTCCGGTTCCGCCTCCATGGGCTATGATTTGCCCGCGGCAATTGGGGCGGCGATGGGCGGTGTCGGGCGAAGGGTCATCTGCTTTGCAGGCGACGGCAGCCTGCAGATGAACGTCCAGGAACTGCAAACCCTAAAGACCCTCCAGGCGCCGGTACTCGTCATCGTGCTGGCCAACAACGGCTACCTGTCCATCCGTCAGACTCACGAAAACTTTTTCGGCAGCGTGGTGGGCGCAACGCCGGCCTCGGGCGTCGAATTTCCGGATTACAGCCTGCTGGCAACTGCCTACGGGCTGACCGCCGCCCGGATTGCCGGCCCTGATGACCTGCCTGTGCTGGAGCAGCTGCTGGCCCTTGAGGGTCCGGCCCTGATCCAGATCGACGTCGATGCCGCGCAGCTCTTCGAGCCCCGCCTCAAGTCCCGGATGATGGATAACGGCAGCTTTGCGACGCCAGAACTCGACGACATGTTCCCGTTCTTGCCAGCGGATGAGCTTGCGGGGGTACGGGCGGAGGCGGCAGCGTTACGCGCCCGGCCAGGCAAATAAGATAGCCAATGTTGCCGGTGAGTCCATCCATGTTCGATTTTCTCGACCTAATGCCCGATGCCGATGCACTACTCACCGAGGCCCGGCGAGAGGGCGTCACCCTGTTCGGTGCTGGCAAGATAGCGTATTTTATGCAATTTAATGACTGGCTAGAATTAGCTTTTTCAGATATATTGCAAAATTTGGTTGGTTCGCTTCACTGCAGTGCCTAGCTGCCAATCTCATCCCCTTATAGTTCATAAATTGGTTAATTAGATCATGAGCTTCAACATGCAATTTAAGATTCTAGTAAAGCACCTAATTCCCGCACCTCTCATAAAAGCCTTAATGCCAATATTAATCTTGGCCCGCGCCAAGAAAAGGGGGTTCCAGCTTAAAAGAAGGGGAGAGCAATTGGATATCATAAACGGATCAAAGGTTATCAGACTATCGCTTGATCACGGTATCTACGGTAAAGATATCATTGAATCTTTTGATTATTACTATGATGCCGTACTGCCTATCCGATACTGCGGAATGGAACTCGTTGACTATTCAACGCCTAGATATCATGACGTCCGTGGATACGAAAATTGTCCGATCCTTTTCCCTTCACTGGCCGAACCTCTTGTAACGACATATCAATATATAGAATTTGCGTCCTTGACCGAAGGCATGGTGGTGTTGGATCTAGGTGCATATTCTGGTCTTACTTCAATTATATTCTCTCAAGCCGTCGGTGTAACTGGTGTTGTGGTCGCTATCGAAGCCGATCCGCTTAACAACGAGTGCATTCAACGAAATATTTCTAGATTCTTGAAAGCCAAACAGAATAAAATTTATATTCTCAGCGGCGCGGTCTGGAACCATAATGAAGGAATTGAATTCTCCTGCGAGGGGAACATGGGGTCAAGTGCCACGGGCATCGTTGGGAAGAATCGTGGGACGACACGACTAGTGCCATCATTTACGCTCAGCAAAATCCTTCAGACTTTCAACCTGACACGCGTGGACTTTATTAAATGTGACGTGGAGGGTGCCGAAAAAGTAATTTTTGAAGATATGGATTTCTTTCGGCGTTTTTCTCCAAAAATTATAATAGAACCACATATCGTCGACGGCATAGAGACAACGGAAGCCACCATTGGACAGCTAGCGAAATGGGGATATCGTTGCGAAAAGATTCTTCAGCACGGTGTGTCTCTACCTCTAATTCAGGCTTCTCCAACAATGATGGCCTAGCTAGTGTTACCAGATTTGATAGTTGCCAACATCATTTTTTATACATACTTAATCTTTATGCCTATTGTTGAGGGGCAAGATTGCGCATGATCCCGCAGCGCGGTACCCCCGTCACTAGCCACCGCCCCTGTCCGGTTTGCCACCTTCAAACGGCACGGTATCTGCACACGATGCACTTCGCGCTAGCCGATACCTCGCCGCTGCCCGCGCATTACGACGTGCTCGCCCCGCATAAAGTCCCGGATGCTAGAAAACGGCAACTTCGCGACGCCAGAACTCGACGACATGTTTCCGTTCCTGCCTGCGGATGAGCTTTCCGGGGTGCGGGCGGAGGCGGCAGCGCTTCGCGCCCGCCCAGGCAGATAGCCAGTGATGCCAGTGAGTCCAGCCATGTTCGATTTTCTTGACCTAATGCCCGATGCCGATGCGCTGCTCACAGAGGCCCGGCGAGAGGGTGTCACCTTGTTCGGTGCTGGCAACTTTGCCCTCGCCGTGCGCGACGCCCTCAGGTCGATAGGCATTTCGGTACGCGCCTGCGTAGTATCGGAGGTAACCAGCCGAACCTGCGGCGATGTGCCGGTAGTGACGCTCGACACCCTGGACGCGGCAGCAAGCGCGTTGCCGCTATGGGTGGCCGTCTATAACCGCAGCGCCAATGCAGACCTGATCGCCATTGCAACCTGCTGCCGGGCGCGGGGTATTGCCCGAGTAAGGCTGCCCCAAGAGTACTACGCAGCCATTCAACAACAACTGGGCTGGCGCTTTTGGCTTAACGACCTCCGGCAATACGCCAGCGCCCGCGCCAGCATCGAATCCGCCTATAGGCTGTTGGATGACGAAAAGAGTCGGCAACAGTTTCTGACCACCTTACGGTTCCGGCTGGCGTTGCCAATGGAGGTGGGTCCGTCGCCCACGGACGAGCCTCAATATTTTCCGGGCGCGATCCATACCGCACTGGCGACTCGCCAGCGAGGATGTGTATTCGTGGACGGTGGCGCCTACGATGGCGACACCATCGTCCAGGCAACGGCAACTATCCCGCTGACCCGCGCCTACGCCTTTGAGCCGGATCTGGTCAATTTCTCCCGCCTTGCCGCGAATGTCGCGGCGCTGGATATTCCCGTTATCAGCTACCCTTGTGGCCTGTCCAACGCCACGGAATGGCTCGCATTTGCCAGCGATAATGGCGAAGCCAGCGCGATCGCCACGGATGGCAATAACCGCATCCAATGCGTGCGTCTCGACGAATGCCTGATCGGCGAGCGGATCGATTACATCAAGTTCGACGTGGAGGGACATGAACTCCCCGCCCTCGCCGGCGCCAGCGGGATTATCCGCCGAGATCGTCCGGTACTCGCGATTGCGGCCTATCACCGCTGGGATGACATTTGGCGCATACCGAAATTTATTCGCGGGATCGTCCCGGAATACCGCATCCGCTACCGCACCCATGAGCACAACACATTTGAAAGCGTGTTTTATGCCTATTGTTGAGGGGCGAGATTGCGCATGATCTCGCAGCGCGGTACCCCCGTCACTAGCCACCGCCCCTGTCCGGTTTGCCACCTTCAAACGGCACGGTATCTGCACACGATGCACTTCGCGCTAGCCGATACCTCGCCCCTCCCCGCGCTTTACGACGTGCTCGTCTGTCAGCGCTGCGGCAGCGGTTATGCGGACTCAGCCACTGGGGTTGATGCTTACGACGAATACTATCGTGACTTCTCAAAGTATGAAGACACGGCGGTCGCCACCGGCGGCGGCGATGAGCCGATGGATCGGCAACGGCTCGCGGACTTGGCTGCTTTCCTGGCGGCTCGGATTGCGCCAGGGGCGCGGGTGCTTGATGTCGGTTGCGGTAATGGCGGACTGATGGCTGCGTTGCGCAAGCGCGGATTTAATGACCTGACCGGCTTCGACCCGGCCGCGGCCTGCATCGCGCGAATTAAGGCCCAGGGAATGTCCGCCTACCAGGTTTCCCTGCCCTTAACCGACCCCGTAGCCATCGCCCAGCACTGGGGGACGTTCGACCTCATCGTATTGAGTCATGTCCTTGAGCATGTATTCGATGCCCAAGCCGTCCTCGCCTCTTTGCTCCCTCTGCTTGCGACCAACGGGCGCCTGTATATCGAGACGCCAGACCCTGCGCGATACGCCACTGAAGGCTTCCCGCCACTGTATTTTTTCGATCCAGAGCATATCAATCACCTCGGCGCTGAGTCGCTGGAATCCCTTGGGACAGTCTTAGGACTCGAACCGATTGTCATCGCACCAAAGTCCCTGGCACTTGCCAACGGCAATCTGTATCCAGCCGTGTTCGGTCTGTTTGAATCCCGGGGTGTACCTGGCGCCACGTTACTGGATAGGGGATTGGGACTCTACCAGCCGCTACTAGCCTATGTTGACCAGGGATTAGCCGATCTGGCGCCGATGCGTGCCCGGATTATGTCCCTCATCGGCAATGACAGACCTTTTGCGTTGTGGGGAGCAGGCTCGCTATCGCAGCGGCTGATCGGTGAGCCCTGGTTTCCCGCGCATCAATTGCGGGCCGTCGTCGATCGGGATCATAAAAAGCATGGCCTGCGATTTTCCGGCCTGATTATCACGAGTCCGGAGACCGGATTGCGTGATCTGCCAGAGACAACGCTAATTCTCTGCGCGGCGGCGATTGCGACCCAGGCAATCAAGCAGGACTACCTGGCGTTACAACTGCCCTATCCGTTTCATGCGATCGTTAACTGAAAGATCACTCAGCCTTCCGGGAACTGCCAAGGACCGGGCGATATGACGGTATCTACCAGCATTTTATTAACCGGGGGAACCGGCTTTTTTGGACGGGCCTTGCTGCGCAAATGGCAAGCCGACGAAACCAGCGGAGCCGCTGTTGCGCGCGTGACCGTGCTCTCCCGGGACGCCGCATCCTTCCTGGTCCGCTACCCAGAATTCTTCGACTTACCCTGGCTGTCTTTCCGCTCCGGGGATATCCGCGACCCGTCGTCCTTGCCACGGGGCGAGCGGTTCACGCACATCCTGCACGCCGCCACGGATTCCACCCTCGGACCCCAGATGACGCCGCTCACGCGCTATCAGCAGATCCTGGATGGCACCCGGAACCTCCTCGACTTTGCGGTCGCCATTGGGGCGCGCCGCTTTCTGCTTACGAGTTCCGGTGGGGTCTATGGTCCACAGCCGCCAGAGGTTGACGCCCTGGCCGAGGACTGGTCTGGCTGCCCGGACCTGCGCAACCCGGCCAATGCCTACAGCCAAGGCAAGCGCGCGGCCGAGCATCTGTGCGCGCTTTACCAGGACGCCTTTGGCCTGGAGGTGGTTATCGCCCGCTGCTTCGCCTTCGTCGGGCCAGACCTGCCGCTAGACGTCCATTTTGCGATCGGCAACTTCATCCGCGACGCCCTCACCCGGGAGGCCATCACCGTCTCCGGGGACGGCACGCCGCTGCGGACCTATCTGGATCAGGCGGACCTGGCCCACTGGTTACTGACTCTGCTGGATCAGGGCCGGCCCGGGGAAGCCTACAACGTAGGTTCCGATGAGGTGATCAGCATTGCCGAACTGGCCTACCGAGTCCGTGATCTGTTGGCGCCGGATAAGGCCGTACTTATCCATGGGGGAGGAAGCGACGCCCAGGGTCGCAACCGCTACATCCCGGACATCCGCAAGGCGCAACGGGAACTGGGGCTTGCCGTCACTATCCCTTTGGCCGAAGCGATCCGGCGCACCGGCGCCGCGCATCGGGGGGAAATCCTTCTATGAAGGCGATCATTTTCGACCTGGACGGCACCCTGGTGGATTCAGCCCCCAGCATTCTGGCGAGCCTGGGCCAAGCCTTCGCCGATTGCGGGCTGGAAACCCAGGTGCCGCTGACGCCGGCATTGATCGGGCCACCGTTGCGCGCAACCCTGGCAAGGCTCTGCGGAGGCGACTGCGGCGAGGCCCGGCTGGACCTGCTGGCCACCGCCTTTATGCGTCATTACGACAGCCGGGGTTATCGCGAAACCCAACCCTTCGCGGGAGTCGAGCCCATGCTGCGGGCCCTCGCCGCCGCCGGCCTGGCGCTCCACATCGCCACCAATAAGCGGGCACTGCCGACCCGGTTGATCCTCGACCATCTGGGTTGGGCCGGGCTATTCGAGCGCGTTTATGCGCTCGATAGTTTCACTCCCCCTTTGCCGCATAAAGCGGCTCTGCTCGACCGGCTGCTAATGGATACCCGTCTCGCCGCCGACCATTGCGCTTACGTCGGGGATCGGGCCGAGGACCACCACGCCGCCCGCGCCAACCAATTGCGCTTTTTCTGGGCCGCCTGGGGTTTCGGTGCGGCAGGGGACGCCGGTGCTATCGGCGCCAATGCCATCAGGCTCGACTGCCCCGAGGCCCGACGACTCTTGTCGCCCCCATGACGCCCCCCCTGCGCGACTTCCTTCGCCAAGTCCGCTCTCCCGGGGACCTGTGGCGTCGGCGCGAATGGCGCTACCTCTTCGTCGGCGGCTTCAATACCCTGGTGGGCTACACCCTGGGGGTGGCGCTCTATCTGGCGCTGTCACCGCTGCTGCATATCCTGATCATTGGCGTCATCGCCAACATCCTCGCCATCACCGTCTCCTTTACCACCTACAAGCGCTTGGTCTTCCACACCCACGGCCACTGGCTGGAGGAGTATCTGCGGAGCTATGTAGTTTATGGGGGTACGGCGGTGCTT
>JBASIS010000225.1:0-6713 GCA_049654905.1 Chromatiaceae bacterium
GACTTACACACGGCTTGTCCAGGGGTGAGCGGGAAAAGGCCTGGTCGAATACAGGCAAAGGCGTGGAGTGACCGGCTGCATCGTGACCCAGCCCGGTTTGCAGCATCTCGACACCCGAAAATCACATCACAGGTGCCTAAGCACTTGCGCTGGCGCGGCGAATCGGGTATTTTTGCCCGTCTTTCATTCTCGGTCTGGCTCATGAAGGCCCGACCCCTGGCCAACCTCTAAGGGAAGCGTCATGTCCAAAGTCTGCCAAGTAACCGGTAAGCGCCCGCTTTCTGGTTGCAACGTCTCCCACGCTCACAACAAGACCAAGCGTCGGTTCCTGCCGAACCTGCACTTCCATCGTTATTGGGTCGAGAGCGAGAACCGCTGGGTGCGCCTGCGCCTGTCCACCAGTGCGATGCGCCTGATCGACAAGAAAGGTATCGATGCAGTGATCGCCGAGATGCGCGATCGCGGTGACAAGGTCTGAGCGAGGTAAACATCCATGGCTAAGGCAGCACGTGACAAGATCCGCCTGATTTCCAGCGCCGGCACCGGTCATTTCTATACGACCACCAAGAACAAGCGCAACATGCCCGGCAAGATGGAAATCAAGAAATTCGACCCGGTCGTGCGTCAGCACGTCCTCTACAAGGAAGGTAAGATCAAGTAGCCGACCTCCGTCGCCCTTGATTCAAGAACCCGCCGCCGGCGGGTTTTTTTTTCGGCCTCGAAAAAACGTGCGGCGCACGGATCAGCGGGTGGCAAGCTGGGATCAAGCCTGTGGACAAGTGAGAATAAAAAAATCAGTCCTGGAGGCCTCGATTTTATCCACAGGGCTTCAACAGTATCCGGCGACCTTGTCCCAAGGGTTCAAAACGCCTTAACTCAGCTTGCTGAAAAGGATTTTTCCGTCGCTGGCTGTTATCCCCAGGCCTCATCATCATCTTCATGCTTATATTTCTTAATCTCTTTGAAGATGATTGGGCCCCTCTGTTGACCCTGTACCGAGCTATTCATGGCTTTTTTTTTAGGGAAAACGCGGGGGATCGGATGTCAGGCGCCAGCCGGCGCTAGCCTCGTCGTAACGCCAGACCTGGTGATCCGTGAGGCTATGCACCACCTGGGTGTCCTGACGCACATAGTCGATCTGGACCCACTGTTCGGCCTGATCCTGATCCTCGGCAATGAGGAGGGGCGGCTGGATGACCTCGTAGGCCGTCAGACGAATCGCCTTGAGCTGGAGTGAGTCCAGCAGCAACCGGGAGCGCGTGACGGGGTCCAGATAGCTCCAGGCCGTGTCGTAGTAGCCCCAGCGCAGGGCATTGCCATAGGCATAGGTGGCGGCCGTCAGGCCCTGGGTCTTTTTCTCCTTGCGGACGTGGGCGCAGCCCGAGGACAGCAGGGTGATGGCCAACAGGAGGAGCAGAGGAAATTTGTTCATGTTGATGGCTAGTTTGCGCAGGTTCAGCCTACAATCCGTCCATCCTCGAAATGGATGACCCGGTCCGAAAGCTCGCCCACCCGCGGATCATGGGTGACGATCACCGCCGCGCGGCCCAGGTCGTGGGCCAGGTCGCCCAGCAGCTTGACCACGGCGCGGCCATTAGTGGAGTCCAGGGCGGCAGTGGGCTCGTCCGCCAGCAGGATAGCGGGGTGACCCGCCAAGGCGCGGGCGATGGCGACCCGCTGTTTCTCGCCGCCCGAGAGTTGCTTGGGGTAGTTGCGTAGCCGTTCCCCCAGACCTACCCGCTCCAGAAGCTCCACCCCCTCCGCCAGATCCCGACCCTTCAGCTCCAGGGCCAATTGGACATTCTCCAGGGCGGTGAGGGCAGGAAACAGATTGTAGCTTTGGAAGATAAAGCCCATACGCGCCAGCCGCAGCCGCGCCAGCTCCGCGGTATCGAGGGTACCGATATCCCGGCCCTCGACCCGCACCGTACCGGCACTGGCGTGCAGCAGGCAACCCATGACCATCAGCAGGGTGGTCTTGCCGCTCCCGGAGGGGCCCATGAGGGCCAGGATCTCACCCGGATGCACCGCCAGATCGACCCCATTGACGGCATGCACGGCCGTTGGCCCGCTGCCATAGACGACGGACAGCCCAATCACCTCCAGGGCGGGGACATGATCGGTCATCTAGTCACCGCTGGAAAACCATGGCCGGGTCTATCCCCATGGCCTTGCGGATGGAGATGAGGGACGCCAGCATGCACATGGCCAGGGTGACCCCATAGAGGCCGATGGCCAGTTCCCAGGGGACCAGGACCACGGCGGCGGACAGGGAACTGGCCTCGGCCAGGAGCAGAGCGAGGATGATCCCCGGGATATGGCCCAGAGTGGCGCTGATGGCCGCCTGACCCAGAATGACCTTATAGATGAAGTCCCGCGGGGCCCCCATGGCGCTGAGGGTGCCAAATTCGGTCAGATGATCCACCGTGGTGGCGTACAGCACCTGGGCCACGATGACAGAGCCGACCAGCAGCCCCAGCAGGGCGGAGACCAGTACCGAGGCCCCGGCGCCCGTGGTAAAAATCCAGTAATCGCGGGTGCGCGCGGCGAAATCGTCGCTCAGATAGACATCGCTGCGGGGCAGGGCCTCGGCCAGGGCGGCGCGGACGGTGACCGGGTCCGCGCCGGGCGCGAAGGTCCCGATGACATAGTTGGACTCGTCCTCGGCGAGTCGCGAGAAGCCCTGGGCGGTGCGGAAGGAGGCGAAGACCCAGGGGGAAGTGGTGAAGGAGCGGATGCCTTGGGTGAGGCCCACTACTCGCGCCCGCCGGCCATTGATCTCCAGCTCGGTTCCGGTGCTGGCAATGCCCAGTTTCTCCATGTACACCCGGTCGACCATGACCGCGTCGGGCTGGCGCAGATCCTCCAGCCGGCCCGCCACCAGATTCCAGGGTCCGGCCAGCCCGGAGTTGAGATCGAAGCCCACGATGATGATGCTCTCGTCCCCACCGCCAGGCTTCTTCCAGGGGACGAATTGCACCAGGAGCCGCTCCGCCTCGGCCACGCCAGGCACGGAGCGGGCCAGGTAGAGCTCGCGATCCTTCATGGGCAGGGAGATCTCGAAGTTCTGGGCGCCCCGGGCGACGATCCAGAAATCCGCGTGGGTGTGGCGGATGATAACGGTGGTGGCGTCGGAGAAGCCCAGGAAAAGGCCGATCTGCATGGCGATCAGGACGACGGCGAAGATGATGCCGACCAGGGTGACGACGAACCGGGAGCGATCATGGGCCAGGTTGCGCCAGGCGAGCAGCCAGGCCATGCGCCTCCCCCAGGGAGTGGATCGGGGTGGATGGGGTTGCATAATGCCCCTACCCCGGCTCCCCGATGGCGATGAAGACGTCCACCCGCAGACCCGCCGGGAGCTGGGTATCCGCCTCCAGATCGATCAGGACCTCGAGGACCCGGGTGTCCTGGCGCTCTCCTGGGTCCTCCGAGAGCACCCGCTTGCGCCCCATGAGATTACCCAGGCGCGCCACCTGGCCCTTGAAGTGGCGGTCACCATAGGCATCGGCTTCGATACGGGCCTGTTGGCCAAGGCGCACCAGGTTGATATCCGCCTCATCGATCTCGGCGCGCACCCGCAGGCGGGAGATGTCGCCCACGGCCAGGATCGGTGTATCGCCCAACTCGGTCACCTGTTCCCCGGCGCGGCGGATGCGACGCAGCACCACGCCATCGATAGGGCTGCGCACGAAGGATTTCTGATAGATGGCCTGGAATTCCGCCAGCCGCGCCTCGGCGAGTAACACCTCGGCCTCCGCCTTGGCGCGCTCATCTTCCCGCGCTGGGGCATCCACCACCGCCAGATGTTCCCGGGCCCGGGCCAGGCGGGCGCGTCCGACCTCCTGCTCGCTGGTGGCGTTGTCCAGGTCCTGGCCACTGCCCAACCGCTTCTCCGACAGTCCTTGCTGGCGGTTTAATTCCCGTTCGGCCCGCACCAGCAGGGCCTCGGCCTCCCGTACCGCCGCGGCCGCCTCTGCCCGTTCCGCGGGGCGGGCGCCATTGATCACCCGGTCGAGACCCGCCTGGGCGATGGCGACGTTGGCCTCGGCGGCGCGGACCCGTGCCAGGTGATCCGCGTTTTCCAGGGTCGCCACTACCTGGCCCTTTTTGACCGGATCGCCCTCCTCCAGCGGCACATCCGCCAGTCGCCCGGTCATGGCCGCCGCGATCCGGATCTCTTCCGAGATGGGCTCCACCCGTCCCAGGGCGGCAATCGCCGTGCGTGGTATGGGGACCGGCATGTCGGTGGGGGGCGCCGCCCCGACCCCAGTGGTCGGGATCAAGCCTGCGGTTACCAGGAGCAGGATAGCCGGCCGTGGCGGTAGGAAAAAATGGCGATACATGAAGCGATTCCTTTGATAACCGCGATACGGCGTGGTGCTAATCAGGCCGACACCGCTGCTGTAAAGCATGGAATAGGCGAGACCTGCAATATCTGAACGAAACCAGGTCCATTAGGGACCCCGTGCCGTTAGTCTCGAATTGGGGCGATACCGGCAACATCGCCTTGTGAATAAGCCATCGCTGTCACAAAACCCCTTCGGGGCCTGGCTCGGGCCGTCAGTCCGGATATTCATCCGCCCGGCGGGAGTCGCCCCGGACCCTGGCGATGGGATAGCGATGCTCGTTATGGGTGATCTTGGCCTCGGCGGCGGCGATTAGATCCAAGTCCAGGCGCTCCGCCAGGCGAATGAGATAGATGAGGATATCGGCCATTTCCTGGCCAACGGCGAATTTCTTGTCCCCGGCCAGTTGGGCACTTTGGGCCTCGCTCAACCACTGAAAGTGTTCCAGCAACTCGCCGCACTCGCCCGCCAGGGCCATGGCCAGGTTCTTGGGGGAGTGGAATTGCTCCCAGTCCCGGGCGCGGGCGAAGGCGAGCAGGCGGCGGTTGAGTTCGTCGAGACTGTCAGCCATGGCGAGGAGTTCCGGCTTGATCCCCAGCCTCCCTCAGCCGCGCCTGGGCGCGGACCAGGGCGGCCCGCACCTGCCTCGGCGCCGTGCCGCCGATGTGGTCGCGGGCGGCCAGGGAGCCTTCCAGGGTCAGGCAGTCGAACACCTCCGCGCCAATGAGGGGCGAGAAGGACTGGAGTTCCGCCAGGCTCAGTTCGGAGAGATCCCGCCCCTCGCGCACCCCCAGGGCCACGGCTTTGCCGACGATTTCGTGGGCGTCGCGGAAGGGAATGCCCCGCCGTACCAGATAGTCCGCCAGGTCGGTGGCGGTGGCGAAGCCCTGGCGGGCCGCCGCGCGCATCCGCTCTCGATTACAGGTCAGGCGCGCCATCATGTCGGCGAAGACCTTGAGGCAACCCTTGAGATTGTCTACCGTGTCGAAGAGGGGCTCCTTATCCTCCTGATTATCCTTGTTGTAGGCCAGGGGCTGGCCCTTCATCAGGGTCAGCAGGGCCATGAGGTGACCGAAGATGCGCCCGGTCTTGCCACGCACCAGCTCGGGGACGTCCGGGTTCTTCTTCTGCGGCATGATGGAAGAGCCGGTGCAGAAGGAATCCGAGAGATCCACGAAGCCGAATTGGGCGGAGGACCAGAGGATCAGCTCCTCGGAGAAGCGCGACAGGTGCATCATGAGGATGCTGGCGGCGGCGGTGAATTCGATGGCGAAGTCCCGGTCGGAGACGGCGTCCAGGGAGTTTTCCGCCGGCCGGTCGAAGCCGAGCAGGGCGGCGGTCAGGTGGCGGTCGATGGGGTAGGTGGTGCCGGCCAGGGCGGCGGCTCCCAGAGGCAGGACGTTGAGGCGCCGGCGGCAGTCCGCCAGGCGCTCCCGATCCCGTTCCAGCATTTCGAACCAGGCTAGCATGTGGTGGCCGAAGCTGATGGGCTGGGCCACCTGCAGGTGGGTAAAGCCCGGTAGGATGGTCTCCACCTCCCGCTCGGCCAGCTCCAGCAAGGCGGTTTGGAGGCGGGCGATGGCCGGGCCCAGGACATCGATCTCGGCGCGCAGCCAGAGGCGCACGTCTGTCGCTACCTGATCGTTGCGCGAGCGCCCGGTATGGAGCTTTTTGCCGGCCTCGCCGATGTCGGCGGTGAGGGCGGATTCCACATTCATGTGGACATCTTCCAGGGGGATGGACCAGCTAAAGTCACCGGCCTCAATCCGCCCTTGCACCCGCGTCAGGCCGGCGACGATGGCGTCCCGCTCGGCCTCGGTCAGGATGCCTTGGCGCGCCAGCATGGTGGCGTGGGCGATGGAGCCCTGAATGTCATAGGCGTAGAGCCGGCGGTCGAAATCCACGGAGGCGGTGAAGGCCTCGACAAAGGCGTCGGTAGGTTCGTTGAAGCGCCCAGCCCAGGGCTTGAAGGTTGCAGGCGGTTCGTTGGTGGGGTGTTGATTCATCGCGGCAAGCGGTTCCAGGGTAGCAGGGAAATAAGGGTTGTCGGGTCCGTGAGCCCACTACATGAAAGGATTCTAAACCCAACCGCCTTGCCCACCGGTGGCAATTTGGCTACTCGGCTGTGCAGACGGTCTAGGTGTCCCGGGTGGGGGGTGGCCGAGGGTTGGCGGGGGTGTCGACAGCAGGGATGCTGTCGCCAAGCCTACAGGGATGTATTAACGGCGTCCCCCGCCAGACACCACCCGGCACTCCTTCCGCTATAGGCTGAAGCGCGTTACCGGCGCTGGGATCAATACATCGCCCCTGCCCTCAGACCGAGAGGCGGTCGCGAGCCCGTTCCAGGATGGCCCTGGCCTCAGC
>JBASIS010000226.1:0-27637 GCA_049654905.1 Chromatiaceae bacterium
GGCCGCAGGCGCTCGGGCTCGTTGAAGGCCCACTTGAGCAGCCGGCGCTTGCTGGCGTCCCGGAGGTCTTCCAGGGCCAACACATGCACAGCGGGCACGGTGCCGGTGAAGGCGGTATGGATGACGATCCGGTCCAAGTCGGAGACGATCAGCAGCGGCGGGTATTCCAGTGCGGGGGTGTAAAGCTGCAGCTGCTTGAAGGCGTCCTTCAGGTCTTTGCCCTTGCCCTTGTACTCCCAGCCGAAGCAGGCGCGTTTCCACACGTCCGCCCAGCCATCGCCGCCCCCGGCCTTGGCCGCGCCCTTCTCGAAGCAGAACCAAGCGCCGGTGGGGTCGGCCTCGGCGGGGGTGGGCTCGTCCAGCAGACGGCACAGGTCGAGAAAGTGCTCCTGGGCGGCGGAGCGTTCCTTGAGGGTGGCGTCCCGCCACTTGGTGATGAATTGGTCGGGGGTCATGGGATCAGGCTCCGGCGCGGGGCGGGCATCCGGATCTGCCCGCTCAGATCGAGGACGGTATCGGCCGTTGGCGGGAGGGCCGAGAGCGGTCCAATCTGCTTAATGATCCCGTCCTCGGCATAGAGGCTGGCGTTGTTCAGTTCGCGACGCTCCCCGTCCATGGTGACAAGCAGATCCGCGTTTTTGGCGAGCAGGGTTTTCATGGTTCTTGGGGTAAGTCAGGCGTGTGCAGCGGCATATTCGCGGGCCGTCGGCAGGGCGCGTGGCAGAGTTTTAGTCTGGGGTCGCGTCGCTTCCCAGCCCAGGCAGCCAAACCAAAGAGCCCGCGGTATGGGTTTGTGAGCCGTGCGGTAGTAGCTGACCATGCGGCGGCTGATCCCCAGGGCCTCGGCCGCCAGGCTGAGTGACAGTTGGTTACGGTGCATCCAGTCACCGAACATTTCATGGCTGACCTCGCCGGCCTGCTCCTTGGCCCAGGCATAGACGTTATCGGCGCCAAACTCCTCGTCAAGCCACTCAATGCTGTTGCCCCATTCGCCAAGGTGTACGCGGGCGAATACCTCCGGGGAGAGGATGGGGGCGAGGACGGGAATCCGCCGCAGTACGCCTTCCACATCGACCTCCAGCACCTCGCCCGTACTCCAGGTGGTGCGCAGGCGATAGGGCGCGAGCGCTTCGACCGCTTGTAACTTGGGAAAAAAGTAAGTGCTCATGGGTTGTACCTCCGCCATTCGTCGAGCAGGAATCTCCGATGCGCCGTAATCCAGGCTAACTCGTCCCGAATCTCACGAGTCGCGACGCGCCCCTGAATTTTCAGGGAGTCGATCTCAACCCTGCACTCACGGCCATCGCGCAATTTAATGTGGACGTGAGGAAGCAGGTGGTCATCGGCATAAATCAGGATGCGCGAAGCCGGAAAGCGTTGCAGGATCCTCATAGGGGGGAATCTAGGGCAAGGGTTGCCCTACGGCAAGGCATTTTCTCTGTGCCATGGGTGGATTTCCCGCCATGATGCACAAATGCCACATGTTGCGACTTGAAAAATTTCGCCAAGGAGGCCATTGTTGCTGCACTGCACAATAATGCTCGGCCTTAGCGGCGATCCCGCCCAAGCTCGGGCCCTGCCTTAGTGGTAGGAGGTTTACCATGCTCGACCGATCTTACCCTGATCATCCGACCGCCAGCACCCGGCAACTGGCCGATGGTTCAACCTATTTGCTCCGGGCTTCCACCCCGGACGACCGCGACCTGCTGCTGCGCTGCTTCGCGGCCCTCTCGCCACGCTCCCGGCGCCTGCGTTTCTTCATCGAAAAACCAGCCCTGACGCCGGAGGAACTGGAACGCTTTTCCCGGGTGGATGGGCATGACCACATCGCCTTCGTCGCGATTCGGGTCGATGCACGGGGCCAGGAGCTGGAACCGCTGGGCTTTGCCCGCTGCCAGCGTCTGAGCCCGGGAGGCGAGGTCGCCGAACTGTCCATGGTCACCGTGGACCAGGCGCAGGGCATGGGGGTGGGCTCCGCCCTCCTCTCTCGGCTGATCGCCGCCGCCCAGCGCAAGGGCATCGACCGCTTCTGGTTCGAGGTGCTGATGGAAAACAACGGTATGCGTCGGCTGGCCCAAAAAATCCACTCCAAGGCCCACTGGGCGGATGACGGTACCCTGGAATATGACTGCCTCCTGGCCAACGCCCTCCCGGAGGCCCTACCCGCGGCCACTCCCCAACTGGGGAGGCACCTGGCCGCCACGCCGGCCCGTCCCGAGCCGAGCCACGACTGGCCCTGGTTCCTGGACCCGGTGTTCTGGATGGAACCCTGGACCGCGACCTGGCGGTCCGACCTGGCCGATTATCTGAGCCGTCTGGAGGCCGCCAACGAGGATGCCAGCCACTGGCTAGGTTGGCAAAGCCCCCTCCCCCTTTATGGCCAAGCTTGGCGGACCGCGGCCTGAGCGAGGCGGTCATTAATTCATTATGATATAAGGGTCTAACACGTTGAAACCTGCTAGACACACTTGAGAGCGGGCGATGACGCGACACGATGAGGCGTTGACCCGTTCGAGACCTCATAGGGGCGGTCCGCGCGATGAAACTTGATGCATCCGATAATGAGGGGGCCGCGCTGGAGTCCCAGCCGATGAAAGGCCCGGCAGGAAGCCAGGGTCATGAGCAGCAGGTCGCGGCGCGCACGGCCAGTTCGGAGGCGGAGATGGCCGAGCGCCAGCAGGCCGAAGCGCGCCTGCGCGACAGCGAACGGCGCTACCGGGATCTCAATGCCATGCTCGAACAGCGGGTGGCCGAGCGCACCGCCGAGGTCGAGGCCGCCAGCGCCTTGCTGCGGGAACGGGAAGAGCGTCTGCAACTGATCCTGGAGGGGAGTCGACTGGGGACCTGGAACTGGGACATCGCAAGCGACGTAGTGAGCCGCAACGACTACTGGGCCGCGATGCTGGGCTACACCCTTGTGGAGATCGATGACACCACAGCCGATGGCTGGCTCGAACTCCTCCACCCCGATGACCGGGCGCGGGCCTGGCAATCGATTGATGATCACCTGGCCGGCCGGACCCCGTTCTACGAGGTGGAGTACCGGATGCGGGCGCGCGACGGCGGCTATCGCTGGATACTGGACCGGGCCCGGATCGTCAGCCGCGATGGGGAGGGACGGCCCCTGCGCATGTCCGGCACCCACGAGGACATTACCGCGCGGAAGCAAATCGAACTCCGTCTGCGCCAGAACGAGGAGCACTTCCGGCTCGCCTTCGAGAACGCCAATACCGGCATGTGCCTGGTCGATCTCCAAGGCCGGCTGCTGCAAGTCAATGACAAGATGAGCGCCATCTTCGGTTACAGCCGCCAGGAACTGGAAGGGATGACCATCAATGACTTGACGCACCCCGATGACCTGACCATGAGCCTTGAAACCCGTACCCATCCGGCATCCCCGCAGCGGTCACGTTCCCGCGAAATCACCGGTCACGTTCCGCGAAATACGCACCAGCGGCAGGTTTCCGAGCGAACTAGTCGCACTGAGGGGCAGCTGGCTCCCCAGTAGTGCGGCTAGACTTGTACATCTTCTAATAAAGAAACTACCGGATGGGACACAGGAAATCACTGCTAAGGTGGTGGTCAGTGCCATGCTGGACTGGCGGCTGAGGGGCTTCGGCGGCAGAGAAACGGGTGTGGAAAACACCGATGAATTCAAGTGAGCATTGAGAAGATGGCTTCCAAACTGGAGTACAAACCGGTCGGTTTTGGCCAGGACCCGGTCAGCAAAGAGCAGAACCAGGGACTGACGGGCACCTTTTTTATCCCGGCCTACCAGCGTGGGTACCGCTGGACCAAGATCGAAGTGCGCAAACTGCTGGACGACCTTAAGGAAGGTGCCATAAGCAGGAGGGATGAGTACTACAGTCTCCAGCCCATCGTGGTAAAGCAGCGGGACGGCGGCAACTGGGAACTGATCGATGGTCAGCAGCGGCTGACCACGCTGTGGCTGATTTTCAACTTCATGCAACAGGGCGGTTACCGCCGTTCCGGGGCCGTTTTTGATCTGGACTATGAAACCCGCCGCGGCAGCCGGGACTACCTAAAAACTCTGGACGTCGAACAGGCAAAGGAGAACATTGACTATTTCCACCTCAGAAAGGCGCACGAGGCCATCAAGGAATGGTTCGAACCTGATACCGAAAACGAGCAGACTTGGGAAAACAATGTCCTTCAAATCTACACCTATCTTTCGACTTTGGTGCGCGTCATCTGGTACGAGGTGCCCGCCGACGAAGCGCCCATTCCAATCTTTACCCGCCTGAACCGGGGGCGGATTCCGCTCACCGATGCCGAACTACTGAAGGCCGTTTTGCTGAGTGCCCGGAGTATTGCGGGACGCGAAAACGAGATCGCCGCGCAGTGGGATGGTATCGAGCGCGATTTGCAGCGGGAGGAGATCTGGGCCTTTGTCGCTGGCCACGTCAAGCCTGGCGGCGATCGGTATGCGACGCGGATCAGCCTGCTGCTCGATACCCTGGCGGAAAACGAGCGACCGGTCGGGGAGAAGAAGCGCCCACAGTTTCACACATTCGACACCCTAGTCGACAAGGTCAGGGCCGATCCAGGAGAATTTTGGAAGGGGGTGGTGGCCCTGCACGCGCGCATCCTGGGCTGGTTCGAAGATATTGACCACCACAACAAGATTGGCTTTCTGGTGTTCATCGGCGTACCCTTCGGTGCCATCCTGGGCTGGGCAAAAGAGAAGACCAGAAGCGCGTTCAATGGATTTCTGGACGGGGAAATCAAGCGCCGGCTCGATGTCAAGAAAGATGCCCTGAGGGACGGCAAGGATGCCAAGGACAAGGTCCTGAGCTACGGCGACGGTGGCAACACCAAGCTGGAAAACCTGCTCCTACTCTTCAATGTAATGTGCAGTCGAGAACGCTTTCCTTTCAAGGGGCATGTAGGTGAACACTGGTCACTTGAGCACATCCATGCCCAAAATGCCCAGGAGCTGACCCGCAAGGATCAGTGGGAATCCTGGCTGAAGCTATACAGGGGAACGCTCAAGTCGCTCCCGGCTACGGAGGAGTGTCAGGGATACATTGCCGAGATCGAAGACGCTCTCGGCAAGCTCGACAGCGAGCGTTTTGGCGACCACTTCAGGGGACTGAGCGCGCGCATCGAGGCACATCTGAGCCCGAGCGACCGCGCGGGCGAGGCGGACCACACACTGGCCAACCTCGCTTTGCTGTCCCGTGACGACAACGCCGCGCTAAACAACGCCGTATTCGAAGTCAAGCGGCAGATGGTCCTGGAATGGGATAAAGGCGGGATCTATGTGCCGCTGGCGACGCGTCATGTATTTCTCAAGTACTACTCGAAAGCGGGGGCGCTGCAGCCGCATTTCTGGGGTCCCGAAGACAAGGCGGCCTATCGCCAGGCAATCGAGGAAAAACTTGCCCTGTACTTGAGTTGAGGATGGCCACCATGACTGCACAATCATCCGGCCCGCAGGGCATTGCTTCCGCCCACACCGGTTTCAGCCAACTATTTGGCACGGTACCGCTCAAGGCCATCGAAATTCCGCTGATTCAGCGCGATTACGCGCAAGGCCGCAAGAGCAGTGAAGTCGAGCACATACGCGAGCGGTTCATTAGCGAGCTGTGCCACACGCTTGACGACCCATCCCGAACCCTCGATCTCGATTTCGTCTTTGGCCATGTGGTCGATGATATCTTGTATCCGCTGGACGGACAGCAGCGCCTCACCACCTTGTTTTTGCTGCACTGCTATCTGTCATGGCATGTCGACGGCGAGCCCGGCAGAGCCGCGAGCTGGCATGCCTTCAGCTACGCCACCCGCCCGGGCGCGCGAGCGTTCTGCGAATTTCTCACCGAGGTGCGGCCGCAGCTGAGCCCGCAGCCGATTTCCGAATGGCTGATCGACCAGGCGAAGTACCTGCCCACCTGGAAGCACGACCCGACGATACAGGGCATGCTGGTGGTACTCGATACCCTCCACAAAAAATACTGGGATTCCAAGACGTACTCCGGTGCGGAAGTCCGCGGTGCAGCCCTGAAGCAAGCATGGACGCGACTGACCGATTCAACCGACCCGGCAATCCGCTTTCACCTGTTGCCGATCACAGCGCAGGACCAAGGCGAGGCGCTCTACGTAAAGATGAACTCGCGCGGCAAGTCGCTCACCGATTTTGAAAACTTCAAGGCCGAACTAGAAGAGCTGCTGGGCAAGAACCAGGACATCGCCCCCGAAAAAGTTTCACTGTTCTCGCGCCAGATGGATACCGATTGGGCCGACCTGTTCTGGGACTACCGGGGCAACAACACCCTGATCGACGAGGAGTTCATGCGCTACCTACGCTTTCTAATCGAGGTGCAGGCATGGAAATCGGGCAGGCTGGTCGACCTGCGCAAGTCGGACGCGGCGACCCTTTCCGAGTTGTCGGAGGCCTTGCTGGGCTCCGGGCAAGCCGGGGCGCAAGCTCGTCTAGACGGGATCACGCAGGCCCTGAATGTGTGGATGCTTGCCGACAGCAATGGAGTCCTCAGGCCCAGAGACATCAAGCAGGCGTTCGAGCGCTTGTTCACCCGTGAAGAAGCCGCCGCCACGTCGACCCTACGGGTATTCAATTTCGACAAGTTCGACGCGAAGATCATCGGCGTCGACATGTTTCGTGCCTGTTGCGAACTGTACGGCACGGGTGCCTGGAATCCGGCGCATACCCTGCTGTTCCATGGCGTGATCTGCGCTTTCATCGGCAAGGTTGATGAGGAAGCGCTGCGCTGCCGCCTGCGCCTGCTGCGCAACCTGATCGAGGCCTCCGGGGAGGAGATTCGTACCGACACCACACGCAACACCATGCCCGCACTGCTGGCCGAGGTCGAGTCCGTCATGCAGGGGGGGGCGCTCAGCGATATCTCTACATTCAATCAGGTACAGGTCGCCAACGAACAGGCCAAGGCCGCCCTCATACAGGCGCATCCGGCGCTACGGAACGAACTGTGGACGCTCGAGGATCACGAACTGCTGCGCGGCGGGCTCACAGCATTCGATCTCGACCCGGCACAGTCGCCACAGCAATTCCAGCAACGCGCCAGCCAGTTTGCCCGGATCTTCCGGTCGCCGTATCAGGAACTCACGGGCGCCTTACTGGCCAAGGGCGAGTACGGACGCCGGACGGAAAGAGGCTGGACGAATCATCACGTACTTGACCTTGGCGCGCCGAAAAATCGGGAGCCGTGGCAGTCGCTTCTGCGTGGCAAACGGGAAGTCCAGGGCAAGAAACACCCGTCCCTGGCGCCGCTTATGGCCTTGCTCGACGACCTCGCGGCGGGGCAGGATCTGGCCGGGGTGATGAATGGCTACCTCGCCTCATGTGTGATGGATTGGCGCTACTACCTAGTCAAGTATGAATCGATGCGCGAAGGCGCATCGGGGCGTTACGCCTTCAGTCCCAGCAGCTACCAAGCCTGCATGCTCGACAAGTGGCAATTCAATAGTGAGTACCGCGATCCCTACTTGCGGGCTCTGGTGCTTCAAAGTGCATTCCCAGAAGAGCGCGTTGGCAGCCAGTACTTCACCGGCTACGAAAACCAGGCGCGCGACCTCGTGCTTACCCAAAGCGGGCTGCTCATACGCAGCGTGGACGCGGGGTGGCGGCTTGAAGTGGACTCTACGCATCACGTCGCCTTCACGCCGATTGCTGCACAGTTCGGCTGTCAGGGGAGCCCGGGCAAGCCGGACGAGTGGCTTTACGCCGTCACCCAGAGCAACGGTGTCGACACCGAAGACCGCATTGTGAAGGGCGCCACACTGCTCCAGGCCTTGATCGCCGCCGGCTTGTAGCGCGACGGCTAAAAACTCGGCGCTGGTGGGACGGCACCCGGTGGCGGGCGCTGCCAAACACACTATCCGGGGGCAGCGGAGCCGCTGAGACAATCGCCGAGGTTGGCGACGTAACGGCTGATCAGCTTGTGATTCTCGGCCTTGATGACGGGCACCAGTTGAGTGCGGTCTTTCTGGCGCCTGATCATCCATACTCCACTGATCTGGGCATTGAAAAGCTGCCGTTCGAGGCCATTGGTGGTTGAGTGGCAGTTTACTGGCGCATTGACGCCCGAGTCAGGTCACAAGACCAAGGTCGGCTTAGGCCGAGTTGCAGGCCTAGGCTGTCCGGCAGGTTTCAAGGTGGAGCAGCCATTTGAACGATCACTTTCCGGATCGCTGAAGGACTGCTCCTGGCCGATTCCAGCATGATGTCGCGCGGATTCAACAGCCAAGGACGGCACCCGACCCAATCCAGCCATCGGCGCCTGAGGAAAGCGATAGTTCAACGTCCTAGTTTAGGGGCACGAAGCCGTTCTTGCCGGCGGAGCATCCCTCTGGAGCGCCCTGTCGTCGTTCAGGGGATTGCGCAACGGCGCGCCACGCAAAGTATGGACGTTATGCAGCCCGGCCATGATGTTCTCCGCCATCCACGGCACCCTCTCGTCGGACAACCAGGTTTCATCTCCGACGGCGCTTCGGTATGCAGTAATCGATAACCCCCGCGCATCAGGATCCTCGGCCATAGCCGGGATAATCGAGGCGCGTGATATGCTAATCGGACACTGAGTGTCCCCTGCCCTGGGCCCTAGGCCTTGGGTGCATGGCCTCGAGCGGTCAAGCCATCCCCACCCATCCCACCCAATGGAAACGTCATGAATCCGGAACTGATGGTGGTCCTCCTCCTGCTCGCCGCGGCTGTCCTCATGTTCGCCCTCAACCGGCCCCGGGCGGATGCCGTCGCCCTGATGATGCTGCTGGCCCTGCCCTTCACCGGCATCCTGACCATCAGCGAGGCTATCGCCGGCTTCAGTAACTCCAATATCGTGCTCATCGGCGCCATGTTCGTGGTCGGCGAGGCCCTGGCGCGGACCGGTGTCGCCAAGACCGTGGGCGACTGGCTCGCGGACCGGGGGGGCAGCAGCGCCTGGTTACTGACCCTGCTCATCATGCTGGCGGTGGGCCTCCTCGGCTCCCTCATGAGCAGCACCGGAGTCGTGGCCATCTTCATCCCGGTGGTGCTGCGCATCGCCAACCGGACCGGGCTCGACCCCGCCCAACTGCTGATGCCCATGGCCTATGCCGCCCTGGTCAGCGGCATGCTGACCCTGGTGGCTACCTCGCCCAACCTCATTATTAACTACGAACTGGTGCGCTCCGGTGTCGAGGGCTTGAGTTTCTTCAGCTTCACCCCCTTCGGCCTACCGATTCTGGTGGTGACCATCCTCTACATGCTGGTGGCGCGGCGCTGGCTGCGCTCGACCCGGTCGGAGGCATCCGGCGGGCGGCCCCAACCGGAGATGATGGACTGGATCGACCGCTATGACCTGGCGAATCGCGAGTATCGGGTGCGGGTCCTGCCGGGTTCCCCCCTGGTGAGTCAACCGCTGGGCGAGATGGATTTGCCGAGTAAAATCGGGGTGCGGGTGCTCCTCATCGAGCGCGGCGCCGGCACCTCCCGGCGCATCCTGGCCCGCACCCCGGAGACCGTCCTGGAGGTGGATGACATCCTCTTGCTGGACGTTGATAGCGACCAGGGGGATGTGAAAACCCTCAGTACCCGCTACCAGGTCGAGGTGTTGCCGCGTACCCAGCGCTATTTCATGGATAAGGCGGATAACGTTGGCATGATCGAGGTCATGGTCCCCCAGGAGTCCCAGCTCATCGATATGACGGTGGCCGAGGCCATGGAAATGACCGACGCTCAGTTGACGGTGGTCGGCCTGCGCCGGGGCCGGGACCCGCATCCGCCCTTTGGGATCCGCGAGGAGATTCTGCAAGGCGGCGACACCCTGCTCCTGGCCGGACCCTGGAAGCCCCTCCGCCAACTCCAGAAGGGCGGTCATGACCTGGTCGCCCTGAATCTTCCCAAGGAGTTCGACGAGGTCCTGCCCGCGGCCAAGAAGGCGCCCCAGGCCATCCTGGTCCTGATCCTGACGGTGACCCTCATGGCCACGGGCATCATCCCCAATGTTCACGCCGCCCTCCTCGGCGCCTTCCTGATGGGCGCCTTCGGCTGCATCAAGATTGATAAGGCCTACCGGGCGATCCAGTGGAAGACCCTGGTCATGATCGTCGGTATGATGCCCTTCGCCCTGGCCCTGGAACGGACTGGTGGCGTCGATCTGGCGGCCAATGCGCTCGTGCAGTTGCTGGGTACGGCCCATCCCCGCGTCATCCTGGGCGTTCTTTTCGCCATTACGGTCCTGTCCGGCCTCTTTATCGTCAATACCGCCAATGCCGTTCTGCTCATCCCCATCGCCCTGGCGGTTGCCCACAATCTGGGGGCCTCGCCCTACCCCTTTGCCATGATCGTGGCCCTGGGCGCCTCCGCCACCTTCATGACCCACATCTCTCCCATCAACATCCTGGTCCAAAGCAAGGGCAACTATGGCTTTAGCGACTTCGTCCGCATTGGCTTGCCCCTGACTCTCATCATCGGCTTCACCTCGGTATTCCTGGTTTCCTGGTTGTTGCCTTTATACTGATGCGTCATTGAGCGCCGGGTCGCCGCCAGCGGCCATCCCCGCCCCTCGGCCCTACTTAACCCTACCGGCGGTGATAGCCCGCCCAGACCCCAACCGCGGAAACCGCTCCCATGGATACGAAAACCCCCAAACCCAGCCGCCCCCCGATCCAGATCGACCTCGCCCTCCAGGGGGGTGGGTCTCATGGTGCCCTGACCTGGGGGGTGCTGGACCGGCTGCTGGAGGAGGACTGGCTGGTGATCGAGGGTATCTCGGGCACCTCGGCGGGAGCCATGAACGCGGCGGTACTCTGCGACGGCTTTGTCCGGGGTGGCCCCCAGGGGGCGCGGGCGGCGATGACGGATTTCTGGCGGCAGGTCGCGGAGGCGGCCCGCTGGAGCCCCCTGCAGCGGACCCCCCTGGACCGACTCATGGGACGCTGGACCCTGGACCAGTCGCCGGTCTTCATCGCCTTCGAACTCGCCGCGCGCATGATCTCGCCCTACGACATGAATCCCGCCGCCTATCACCCCTTGCGCGACATCCTGGCCCAGAGCATCGACGTCAAGCGACTGGCGGCCTCCCCCATCAAGCTATTCATCACGGCCACCAAGGTCAGCACGGGACGCGGCCGGGTCTTTCGCAACGCGGACATCTGTCCAGAGGTCCTGCTCGCCTCGGCTTGCCTGCCCACCCTCTTTCAGGCCATCGAGATCGAGGGCGAGGCCTACTGGGATGGGGGCTACGCCGGTAACCCGACTATTACCCCCCTGGTCCGGGAGTCCGATGCCCACGACACCATTCTGGTTCAGATCAATCCCGTGGAGCGCCCGGACACGCCGCGTAACGCCAGCGAGATTCATAACCGTCTGAATGAGATCGCCTTCAACGCCCCCCTGCTCAAGGAGTTGCGCATGATGGCCCTGTTGCGCCAGGTGGCGGATCCGGGACAATCCGAGGGGGCGCGCTGGGCGGCGATGCGTATGCACCGCATTAGCAGCCCCATGATGCTGGAGTTGGGCTATTCCTCGAAAATGAACGCCGAATGGGAATTTCTGTGCCTGTTACGGGACGAGGGCCGCCGCCAGGCCGGGCTGTTCCTGGAGCAGCATGGCGATGATCTGGGCCACCGCTCGTCGCTGGACCTCGACAGCTTTATTGACTGGGAGTGAGGCCAGAAGGGAGATCCTCCCTCGGTTGGCGGTGGTGGTCCGCCAGATCGGCCTACATGACTCATCGGGCCGCCGGCTAAAGCCAGCGGCCCTTCAAACCTCGAATGAATTATCTGGACTAACGCATGGGACTCTTGGGAATTCTGCTCGGCCTTGCCCTTCTGATCGGCTTTGCGTACCGGGGCTGGAGCGTGCTGCTGCTCGCTCCGGCCGCTGGCATGGTCGCCACCCTCTTCACCAGCGAGCCCCTGCTCGCCCACTGGACCCAGACCTTCATGGGCAGCGCGGCCGGCTTTCTCGCCCAGTTCTTCCCCCTCTTTCTCCTCGGCGCCCTCTTTGGCAAGCTGATGGACGACAGCGGCTCGGTCACCGCCATCGCTAACTTCATGAGCACCCAACTGGGGACGCGCCGCGCGGTGCTGGCGGTGGTCCTGGCCGGCGCCCTGGTGACCTATGGCGGGGTCAGTCTCTTTGTCGCCTTCTTCGTGCTGGCGCCCATGGCCCAGGCCCTGTTTCGCGACGCCCGGATTCCTGGACACCTGGCGCCCGGAGCCATCTGGCTGGGGGCCGCGACCTTCACCATGTCGGCCATGCCGGGCACCCCGGCGATTCAAAACGCCATTCCCATGCCCTTCTTTGGCTCCACGCCCTTCGCCGCCCCGGGCCTGGGGCTGATTGCCTCCGCCATCATGCTGGTCTTCGGACTCTGGTGGCTGGGTCTGCGCGTGGCCAAGGCGCGGCGCCTGGAGCCGGGTATGAGCGACTTTCCCGCCCAGACCTCCGCGCCAGATAGGGCGGCGGAGGACCCCCTGGTGCGGGAGCGTTCCACCCTCGTCCAGAATTTTGACCCGCCGGAGATGCATCACGGCCATCGCAGCCCGGACCTACCTTCGGCCCTGGTGGCCTTCCTGCCCCTGATAGTGGTGATCGGGGTCAATCTCCTCATGTCCCTGATCGTCCTGCCCCGGCTGCACCTGGATTTTCTGGCGGAGGAGCGCTGGGGGTCCACCTCGCTGCAGGCCGTGGGGGGTATCTGGGCGGTGCTCATCGCCCTGTTCGCCGCCATCCTGGTCTTGCTGGCACTCAATGCGCGGCGCCTGACCCAGGTCCGCGAAAGCATGGACGCCGGCGCCAACGCCTCCGTGCTCCCGGCCCTGAGCGTCGCCAGCCTGGTGGGTTTTGGCGCCGTGGTCGCCGCCCTGCCCGCCTTCGAGTTGGTACGTGATTGGGTGCTGGCGATCGAGGGCGGCCCCCTGGTGTCCCTCGCCGTCTCGACGAACATCCTCTCGGCCCTCACGGGCTCGGCCTCCGGCGGCATGACCATCGCCCTGGATGCCCTGGGCGCTACCTATCTGCAAATGGCCACCGCCATGGGCATGGATCCCGGCCTCCTGCATCGCGTCGCCGTCATCGCCTCCGGCACCCTGGACAGCCTGCCCCACAACGGTGCCGTGGTCACCCTGTTCGCCGTCTGTGGTGTTACGCACCGAGACAGCTATCTCGATATCGTTATGGTCGGGATACTCGGTGCCCTGCTGGCCCTGGTGGCCGTCATCGTCCTGGGTACCTTGTTTGGGTCCTTCTGATTTTTCACAACATCAAACGAATATGAAATAACCATATGAATAAATATATTTTTTTACCCCGACCAGGCATCCTCCTGGGCATCCTCCTGGGCATCCTGGCGGGCGTCGCCGCCCTGTCCGGGGCCCAAGCCCAGGCGAACACTTTTGCCGCTTGCGCGGACATCGTTAACGACCAGGGGCGCCTGGCCTGTTATGACCGCGCCGCCCGGACGGCTCCGGTAGCGGCCGCGACCCCCAGCGGTAGCGCCAAAAGCCAACCCATGACGGCCCCCGCAAAGGGGCCTGGGACCGCACCCCCCACCGTGACCCAGACCGATTCCGCGCCAGGACCGGCGGTGGCCCCGCCCGCCACCTCCCTGCTCGGCACGGCCTGGGCGCTGAGCCCGGATACCGCGCGCTATGGCATCAACCTCTATCGCCCTAACTATCTCCTGTTCGCCCGCTACACCGACAATCCTAACGAGCACCCCTTCACACCGCTTTTCCCCCCGGGGTATGTGAATTTCGACCAGGTCGAAGCCCGCTTCCAGCTCAGCTTCAAATTCCGACTCTGGGCTACCGATGACCGCCGCTTCGGTGTCTGGGCGGCCTACACCCAGCAAAACCAGTGGCAGGTCTATAACAAGGAAATGTCGAGTCCCTTCCGGGAAACCAACTACGAGCCCGAGGCGATGCTCACCTACAACCCCGATCTGGCCTTGGGCGCCGGTTTCCATTGGCGCCTCTTCAACCTCGGCGTGAATCACCAGTCCAATGGCCGCACGGATGCCCTGTCCCGGAGCTGGAACCGCGTTATCGCCACCTTCGGCGTTGAGACCGACAACTTCGTCCTGCTGGTGCGGCCCTGGTATCGCATCGGAGAGGAAGAGGCCGAGGACGACAACCCGGATATCGAGGATTACCTGGGCTACGGCGATATCACCGGCATCTACAAGTGGCACGGCCACAGCTTCACCCTCATGGGCCGGGGCAATCCTAGCACCGGCAAGGGGGCGGCCCAGATTGCCTGGACCACGCCGCCGCTGCTAGGACCCCTGCGCGGCTATGTCCAGGCCTTCACCGGCTATGGCGACAGCATGATCGACTACAACTGGAGCCAGAACGCCATCGGCATCGGTGTTTCCCTGAATGACCTGCTCGATCAACCCATCCAGCGGTTTTGAACCCTAGCCCCGCTAACTTCCCGGACCGGCCAAGAGCCCATGCCGCCCCTTGCCCACCGCCGTTTCGAGGACTAATATCCCGCCTTCTGGCACGTCATCTTTCCCTAAACCTGGCTTGGACCTCATATCGGCTGGATTTGGATCAGCCCAGGCGACCCAAGTTACCCTGACCCATCAACCCGCCCCTGGCGGCCGAGGAAACTTATGTTCAAGAACACCCTGGACGATCCCCAATACGCCAAGGTCGAGAGCCTGGCGATTACTTTCGAGCGCACGGGCCGCACGGGCTTCTGGGCGCAACTGGTGCTGGGCACCTTCCCGGTAGTGGTCATGGCCTTTGTCCTCTTCTACGCCGGCAACCTGTCCGGCACCCGCGCCGGGGTGCCCATTGTCGAGTGGCTGACCCTGGGCAACATCCTTCTCCTCTTCTTCACCACCTTCTGGTTCCATCGTTACCGTAGTCTGGGCAAGCGGATTGCCGACCCTGTCGCCCGTCCCACCGGCGAGGAAGTGGCTGGCAAGGTTTGGACCGGCCTGATGGCTAGCGGCCTGGGCATCCTCTTCTCCATCCTGGTGATGCTCTTCGAGGTGGGCCAAATCTTTTTCTACTTCCTGACCGCCCCCCAAGGGGGCGTTCCCACCGTCCAGGTGAACGGGGCAACCTTTGTCTCCGCCATTGACATGGCGAGCCTCATGGCCCTGGTGATGACCATGGCCGCCGAGGTGCTGGTGACCATAATGGGCCTCTGGCTCCTCTTCCGGACCAGCCGCGCCTATGCAGTGCCCACGCCGGCCTAGGTCCCACGGGCCGCAGGGTTTGCCCGGTCATCGTGGCATTCCTGAAGGCCTTTCTCATTCATAGCCGGCCATGTCAGCCCGTACGCAAGGACGCCCCCGGCGCTGGCCGCGCTGGCTGGCCATCACCTTTGTCGCCCTGGTCGCCCTGACACTGGCTTGGACCTGGTGGTCCGGAGATAATCCGCGCGCCGACCGCCACCTGCGCGGCCTCATCAGCCAACAACTCCATGCCTGGTTTCCCACCGCCATGGCGCCAGATGATGGCTGGCACGGCCTCTATCGGCGTGACCCCCAGGCCCCGCCCCAGGCCCCGCCCGTCCTCTTGATACATGGCCTGGATGAGCCCGGCGATATCTGGGATGACCTGGCGCCCACCTTGACGCAGGCGGGTTTCGCGGTATGGGAGTTCCGCTATCCCAACGACCAGGGCATCGACCACAGCACCGCCTACCTGGCACAACATTGGCCGGAATTGCCCGCGGACCAGCCGCTGGTGCTCATTGGCCACAGCATGGGTGGGTTAGTGGCGCGGGAATTCGTCTCCCGTTGGCGGCACCCGGTCGCGACGAGTCCCCTGGTGGCCGGCGCCCCCGTGGGTGGGGTCATTCTGGTAGGCACCCCGAATCAGGGTTCGGAGTGGGCCCGGCTGCGGATCTGGCTGGAATTGCGCGATCATCTCGCCAGCCAGCGCCCAGGCCCCCTGGACCCGCTGGCCGGGCTGAGGGACGGCCTCGGCGAGGCCAAGATCGATTTGCTCCCGGGCAGCGATTTCCTCAAGGCGCTCAATGACCGCCCCTGGCCAGCGACGGTGCCGCTGTTTATCATCGCTGCCCGGCTGATGGCCCCCCCCGGCGAGCGACTGGCGGATTTGAAGGCGGCGGCGGTCGCCACGGGCCTGGGTGAATTGGCCAGGGAACTGGAAGACCTGGATGCCCAACTCGGGGAAGGGCTGGGGGATGGTCTGGTGAGCCTGGAATCCGCCGGGCTAATGGCCATCGAACCCCTGGTGGTCGATGCCTCCCACCGTGGCATGATTCGCCGACTGTTTGCGGGTAACCCGGAACCGCCCGCCATTGCCCCTATTTTGACCACCCTGCGGCGGTGGCAGGCATCGGAGCCAACCGCGAAATAACGGCCCCGACCCTGCCGGCCGGGAACCCGGGGCAAGACATCTGTTCGAAACCCAGGGCGTCCATGTCGGACACCCGCCTACTCAATAAGGAAAATCATCGTGAGCCAATTCTGGGATATCCTCCAACTCATCGCCTCGACCATCCTGTTCGTGGCCTACCTCATCGTCCTCTTCCACATAGTCGTCGACCTCTTCCGGGATCCCGAACTCGGCGGCGGCTACAAGGCCCTCTGGATCATCGGCCTCTTGTTCATTCCAGTCTTGACCCTCCTCCTCTACCTGCTCACGCGGGGCGGTGGCATGGCCGAGCGCGAGCGCGCGGTTTATACCCAGGCCAAGTCCGACGCCGACGCCTACATCCGTCAGGTCGCCGGCAAGTCCCCGGCGGAACAAATCGCCGATGCCAAGGCCCTGCTGGATGCCGGCACCATCAATGAGGGGGAATACGCCCAGTTGAAGGCCAAGGCCCTGAATTGATCACCCCCGCCCCAGGGGTCATCCCTGGGGCGGGCACGCCTCACGACCGAGATCCCGGGCGCCCGTCATGAAACGCCTAGCCCTCTTGCTGCCCCTCGCCATCCTGGTCTGGGCTTTTGTGGCCCTGGGTCTGGACCAACACCTCACCCTGGACGCCTTCCATGCCAGCCACGACGCCTTTGCCGCCTGGTATGAAGAACATCCCTGGCTGGTCATCGGCGGCTACATGGTGGCCTACATCCTTATGACCCTCTTTCTGCCCATCGCCGCCCTGATGACGGTGGTCGGCGGCGCCCTGTTCGGCTTCTGGAAGGGCGTCCCCATCGCCTCCTTCGCCGCCGCCCTGGGGGCCACCCTGGCCTTTTGGCTCTCGCGCTTCGTCTTGCACGCCAGCGTCCAGCGCCATTTCGGCGAGCGCCTCGCCGCCATCAATGCCGGCATCGCCAAGGACGGGGCCTTTTATCTTTTCTCGCTACGGCTGGTACCCGTCATCCCCTATTTTATGATCAATCTGGTGATGGGGCTCTCGCCCATGCGGACTCCGACCTTTTTTGGGGTCACCCAAGCCGGCATGTTGGTGGGTATCCTCATCTATGTGAATGCCGGCACCCAACTCGCCGAGGTGGATGATCTGGGCGACATCCTGTCCCCCGGGCTCCTCGGCTCTCTGGTCCTGCTGGGCATCTTTCCCCTCCTTGCCAGGAAGGTCCTGACATGGCTGCGCGCTCGCCTCACCCCGAATGACCAGGCTCTGCTGTAAAGGCGGCGGCAGCCGTACGCGCGCAAGTCGTGGAGAACCGGGTTGCGGGATCAAGGGTTCTGCCCATCCGGCCCGAGTCCACCCGCGGCGGCTGAGTAATGTCCGACAGGCTGCTAGGCTGACGTCGCATCCGAGGTCGCCTGAACCGGTGGCCCCATGAGGATGGCGATGGGCCGGGTCTGGGGACTGGCGTCCAGGGCCGTCATGAGGGCCATGGTCAGGGGCACGGAGAGAAAAACGCCGACGGTGCCCAGCACCCAACCCCAGAAGAGCAGGGACAGGAAGACGACGAAGGTCGAAATCCCCAGGCCCCGGCCCATGATGCGCGGTTCGAGGATATTCCCGATGAGGATATTGACGGCCAGATAGGCGATGGCGACCCAGAGGACGGTCCCGATGTCGTGGTTAACCAAGGCGAAGAGCAGGGTCGGAATGGCCATGAAGATGGACCCGACGAAGGGCACGAAATTCAGCAGGAAGGCCAGCACCACCCAGACCACGATGAAATCCAGGCCCAGCAGCCAGAGCCAGAGACCGACAAGGGTCGCGGTCGCCAGGCTGGTCAGCGACTTGATGATCATATAGCGATTGATGGAGGACAGCAGCCCCCCCAGACGTGCCTCGCCCTCCGGCGTGATGTCAAACGCCATCTTCAGCTTCACCGGCAGAGTCGCCGTCTCCAGCAGGAGGAATATCACCGCCATCAACACCAACACGCCGGTAGCGGCCAGGTTGCCGACATTAGACAGCAGGAAGCGCACCCCCCGCATGGCCTCGGCGGGATCAAAGATATCAGGCAAGGCCGCACGAGAGCCCTCGATACCCATCTCCTCCAGCCATGCGCCCATTTCGGAACCCAGAAGCAGGAATCGCTCCTGATAACCGGGTAGGTTGTCACGTAAACCCTCCAGGGCGCCGGTAGTCATGAGCAGCAGAATGCTGCCTAAATCCATGAGCAGGAAGAGAATGATGGGCAGCGAGATCCACTTGGGCACGCGGTAGCGGCCCATCCAGCGCAGCAACGGAGTGAGAATGATGGCGATGAAGATCGCTAGCAGCATGGGCGCGAGGATGGGGGCGGCCAACTGGGTGGCGGCGACGAGAATGGCGATGGACGCCGCGACCATGAGGCCCCGGGCAGGGGCACCGAAGCCCGCAAAGACATTTCCCATTGTCTACTCCATTTTAAGTGATGGCCGTCGAACCGAAGCCTGGGCCTGTCGGACATGATCACAATCCTAGCCAGGATGATGGTCCGCCGCAAGGCAAAGAGGAACCGTTAGCGGGAGTGGCGGCGGTCCCACAAGTGGCGGAAATGGCGGGGCTTGCTTATCATCCGCACAGGATTGAGCGGCGTGACGGTCCGGCCGTGCCAATAATCTTGAACCCACGCCTCGCCAGCCTGCACAATGACCATCCCCATCCATCGGAGCATGCATCATGACCACCCCATTTCGGACCCTGCGCGGGGCCAGCCTGCTGTTGCTGGCGGCCGCTCCCCTCGTCCTCGCCGGCTGCGGGACGACCACCACCAGCCGCGCCGGCAGTGGCGCCGCCTTTGGCGCTGTCAGCGGCGCCGCTATCGGCTCCCTCAGCGGTAACGCGGGTCAGGGCGCCCTCATTGGCGCTGGCGCGGGCGCCTTGGGAGGCTTCCTCTACGATCAGCATCGCAAGGGCAACATCGACTGAACCTTGTCTCCCATGGCGGCGGCAGGGAGCAGCCCCGTCAGTCAGGGGCCGTGAAATTCAGGCGCGAGGGCGTAGAATGGCCACCCTTAATCTTGCGGGCCTGGCCCGCACCAATGTGCGCGAGCAGTCCCGCGCACCAGACCCACCAGCGAGACCCGGAGCCTAAGCGAGCATGACGACAGTCAAATTTTACGGCGGTGAAGCGATTCCCCTGGAAATGCACAAGGTGCGCATCGTTCAGAAACTCAACCTGCCACCGGTGGAACGTCGCCTGGACGCCATGAACGAGGCGGGCAACAACACCTTCCTGCTGCAAAACGCCGAGGTCTTCATGGACATGCTCACCGATAGCGGTGTGAATGCCATGAGTGACCAGCAGTTGGCCGCCATGATGGTCGCGGACGACAGCTACGCTGGCAGTGCCACCTATACGCGCCTGGAGAGTAAGCTGCGGGAACTCTTCGGCATGCACTACATCCTGCCCACCCACCAGGGTCGGGCCTGCGAGAACATCCTCGCCCAGGTGCTGGTGTCGCCGGGTACCGTGGTGCCGATGAATTATCACTTTACCACCACCAAGGCGCACATTACCCTTAATGGTGGCAGCATCGAGGAATTGGTCGCCGAGGAAGGTCTGGAGGTCGTCAGCGTCCATCCTTTCAAGGGCAACATGGACATCGCCAAGCTGCGGGCCGTCATCGCCAACCATGGCGCCACCCAGATCGCCTTCGTGCGCATGGAGGCCGGCACCAACCTGATCGGCGGTCAACCCTTCTCCCTGCAAAACCTCGCCGATGTCCGCCAGGTGTGCGACGAGCATGGCCTCCTGCTGGTACTGGATGCCAGCCTGCTGGCCGATAACCTCTACTTCATCAAGGAGCGCGAGGCCGCCTGCAAGGACATGAGCATCCGCGAGATCACCCGCCGGTTCGCGGACCTCTCCGATGTCATCTACTTCTCCGCCCGCAAGCTGGGCTGCGTGCGCGGCGGTGGCATGTGCATGCGTTCCGAGGAACTGTATCGGCGGATGCGTGGCCTGGTGCCCCTTTACGAGGGTTTCCTCACCTACGGTGGCATGTCGGTGCGTGAGATCGAGGCCCTTACCGTCGGTCTCGAGGAGACCATGGACGAGGACATGATCAACCAGGGGCCCATCTTTATCGCCTATATGGTGGAGGAACTGGAGCGGCGCGGCATCCCCGTCATCACCCCAGCGGGCGGGCTCGGCTGTCACCTCAATGCCCTCAAGTTCCTCGATCACCTCCCCCAGTCCGAATATCCCGCCGGCGCCCTGGCTGCGGCCCTTTATATCGCCAGTGGTATTCGTGGCATGGAGCGCGGCACCCTGTCCGAGCAGCGCGAACCCGACGGTACCGAGGTCTTCGCCAACATGGAGTTGTTGCGCCTCGCCCTGCCCCGGCGTGTCTTCACCCTCTCCCAGGTGAAGTACGCCATCGACCGCATCCAGTGGCTCTACGATAATCGCCGCCTGATTGGCGGCCTGGTGTTCACCGAGGAACCCGAAATCTTGCGCTTCTTCTTCGGCCGTTTGACACCGGTTTCCAATTGGCAGCAGGAACTGGTCGCCAAATTCCGTCAGGACTTCGGCGACAGCCTCTGATCCAGGGTCAGCCCCCGCGATTCCTGGGGATCGCCGTGGGGCGCCCGCCTCTTGAGGGCGGCATCCGTCCATGACCCAAGACTACCGCATCGACATCGAACTGCCGCGCCATGATGCCAGTCTCGGCGCCGTCCAGGCGCTGTTCGCCAACCTGTGCGGCAGCCTGGGGGTATCCGACCCGATCCGCCGGGAGGTCGAACTGGCCCTGGAAGAGGGCCTGATCAACTTCTTCAAACACGCCATTCCAGAGGGGGCTGACACCCCGGTCCGTCTCCGGATCGAATTCCAGGACGCGGCCATCCGCCTGGTGGCGCGGGCCGCCGGCCGACCTTTCGACTTCGCCAAGCTGCCTCATTACCAGGCGCCCAGATCCCTGGAAGAAACCCCGCGGGGCCTGGGTACCTTCCTGATCGATAGGACCATGGATAGCGTCAAGTGGCGCTACCTCGAGAAGGAGGGGCAGGAATTTGAGATGATCAAGCGGCTGCCGGCACCCCTGCCACCGGGCCAGGGCCATGACATCCTGCATCCCGACCGGCATCAGGTCCAGATCCAGGGCGAGATCCGTTACCGCCGCCTCCAGACCGCCGAGGAGGCCCTGGCCCTCGCCAGCGCCGCCTGGGACCTCTATGGCTATGGCTACAAGGATGTCATCTACTACCCGGACCGAGTCCTGGAACAAAGCCGCACCGGCCAACTCCTGTCCTGGATCGCTATCGACGAGGCCGGCACCGTCATCGGCCACTACGCCATGATGCGCCACCGCCCGGATGACCCTCTGGGCGAGATGGGCGCCGCCTTCGTCCTGCCCGAGGCACGCAAGGGCGGGGTCTTCCGCCAACTCTCGGACCAGTTGCACGCGGACGCCAACCAGAGCGGTGTCCGCGCCCTCTATTCCCTGTCGGTCACCCATCACGTCGCCACCCAGAAGGCCAGCGAGGCCCTGGGCCGGATCACCGTCGGGCTGCGCCTTGCCTCCAGCCCCGCCGTCTTCGTCGAAGGCGCCCAGCCTGGCGACCGCATCACTACCACCTTCAACTATCACCAGGTGGTGCCGCGAGGCCCCCGGACCCTTTACCCCCCAAGCCGCCACCGGGAGATGATCCGCCACAGCTACGACTGGCTGGGCCTTATGGTGACGGAGGCCGATCCCGCCGCCCTCCCGCGGTTGGGCGGGGCTGATTTTCTGGAGTGTCACCGCGACCTAACTTGGAACCGGGCCCTCATCGAGGCCGCCGGCGGCGAGGCCGTCCACTTCAAACTGGCCGCCTTTACCGCCTTCCTCCTCGAACAAGGTATCGCCTGTATCCTCCTGTCCATCGACCTGGAGGACCCCAGCGCTCCCGCTCTCACCGCAGCCGCCGAGGCGTTAGGCTACTTCTACTCGGGCATCTTCCCCGAAAGCGGCCGACGGGGGCACGATGTCCTCGAACTCCAGTTCCTAAACGGCGTCACCCTGGACCCCACCCAGATCCAGCTCCACCAGCCATCCGCCAAGGCTATTCTGAGCTATATCCTGGCCCTGAACCCCCCCTGCCTGGTTGTGGCGAACAGCGCGGCCAGGGAGGCGGCGACAGCCCCATCCGACACGGCTGCTCCACCCCAAACCGCGAATCCCAGCTAGCACCCTTGCCCCTCGCTCAAGACCGCCGGTTGCGCCTGGTCTTCGGCGCCAGCGAGGTGATCGAGATGGAACCCGAACGGCGCCTGACCCCGGTCTTTGGCATGCGGGCGCCCGGGGCGGGGTACTGGAATTCGATCTGGAGACCGCACACCCGCCTACCCGCTACCGCCTACTGGCACCCAGCCGGGGTGTGGGGGCTCATGTATTGGCTCTCCATGGAGCCCTTCCCCCAAGTCATCTTCTCGGGGCTGACCCGGGAGATCTGCCGTCGGGCCGAGGCCCGGCACCTCGGCCAGCCAGAGTCCCATTAGGCCGAATTAGGGGGCGACATACAGAGGGGGACGGACCAGGTTTGTTGACGCGAAACCAACTTGGTCCGTCCCCCCCTTTTTTAGCAGCGATTATCTCAGGGTTATGGTGGAGGCGGCTGCCGTGGCGTTATTGCCCTCATTGGATTCCGGAATCACCCCCGCGTAGTCCGCGATCACACCCAGGTAGTAAGCCCCTGGCGCCAGGGTCCTCGGTACCATGAGCGTCGCGGAGCAGCTTTGAGTGACGCCAGCCGCTATGCCAGCACGGTGATAGCAAGTGGCAGAGGCGACATCCGGGGTACTGATCGTATTATCCGGGGAGAAATAGAGCCGGGAATAATGGGCTCCCGCCTTGGCGTTGCCCTGATTCTTGACTTGCCATCTCACGGTAATCTTTTTGCCACGGATCCCGGTCGTGGGGCCGCTCACTGCGGTGACGATGAGATCAGGGAGAGAGGCGGCGGCGCGATAGCCGGTGTCGTTACCGGAGAAACCGCTACAGCCGGCGCTATTGCAGGCCTTAAGCCAGTAATAGTAGGTCGTGCCCGCCACCGCGCCCAGGTCGTCGTAACTGGTGGCGGTCGGGGAGCCCAGCAAACTCTTGGCGCCGCTGGGGCTGGTCGCGCGATAGACCTGATATTGGGTGGCGCCGCTCACGGCGCTCCAGGTCACCCGCACCCGGTCGCTGTAGGTGCCATCGCTGGCCGTGGGGGTGCGCGGGATGGTGGGGATGGTCCCGCTAGCCACATACTGGATCCAATTGGCGGCATAGCCAACCTTGGAATTAGCGCCGGCGGGGTCGTATTTGATGCGCATGTAGCCCCGCTCGCTACCACCCGCCGTCTCGCCCCAACTGGTACCCCAGCTATTGCGCAGAATCCAGCTTTGGTCGGCATCATTCCAGCCCACCAGGAGGATGGCGTGATTGACGGAGTTGTTACAGCCATTGGCGGTGGGGCTATAAACGCCACCCGCATAACGATACCAGCCAGTATCCACGCAGACGGCGGCCGCCACGGCCCCGTAGCTCATGATGGCGGTCTTGATGAGGTCGGTGGCGGGTATCGAGGACGAATAACCCACGTACTGCCACTGAGAGGCCTGGTAGGGGTGGGCTAGCGGGGTTGCACAGCTACCATTGGTGGCCGTGTAGGGTTTGTCCGCCTCCAGGGTGGCGCCGATCCCCGTTTGATTGAAGCCGAGGGTATTGAAATGGTATTTGTTGGCAAACCAACCGCCATCGCAGTCCCAACCATCCTTGTTGCACGACACCAGGAATTGCTCGGAGAGGTCGGTCTGTGGCCCACCGGCGCGCTTGATCGCGGTTTCCATCACCCCCACGGTGCCGAAGGCCCAGCAGGAGCCGCAACTACCCTGGTTGCGCACGGGCGGGATGATGCCCTCGGTGCGTGCGTCGTAGGTGGTGGGCAAGGCCAGGGTGGGCAGGGCGAGTTCGGGCTGGGCCATGCCGGCGGCGCCCGACTGGTTGCCGTCCCCCGAATCGATGGGGGTGGGGTCGGTCAACTCGATGAGGCCGCTAGCCCCGGCGCTGGTGGCGCGCAGGTTCATGCGCAGGCGGATGGGGGCCTCCGGCTCGAAGGGTCGGCGATAAACTAACCGCACGACATTCACGCCCCGGCCTTGGGGCTGGAGTTCAATCTTCTGAATGGCCGGCGCGCCGGGCCCGGCATAGCGCATCTCGACCTGGTCCGTGTCCCCGGGCCGGTAGCGGCCCTGCTTGGAGGCCAGCACTTCCCAGCGGTAGCCGGTGGCGACCCGCGCCTCCAGCTCCAGGAGGATGGGTTGGTTGCTGGCCGGCAGGGTCAGTGCCAATTCGACGGGGCCGCCGAGAAAGTCGATCCGCCCCGATTCGTCGTCAAAGAGGGTGCCGCGCAATTGATTAAGACTCTGTTGACCCGCCAGCCGGAGTTTGCCATCGGCGAGACTGGCCTTGACGCCAAGGGGTTGCAGGGCGGTGGTGATTGCGGCCAGGGCGTTGGACACATCACCGCCGGCCTGGCCGGCGGGATCGCTGACGGCGGGCGGCGCCGCGATCTCCGCGTCCCACTGCACCAGGGGCGCGGCTTGGGCAAGCTGGACCCCAGCGATGGGGGAAGCGCACAGCAGGGTGGTAATGATGAGTCCAAATTTGCTGTTCATGATCCTGATCTCGTTTTGAAGGCGATCAGCATCTCGCAGATTTCAGGCCAAGGGACGAGGGCTCGGGACCCGGTGGCAGTCAAGACTATAACTCATTAACCTATATAATAATAATCGGTCAATGGATCGAATTCCGCCGCCAGTCCAGGGCTCCCCCGGACCTGGCCCCGTCCCTTTGGATCCGGAATTGTCACAATATGACAATGATGCCCAGACCCCCTCAATGTTAGCCTTGCGTAAACAATAGGCTAATCATTGCTTTGTCAACATTGTTTTCTCACCCGCACCCGCCGTTTCTTGGGTCCGTGAAACCGGGCGTGAAAGCTCGTACTCGTCGAGCACCGCAACAGCCTCCGCCAGATCCCGCGGCCGCAGGTGGGCATAGACCCGCGATGTCTGGCCAACGTCCCCATGACGCAGCAAGGCGCTCACCCGCTCGATACCGACGCCAGCCTGTACCAACCAGGACCCACACGTCCGGCGCAGGTCGTGTGGGTGTAGGCCTTCAATCCCCGCGCGGCGGCAAGCCGCGTAGAATCCGCCATAGATGCGCACGAAACGAGCGCCTTCCTTCGTGCAAAACACCCAGTTGGATTGCGGACACCAGGTGGCCCGCCAGTTCGCCCGGCGGATCAGGGCGGCGCGGGCTTGCGCATTGATCGGCACCGTCCCTGCTGCCCCATTTTTTTGGTCGCCTACTTCGAAGCGGATCAGATGCCGGGCGAGATCCACGCGACTCCATTCGAGGCCCAGGGCCTCACCCATTCGCAACCCAGTAGCCAGGATCAGGCGGATCAGGTCGCCCAGATAAGGGCTCTTGTTCCCTGGCCGTTCTGCCTCGCGGAGCAGGGCCGCGGCCTCCTCGTGCGACAAATAACGCGTCCGCCCTTTCGGTTCGCGCAGAAACCGGGAAGACCAGGGGTTGTGCAGTTCCCAGTCCAGTTCCTGCTTTGCCCAATTCAGGGCGCCGCTCATCAAGCCAATCTCCTTGTTCACGGTCCCGGGCGCCAGGCCGTGGTCCATGCGGTGCGCGATGTAGGCCCGCACCTCCACCCCCCCGATGTCCGCCAGTGCTTTGCCGGTAAAAAACGGGTACAGCGCTTTGGCGGAACTCGTGCAGCGGCCGGGGTCCTTCATTTGCGGGACTTTCTCCGCAAAATACCGCAACAGCAGATCATCGAACGTGGCCCCCTCCCCCGTCTTCAGCGACTGCCCCTCGGCTCGCCACTGGGCGCGAACCGCGATGGCCTTCAGGCCCTGGGGGTCCTCGGCGATGGGAACCCCAGTACTGCGGCGAATGCTCCCGCCGATTGGACGCGGCAGGCTGCACCACCAATAGGGCGAGTCCGCCCGTTTGTAGATCCCGTCTTGGTCGCGTACTTGTTTTCGTGGCATGTGGTCTCTCCGTTTACCGCCACCCCGGGGGAATTATCACTGCCAGTGCTACGGCTGGCAATGTAAGCGCTTAAATCGCTGGCCAGGATGCGGCGGGCCGCGCGGATGCGGACCGAGGGCAGATCCCCGGCCGCCAGCAGGCGGCGCAGGGTGCGGGTGGAGACCGCCAGCCGGTCGGCGGCGGTCTCCAGGCTCAGAAGGTGCGGGGCGTCCATGGCTCAGAAGGGGATGTCGTCATCGAAGTTCAGGCCGGCCGGTGGGTCCATGAAGCGCTGCCGGGCGGGTGCCGGGTAGTTGGGCCGCGGTGGAGCCGGTGGCGCTGCCGGCCGGGGCGGGTTGGCCGGTGGCGCGGGCTGGTAATAGGTCTGTTGCTGGCCATAGCTCTCGTTCGGGGGCCGTCCGCCCAGCATCAGCATCTGATCGGCGCTGATCTCGGTGGAATAGCGGTCCTGGCCGGATTGGTCCTGCCATTTGCGCGTCTTGATCTTGCCCTCGATGAACACCTTGTCGCCCTTGTGCAGGTACTGACTGGCGATCTCCGCCAATTTCCCCCATAGGGTAATGCGGTGCCATTCGGTCTCTTCTCGGGCTTCGCCGGTGTTCTTGTCGTTCCAGCTCTCCGAGGTGGCGACCGACAGCCGGCAGACGGACATACCAGAAGCCAGGGCGCGCAGTTCGGGCTCGGTGCCGAGGTTGCCGATGATCTGGGCGCGGTTGAGTGAGCGTGACATGTGCAGTTCCTCCGGTGATCAAAACAAGTCTGGTTGGGCGCGCCTAAAGCCGGGGACCTGGCGCTCGGCCAGGGCGGCGAGGACCTGGCTCATGGCTGGCGCTCGCGCCAGTGGCTGCACCAGGCGCCTTGCCGGGTGGCAAGCTCCAGGTGCTCGCAGTAGGGGCCGGTTTACACGTGCGACCCGGGTCCAGCGGTAAAGTCGTGGCAGTCGCTACAGCGCACGACCTTACCCGCCAGCTTGGCGGCGGTGGCGGGCAGCCAGTGGGCGGCGAAACGAATGTTCTCGCTGGGGGTGCCCCATTTATCGGCTTTCATCGGGATAACTCCTCAATAGGTGATCGCCAGGTGGAATATCTGCCCGCGGGGGATGGCGGAGATGAGCCGCTTCGCCGTCTCGGTGGGGATACCGAGATCCTCCAGGTCGGCCAAGATGGCGCGATGGATCAAGGCCCGGTCCTCGCGCTCCGGTGGCGGCGCGGGTGCGGGCGCGGCCCGCTGGGTCACCTCCGCCAGGGTAGCGGCTCGCGCGGCGGCGGCG
>JBASIS010000227.1:0-2499 GCA_049654905.1 Chromatiaceae bacterium
CCCGCGTCCCCCAACGAACGGGCCGAGAGCCTCTCCACCTGGTTCGCTTACGCCGCCACCCGTCAGGGCTGTCGCTATATCCTCCTCCTTGACGCCCTGGATCAACTGGCCGACGGCGGCCAGGACCTCAGCCTGCTGCGCCCGGAGATCCTCGGTCCCAGCGCCACGGTCCTTGGCACCGCCGCCGGCACCCCGGCGTGGGCCGCGGCCCGCGACACCGAGATCCTTGACGTCCCCCCACTCAGCGCCGACCTGCGCGCCGACCTCATCCGCGCCACCCTGGCCCGCTACAGCAAGGGCCTCGCCCCCGCCCTGGCCGACATCCTGGCCCAGGCTCCGCAGAGCGGTAGCCCGCTCTTCCTCACACTAGCCTTAGAGAAACTGCGTCTCGATGCCCGCCACGAGACCCTGGCCACCACCGTCCAGGACATCCTCGCCCAGCCCGATGCCGGGCATCTGTTCCTGCACGCCTTCCTGCGTGACCCCGATAACGCCCGCCCGGAACAGCCCGATCTAGCGGTCCGCTGCATGGCCCTGCTCGGCGCCGCCCACGCCGGACTGACCGAGAACCAACTGGCGGATCTGTTGGGGCTGCCCACGGACCCGCGCGCCGCGGATACGGGTCAGCCCCGGCTACCCCAGATACACCTGTCCCGCCTGCTGACTAATTTCCAGCCCTTCCTGCTCACCAAGGACGGTCGGCGGGCATCCATGCATCGCCTCTTTGGCGCGGTGGCCTTGGCCGAGGCGGGGGAGGTGGCGATCCGCGAGCACCTCTATGCCTATTTTCAGCCGGGGTATGGGCAGGATTGGGGCGACGTGGCGGTGCGGGGGGCCAGTGAGGCTTTGCATCAGATCACCCAGTTGGCGGCCTTGGCAGGCGGGTCGCAACCGAGCTATCGGGCACGGTTGGTGGCGGACTTGGGGCGGTTGCGCGTGCCGGCTCACCTGTATGACATTGATAACGGAATTACCTTGGCGGCCCTGACTGGACTCGACGAGGGGGAAAAGGCCGAACTGGCTGCCCGCTGGCAAGCGGAAATAGTCGCTTTTGATGCCACGGCCTTGGTGCAGGGCACTGATGACATCCTGGGCTTGGCGGGCTGGATGCAAAAGCTGGCCTATGACCGCTACCGCTTACCCCGGCGGCTCACCGAGGACCTGCTGGCCGTGCAGGAGCGCCAGTTGCCGGAGGAAGACCTTAAACTGGCTGACACACTGAACCTATTGGGTTTAGTGTGTCATGACATGGCGGATTATCCCACTGTCCGCTCCCTCTATGAGCGTGCCTTGGCGATACGGGAAGAGGCTCTGGGCCCAGTCCATCCGCGCACGGCCCAGAGCCTCTCAAACCTGGCCGTCTACCTGTCGGAGACCGGCGACCCCGCCGACCTGGCAGCGGCCCTTCCTCTCCATGAGCGTGCCCTGGCAATCTACATACAGGACCTGGGGCCGACCCATCCGACAACGGCCCTGAGCCTCAACAACCTGGCTGTATACCTGGGTAAGAGCGGCGCACCCGCCGACCGTGCGGCGGCGCGTACCCTCTACGAGCGCGCCCTGGCAATCCGGGAACAGGCCCTGGGCCCAGTCCACCCGCACACAGCCCAGAGCCTCGACAACCTGGCCACCTACCTGGACAAGACCGGCGACCCTGCCGATCTGACGGCAGCCCGCCTACTCTATGAGCGCGCCCTGGCGATTCGAGAACAGGCCTTGGGTCAAACCCACCCGGACACGGCCCGGAGCCTCAACAACCTGGCCTTCTTCTTGGGGAATACCGGCGACCCCAGCGATCGGGCGGCGGCCCGCCCCTTCTTTGAGCGGGCCCTGGCGATTTACGAACAGGTCCTGGGGCCGATGCATCCGGACACGGCCACATGCCTCAACAATCTGGCCTACTCCCTGGAAGAAACCGGCGACCCAGCCAATCTGATGGCGGCTCGTCCACTCTATGAGCGCGCCCTGGCTATCCGGGAACGGGCATTGGGTCCAACCCACCCGGACACAGCCAGTAGCCTCAGCAACCTGGCTTGCTGCCTGGATAATACCAGCGACCCCAGTGACCGGGCGGTGGCCCGATCCCTATTTGAGCGTATCCTGAAGATCTCCGAACAGGCTTTGGGTCCGTTGCACCCGAACACGGCCACAAGCATCAATAATCTGGCCCTCTACCTGGGTAACAGCGGCGACCCCGCCGATCGGGCGGCGGCCCGCCCCATCTATGAGCGCGCCCTGGCGATCGCAGAACAGGCTTTTGGTCCGTTACACCCGAACACGGCCACAAGCATTAACAATCTGGCCCTCTACCTGGATAACAGCGGTGACCCCGCGGATCGGGCGGCGGCCCGCCCCCTCTACGAGCGCGCCTTGGCGATCAACGAACATGCCCTGGGGCCGACCCATCCGGCCACGGCCCTGAGCCTCAACAACCTGGCCACCTACCTGGACAAGACCGGCGACCCTGCCGATCTGACGGCAGCCCGCCTACTCTATGAG